>JBAZIG010000169.1:0-3501 GCA_041651955.1 Minisyncoccota bacterium | reverse complement strand
GCTCTTGTATCGTATCATAAAATGCAAGGTTTATGAAGTAAAAATACTCAATTTCTTGCAGTTATGCAAATTTTATATCGTTTAATTTGCTGATTTTCAGAATAAATATCTATTATTCAGCAGACCCAAACTTAGCTCATTAGAGTCACATCGTTCTTTATCATATTGAAAATTAGTTTTGTTAAAGAGGTCTTTTAAGTGAGTTTTATCCGTCAATGATATGCTTAGGATTTGGAGAACTTCATATGTGCTCCTGTCAAGTTGCATGTCATGCTGAATGATTGCGACCAAACAGTAGGCACATATGGCAGCATAGATTTGTATTCTTACTGCATTCTCAGTAGTACCCCAAAACTTTTTAATTTTGAGGTGCTGTTTGAGCCATTTAAAGAATAGTTCCACCTGCCAACGGTTCCTATACAGCTCGGCAACCTGGAGGGCTGATATATCCATAGCATTGGTTAAGAAAACAAACTCCCGTTTTTGTTCTTCATCCCAATAGCGAACCAGCCGAAGTTTCCCCGGATAATATTGTTTCGGGTAAAATCCGGTCAATTCGATCATCATATCAGAAAGAACATTCTTCGGTAATCTTCGCTTCCATTTGACAGCTTTGTATTGAAGATTTTTCTTTGCTCTGACAACGAAGAAGGCTTCTATTTGATGAATGCGATACAGCATCTTGAAGTTGTTATATGCACGATCAAATATATAGTAAGCCCCCGATTCATAAGGGATTTTATCCATTGCCTTCGAGTCGTGGACAGAAGCTGTTGTTATATGGAAGAATGCCGGAATTTGAGTTTCCACATCATACAAGGTGTGAACCTTGATCCCGCCTTTCTTCTTTCGGAACTTTGCCCACCAGAAGACATTCAGGCATAGGTCAATTGTCGTGGAATCAAAAGCATATACATTTCCTCCTAGCTTGAAAATGTCTATGGCACGTTTCTGTCTGGCTTCATTTACGAGGAAGTAAGCAAATTCTTCAAAAATACGGTAATCTCTATCTTGATTTGCCCGGGCTAAAGATGATTTTGAGACATTCTTACCTAGCCCTAAATGATAACACTTGGAGCGATGAGCTCCCAGGGCAATGATCAAATCGCGCAAACTTTCCCTGTTGGATAGTTGTCCGAACATAAGCGCCAGCAATTGATTCCAACAAGTGAAATGTTTAACGTATTTATCACCATTATACTTGGAAACGATTCGATTGAACCTGTTCCTGTCAAGAAAGGCTATGAGTTGAGCAAAAACAAATTTGTCCTTATGCATTGCAAATCTATTAGAATTTGCAAAGGTCGGAATCGAAATCCGTTTTTTTGAAAAACCTATGAAACTAACTAATATTCAAATATTTCAAAGAACACTTTGTGATTTTAATGGGACAGCAATGTTCTACTATGATTTATTAACCTTTAAATGCGCTTTCTTTTTTACAAATCCCTACCTTTATAACCGAAAATCCCGTGCTTTTGTAACCATATTTACAGCTCTCTTCCCGATGTACTTTCCTTACCCTTGAAGGTGTATGGTATCTCCAGGAGGTCGAAGACTAGTCGCTGAGCCGCGGTGGGTGTGGAGTACACATCCTTGTATTTTCCCTCGAAGTGAACCCTTGCATAAGTTTCCACCTTGCGCAACATATCTTGTTCAGACCAGTGTTTGCGTTTCTTCTTGTCAATCTGGCCCACCATTTTTCGTAACCTTGCAAGGATGATCAGAGAGATGAAGGTCACGAAAATTTTTCCCTTGATCGTCTGCTCGCTATGGTTCTTCAGGCGTCTCAAGTCCAGGAGATTCTTCTCATCATCGAAGTACAATTCCACACCGTTTCTCTCCCGGTATTGTTCCAGTGCCTGAACCGCCGTTTTGGCTGAGGTAGAGATCAGTACCCAGTAACAACTGTCACTGTTGATGAACTCCTGTATCGCCTCATCGTTATAATTCACCGACCGGCCCCGAACGGGGGTCTCCTTGACGATGAAGTAACGCTCATACATCGTCCGGTGTGATTCTACAAGCTTGTCTGCTTCCAGCTCATCTTTCAAAGCCCTTAGCTTTTGCATGAAAGAGGCTATGATCTTGTCTTTTCTCGCGGGGTCAAAATACAGGTGATACCAGGTTCTGCCATGAGCAGGGGTAGTCTTGTAGATGGTCTTCCCGTACATGATACTCCCATTTTGCTCGATCAGGTTCCCCGGGCGCACAAGTGTGTCGCGATGTTCCGCGATCAATTTCTTTTGCCATGCGACATTGGACGGCACCGGGATGGTGAACTTGTAGCCCTCGCGTGACAACAGCTCAAGGTTGTAGTCACTATAAAAACCGCGATCACCCACGAAGGTAAACCTTGGGACTTCCATCTTCTTCATCATCGACAACACCTGATCCAGGATCACCTTGTCGGACATGCTCCCGGGGAGCACCTGGTACCACATAGGCAGCCCGCTCCCACACGAGGTCAGCAGTGCCAGGTTGATTTGCTCGAGGTTTTCCCTATCCCTGTTGTACCCGTACTCCGCGTAAGGGTTTCGTTTGCCGTAGGTACTCACGCTGGTCAAATCGAATAGCTGGCTCCCTTTTTCCGCGTGTTCCCCCGCCCAGAGTTGAAAGAACGTGTTCACCTTGTCTTGCTTCAATCTCTCGAGCAATTCGGACACCCTTTGTGAACTCAACCCCATATTCCCCAAACCGCGCTGCTCCAACCAGTCTTCCGCGTTGCTCAATGCCTTCCCCCGACATATCTGGTAGTAAGACAACGCGATGATCTTGCGGGCATCATTTTCCCCGAAGCTCTCGGTCAAAACGCGTGAAACACCAGTATCCCGGGTCACCTTGTCAAGTATCATCGTCTCTCCAACGAATGTGGTGTTGGATACCTCGTTGGGCTTCTTTACCTCTGCGGCTAGTTGATGCATCTTTTCCCGGTTCCTATAGTAAGTGTTGTAAATAGCCTCACCATCTGCCCCCTTCTTGCCAATACAGGTGCGCTTGTGCGTTGAGTAACCCTTTTCCCTGTCCCAGTATGACTCATCCTCGTAGAGATATACCGTTCCATTCTTCGCCTTGATCTCGATGACCCTTTTTCCCATGACAATGAATCTTCAATATGGTTACAAATGTAACCATATTGTTTGAGAAAAACAAGGGTTTGCCAAAATATTTTCACTATTTATCAGTAGATTACGTGTAATTAACAATAATCTGGTTAGAAAAAAGCGGGAATTTCAGTTGGTAATCGTTATATTTTCAAGTCCAAGGAAAGTTCCCATAAAGGCTTTACTATCTTCATGATACAATTTATCCATTTCTTTAAATTTGGTTTTTGAGCATTTAACATAATCTTTTTTGTCTACTTCTGTTTGTGTATTAAAAATAATATTTTTATCAGTAATACGCTCAAAACCAGTTAGCAGAAAGTTGAAATAGCCTTCTTTATCTGTAGCCTGTAAAATTAATCCCGGTAGTCCCCATAATTTCCATGGGCCTAAATTA
>JBAZIG010000168.1:631-3516 GCA_041651955.1 Minisyncoccota bacterium | reverse complement strand
GTCTCCAGGGGCCCGATACTTTTCCGGTAAGCGATTCGGCTATACCGATCGCGTATTCTCCGTTCATGAAACTGGACCAGATCATCAGCAACTTGCCTGTTTTGGAGCGATAAAGAAAGCAGCCATCGGTCACATGGGAGGTGACCTGAAGATCATCATGCAGGGAGCCCGTTGACCATTTGGCTGCCGAAGCGTGAAACAGTCTTGTGCTTTCTCCAACCGCCACTGAGAGGTCGGATGCCAGTTCTACCAGTACCATGCTTCCGTCGACAATCTCTACCCATTCGTGGCAATAGATCATGTAAGGACGTCCCTCCTCCACCCATAACGTGCCGTCGAGAGCCATCCTCTCCATGGGAGTGTGTGGTGTATGGTCGAAAGGGAGAAAGGGCCCTTCAGGATCATCGGAGACGAATATCTGTGTTCCGCGGAAGGTGTATTTTGGCCATCCCTTTTGCTCTTTTTTCCACTCGATATCTGAATTCAATGTGGCAAACAGATAGTATTTCCCGTTATAAGCGTGTACCTCAGGTGCCCAGACAGCGCCGGTGATCCAGTTCTCTTGCGGTACGGTAAAGACCTGCAGAGGACCTTCCCACTCTTTGAGGTTTTTGCTTTTATAGACCGCGACACCTCCCACTCTGTTACCGGATCTATCGACAGAAGCAGATTTATACATGTAGTAATTGCCGCTCTTCCTGTCAGTCAGGATATAGGGATCACGGATGTTGATCTCCGACAAATTTTTCATGCTTTGTCCAGATAGGGGTGAAGCGGAAAAAATCAAAATGGAAAAAAGTGTGGATAAAAAACTGTTGGGTCTCATCTCTTCAATTTATGCTTAGGATTTTTACAAACCATTCAATTGTATGGAACTGTTGGCATTGGTGTCTACCGGAGCTGTCTCCTGTATGAAAGCTGGTGAGGTTGTTGATTCCTAACCAGCAAGATGACGAATGTGCGTAACAGATGATCGAACCATTTTTTTCAAAGATACTATTTTCGCATTGATATACGATTTCCCCTGCTCTTTTCTTTCATCTTTGTCCTGGATCTACAAAATAAAACGTTCACATTTTCGGCAATTCATGTTTCATATTGCCAAAATATTGATTTACATTTGTGCCATCAAAAAATGCAACATCATAGCAACCGACAGATTATATATCAACAAATTAAAAGAGTGTTTTGGAGACATGCATAACTTCAATACCAGTGATATTTCCAATTTTTATCGGAGTCTTGAACCTGATGTAAAACAAGCAACGATCAATTGGAGAGTCTATCATTTGGTTTCAAAAGGTGTCCTGGAGCGAAGAGGGCGTGGAGTATACAAGATTGGCAGAACTACTATTTTTGTTCCCTATTTAGATAATAAGACCGAATCTATTTACAAGAAAATTCTTTCGGAATTTCCATACAGCATCGTTTGTGTGTGGGATACGTCGTTGTTGACTGAATTTACGTTGCATATTTCCAACAACCATTTCACGTTAATCGAAGTGGACAAGGATAGCATCGAGTCCGTATTCTATTCACTGAGGGAAAATTATAACCCGGTGTTTTTAAACCCCAACAATGGTATCTTGGAACAATACGTTTTCAATTCCAACACTCCCCTCATTGTAAAACCCCTGATTTCAGAAGCCCCTCTCCAATCTATAAGCAACATCAATACGATTACCCTTGAAAAGATACTGGTCGATTTGTGCTGTGATGAAGATTTGTTCCCGTTTTACCAGGGCAGTGAAAAAAAAAGGATTTTCAATGAAGCTTATGCGAAATACACAGTTAACAACAACAAATTGTTGAGATATGCATCTCGCAGGGGAAGAAAAGAAGAAATTGAGCAACTGATAAATCAAATTAAGATCGATTAAATATGAACTTCACCCCAGGGCAACGCATTACCAATCGAAATGAGGATTTTATTGTTACCAATGTGGAAGAAAACAACGGTAAATGGATTCTTTCTGTGGAAGGTATTTCTGAATTGGTAAAGGCAAAGCACTTTATATTCGATACCAGTATCGACCATACTATTCGTGTGATCGATCCGACAGAGACCCGGTTGATTGCTGATTATGATCAAGGATACCGCAAGACCAAACTATTTATCGAAAACCATATTCGCAATTCCACCGTTTACAGCAATCGCATAACTGTGGCTCATAAAGCTGCTTTCAATATGGCTGATTACCAGTTGGAGCCCACATTAAAGGCGTTTCAACTTCCCCGGCCCCGACTGTTGATTGCCGATGGTGTGGGACTCGGCAAAACGGTTGAGGTGGGTATCTTCCTTGCTGAAATGATCAAACGGGGCAAAGGAAAGCGAATATTGGTCCTGGCTTTGAAGTCCATCCTCTCCCAGTTCCAACAGGAGATATGGAATCGATTTGCCATCCCACTGGTGCGCCTCGATTCGGACGGGATTTCCAGAATCAAATCTGAACTCCCGATCAACAAGAATCCCTTCGACTATTACGATAAGACCATCGTATCCATAGACACCTTGAAAAACAATGCCAAGTTTCAGCACTATATCGAGAAAACACGCTGGGACATCGTGGTTATCGATGAGTGCCATACTGTTGCAAACAGCTCCTCGCAGCGGGGAGGGCTAGCACAATTGCTCAGCACCAAGTGCGAGTCGCTGATTCTCACCTCAGCCACTCCTCACAACGGAAAACCGGAAAACTTTGCCAACCTCATCAACATGATTGAGCCGCTGGCCATCAAAGAGGAGCACAATTATTCACGGGAAGATATCAAGGATTACTATGTACGTCGGTTTAAAAACGATATTGACGATGATGCCGTACGTTCTAATTTTCAGGATCGAGAGGTCATATCCATCCATGCCCAGCTCAACGACGCAGAGAATG
>JBAZIG010000168.1:0-621 GCA_041651955.1 Minisyncoccota bacterium | reverse complement strand
CGGACGATATTTCCACTAGTTTGTTCGGAAAGCAAACCAGCAACAAACAGAAAAAAGATTTACTTTTTGCCATTGGTCTGTTCAAGTCCTACATGTCATCTCCCGAGGCAGCGTTAAAGTCCATTGAAAACAGGATCAGTAAACTGGATGCACTCACAGAACAGGAAGATATTGTGGAACAGAACCGTGATGTTCTGAGCAATTTGAAGGTGAAACTAGAGGCAATCATCCATCATAAGCAGGATGCCAAATACCTGGCATTTAGAAAAAAGTTAATCGACTTAGGCTGGTATGGAAGAAAAAGAGATTTCAGAATCGTTGTTTTTGCTGAGCGGATTGAGACGCTCAAAGCTTTAAAAGCGAAATTGCAGCGCGACTTTGATTTGGATGACAGCGTAATCGCCGATTTTCACGGATCACTCACCGATATGGAGCAACAGCGCATCATCGATGATTTTGGTAAAGAGGACTCTGACTATCGTATATTGCTCACTTCGGATGCCGGTTCGCAAGGAGTAAACCTGCACTACTACTGCAACCACATGTTTAACTACGATATTCCCTGGTCGCTGATAACACTGGCACAGCGAAATGGCAGGATCGACCGGTATGGCCAAACCA
>JBAZIG010000167.1:0-3532 GCA_041651955.1 Minisyncoccota bacterium | reverse complement strand
TCATAATCGGGGTAATCCATCTGGTACATTCGGAAACAGGCTTTCAGACATCTTTCGTCGAAGCTCTTGCAGTGCGCAACAAGCGGCAGACCTTCAACGAGTGGTTCAATTTGACGCCATACTTGCGGAAAGATTGGGGTATTCACGGTATCATCGTAGGTGATGCCATGCACCTGCTTGTGCCTATAACTGTAATACTCCGGTTCGGGGCGGATCAGGCTGTAGAACCTCTCTATGATCACTCCGTCGCGGACAATTATCACACCCACGCTGCAAACGCTCGTAGGTTGTGAGTTGGCTGTTTCAAAATCGATGGCGGCAAAACTATTCATTGGATAACAAATTGGTTTTCATTTTAATAGTTTAAATATAAATATTTTTTCTCCTATTCACCTCAACATTGAAAAGAAAAATATTAATTTCTTAACTTTTGTACATTCCCCACATCTGCTGCACCATCTCGGCGATTTCCTCTCTCAACCAAGTTGGTTTCAACAGTTCTACATTATCACCGTGTGATAGCAATTCCTGAATAAAATCGTAAGTTGGATGCAGCAGATATTGAAAGAGGACATACTCAGCCTGAACCTCCAACAGCGTTTGTGAATGATGCAGGGGTAGCGTTTCAAAATATCGCCGCTGGTTGTCGTACACTTTCACCTCAACAGTTACAGGAGCATCATCTCCGCTGTGCATGATGCCAAAACTATGATGGAAATACTCCTCCGGTGAGAAATCAGCCGGATAGAGAAATGGAGTATTGGTCACATCAACCCGATGCAAACGATCCAGCGAGTAAATGCGCAATTCATCGTAATGAGGAGTCCTGGCCAGCAGGTACCACCTCTGCCGGAACACTTTCAGGCAATAAGGCTCTACCGGGAAGGTGTAAGGTTGATCTTTCTCAAAGCTCTGGTAGGTAATCTCAACTGTAAGGTTGTCGCGGATGGCTTCGAGAAATGATGTCAGGAACTGGTGACCGGAAGGGATCTTTTCGAACAGGATCCTATCTTTCATCTCGCGGCTCTCGTTGAGCAGATTTCCAACCGAGAAGGCACTCATCATCCAGGATCGAATGCCTTTCCCATGAATGTCATCTGCGTTTTCGATAAAATAGACGTATCCATTCCGCTTGTCACACTCGATGTTGATGTCGAACATCTCCTCGATAGCTTGACGGTGATTGTGGAAGGTACGCAGGGGGATGTCATCACCCGAATAATTCAGACGGGAACGGTTCCACTTGTCGTTGATCTCCTCAAAGCTGATTCTGTCTGCCCTGAGGATGGTTTCCACCAACCAGACATACCGGTTAAACAGGGTGGAGGTACGCTCTTTGTTGTTTTTTCTGTTGGTTGTCATTTTGCAGTCTCAATTATTGCTTGCGAATTGAACCCTATCCTGGGACGGCGATCGAAATGATTCATCTGTTCGTTTCTACAGAACTCATGAATCATCTCAAATGAAGGTTCTTTACCGGTAAGAACCAGTTCAACCGTGATTTTCCTGACGATATTCTCGATTTGCCCTCCAGAGAAATCAAACCGTGAAGCCAATTCTTCTGCATATGCATCTGGAAGACTCTGAAGCATCGCTTGCCAAATCTTTCGTTTCGTATCCCGATGTGGTTTAAGAAAGTTTATTTTGTAGATAAACCTTCTTTCGAAAGCCTCATCGAGATTTTTGGTCAGGTTGGTAGTGGCAATCATGATCCCATTCAGGTTTTCCATCTCCTGAAGAATGATGTTCTGCAGTGCGTTTTCCATTTTGTCTACCGAGCGAAGTGTCTCCAGGCGTGTGCCGAGCAGGGCATCTGCTTCGTTGAACAGAAAGATGGGAGCTGCATCAGAGGAACTTACCTTATTTCGATAAATGTCGAAGAGTTTTTTGACATTTTTCTCTGATTCTCCAACCCACTTGCTTTTTATCTCTGAAAAGTCGACTGTCAGGATATTACGACCTGTTTTGCGTGCTATCTGGTAAACACATTCTGTTTTACCGGTACCGGGTGGACCGTAAAAGAGGCAGGAAAAACCATTGCGCATTCCGTTGCTGGAAAGTCTTTTCTGTACCGATTCAAAGTTCTCAGGCATCAGCAAATCGGTCAACTGCTCAATTTGCTCCTGTACCTGTGCATCGAAAAAGAGATCTTTTTTACCAATCGTACCATGCATCACATAATTATTACCATTTTGAATTGCATCCCTTTGCGAGAGATCAATTCCGATTAACTCCTGTTTGGCTTTATCTGTTAGTTGGTAATAATTGGCATCGATGAAATCATCGCTCCTTGTATTTTCAATCCACTGATCTTCAATCAAGGGATTGGTTCCATGTTTCAGTGTCTTTTTAATAAACAATAAGTCTTTAAATTCAAAAATTAGTTGCATTTCGTAAAAACTGACATAATCTTCGTCCTCGTTAACCATCGCATGGCATATATACAGCAAAAGAATCTTTTCACGATCCGTATAACGATGCTTGTTGACTATTTGGCATACATTGAGATGAAGATTGGCATTCACCAACTCATCCATTTCAATTGCCAGATGGTCATAACGAATCTCACTTTCTTTTCTTTCTAAAAATAGGTCATTCAGCCGACTGAAAAAATCATCCTGCGACAGGTCGGAGATCTGTTTCGGCTCGATATCTCTTCCATCATGTAATGCATAGATTACATCAGCCGGAATGCGGTACCCTATTTCATTGTCACTTCTTTTGCAACGGACAAGGCGACGCCTTTCGAGCTCAAGGAACGACTCTCCATAGCGCATGATGCGGATCTTACGGCATTTAAAATGATCGGCCAGCTTCTTGACTGAGATATAACAGGAATCGTTGTTATTTACGAAAACTGCGAAAAAAATTGTGGCAATATCAGAGAGATGGAATTTGTCTTTTACAAAATCAATGTATGGTTTCGCTTGATCAAAAAACACGTCACTCAACTCGGAACTCTCCGACATCTCTATGATCTGCTCAATGTTTTGCAACAAGATGTTTTGTTTATGAGAGGGAATCATTCCCTGCTCTTGTGCTTCTGTTTTGATGGTCTCCATTGCCCTGCTTCATTATCGTTACATTGCAAAAGTAGGGTAAAGGTATGCAGAATAATGGCATAGCATGAAATTCTTTTTGTGGAATTGTGAAATCTTCCGTTACCATTGTAAGTAAGCATTCGGTGATGCCCATATTTTATTCTATGATTTCTTGATCTATAAAAGTGGACTTACAAAAACCTCCAAAACATTCGGAGTCGATGTGGAGTTTTTAGGAGTTTCCCCTAGAGTCGTTACTCGGGAGCAGACCGGCAAGATTTTTGTCAATGGGGTATCTACCTGCGAAGTGACGGGTGTTATGCAGTCGCTCTTCTTTTTTCATTTTATTGCAGCTCTTAATACTATCTTATATAAACTTAACCACGAAATCCAACCCATTCTTTGTTGCAATTGTTTTAACTCATCATCATTATTTGTAATGTCCCCTAATATTTTTTAAATGGTTTTAAACTTCAATTATTTCTGTAATA
>JBAZIG010000166.1:0-3560 GCA_041651955.1 Minisyncoccota bacterium | reverse complement strand
CACTCTTAGCTCGTCCCGTTACGCTCATTCTTTTCTTCTCAGAAATTAACGTTCTGCTCTTGTACTTTTTGTTGTTGTACTTGTTCTTCCAATCTGTCAATGAACTTCTTTTTTGTACCCTCTCTCGCCGAAAGGGGCTGCAAAGATAGAGAGAAAATTGAAACTCCAAAAAATATTTACAATTTTTCTCCTTTTGAGGGTGAAAGAGGGGATTCGAACCCCCGACCTCTAGAGCCACAATCTATACGCTATATCTCTGTAATAGCTTATATATATGCGTCATACAGCGTTTGTAAAACATGGCTGGTAAATAATAAGTGTCAAAAACGGCTAAATTCTTCCAGGTTTTTATCCTCGCTATTCCAAAATTGTTCAACCCGGAAATAGAGTGCATCCACCTGTGCGGCGGATAGGTCCTTTATCTTTGCCATGAGCTCCTGTATGTCAATTTTCCACTTCTCGCCCAGGTCGTCCAGCTTGGCAGCATCCTGACATTGAAGGGCCAGGAGATCCGCTGTTTTACCCACTTCATGGCAGAGCGTAATATGATCTGCCTCCATTTCTTCAATTTCAAAATACTCTGAACAGACAATGGAAATCCCTTTATTTCTTTCTTATGCCTCCCATTTCTGATTTGTGCAATTGCCGGTATTTCTATTGTTTAAAAAAATGTTATTTCAATTCCTGTGTATAGTTCTCCTAACCAATTCAGTTTCTCCGAATCTTAATCGGAACAAGTGGTTTTGTTAAAAACTTTGTTAATAATGATTTCTCTTTTCAGCAGATGTCCTTCAATTTTTACTTTATTTTAGATACCATTAGTGAATACTGTGGTATCAATTCATGATACGCTCTCTCGATAAATGAATAAACTCATCAATAAGAACAAATATGAGTAAATTAAACTATTTCAATTTCCCTGTGTGCTTATTAGAAGACTGGATGACTAACATAAAAAATTGTTTGAATAAAATAAGTTATTACTCAGTTTACGCTTATTACGCAACAATTCGTGATGAGGATGAAGATGAGGATGAAGATCAATTGACCTTTGAAAGAGCCGCCAATAAGTTCAACATCGAATTCAGGAGTAAAGAAGAAGCCTGGAAGACTGGGAAAAAATTGTATGAAAGCATTCCCTCTAATGCTCCATACACAGGCATAAGATTAGGAACCTATTGGGAATTTTACAAAAATGAAAAAACAGAATTTGAGAATGTTACATTATTGGCACACCTTGCAATCAAATCTATCCTAGCTGATAAAGCCTATTGTAGAATTACCAACAATTTCTTATTGGCTCGGATGGCAGGATACAGCAGAGCAGTTGCAGATCCATGTGAATTACCAAACTCATTACGACCTTACGCTAATCATTACCAATTACGAAAAATCAGGCAAGAACTAATAGACAAATGGGGACTAACAATTTATGCAAGGTATACCAGAGGTTTTTTCGTAAGCAAAAAAATGGGTCTTGATGAGTTAGCACGCCTTGTCTTACTCAAGTCACGAAAAGTCAGGATGAAGCGCAATACAAAAAAAGAGAATAGGGCAAGAGAGAAAGCTTTAGCATCGATTTATGGAGATTAACACAACCAAATTAAAAAATCATCTTAATCCGCAGTGAAAATTATACGCAACCTATATAAATGTATTTTAAAAAACTAATCTATAAAAGGTATGTAATTATGTGTAAAAATATAAAAAACCTTTTTATCATATATATACAGAACAATAAAAGCCTCTATCCAATGACATGTCCCTCTCCCCTAATTGCGCAGCCCCCCTCCCCCTAGCAATTTACTTATACCTTAATAAAATCAAAGAATGTAGTTGTTATTGATTCCTGATGCAGATATTCTTCATTTGTAGTCTATGAGAATCATTGGTGTGTAAAAGTTTTAACCAAATTAGGATGGTATGGAATGGAATTCTTAGACTTTCTCACTGCCTTTGGTATGCTATTTTTGTTTCACCAAAAGGGAATATTCACCAATAAAAACTTTAAATATGCTTTGTTCAGTAATAACACCCGAAAGGGAAAAGAAGTACCACACCGAAGTTAAATTCTTCAACAACTCCCATGGAGCCCGACGGCTAAATTTTTCTCCATTGCACAAAGAGATTAAACAATGGGCAAAAAGCCAAGGCTATACTCCCAAGCTTTACCTCAGAAGTGTAGCTGTTGAATGCGTTAATCCTGTACTGCTCGAAGTCCCGGAATGCTTAATTGTGGACCTAATACAGGTAATTGCCAATGGCCAGGCTTATTTGATTGCAGTTAATATATCTGGCCCTCCTTATGATAACAACTTGCATTATATACTTGAAGAACATGCCAAAGAACGTAAAGCCATCTATGTGACAGCAGAATGTCTTGATGATGTTATCTGTGAAATCCAAGATAATGAACACAACCATAAGGGGGATCCCTGTGTTCCTGATATCAAATCCCGTAGATCGTTGCAAGGGGACTATTCAATCCTTTTTTCCCCTGAAAACTTAACCTGGAAAACCGCACGCTATGAACGAGCATAACAACAAGGAAAAACCTCATAAAAGGGGCCGCAAGCCTTATTGCAACGGCATTCGCAAACGCGTTACCTTTTACCTGGATCAAACCGCTATAAAGTGCCTTGACCAGCTTTTCGCAGATATAGTGCGATCAGACTTTGTGAGCTATTGTATTAAGAAAGAAATACTTGGGGAAAACTATGATGAGCTGCTTTGAATTTTTTGCCACAAAATGGATATGCAGTATGGAGAAGCTGAGCAGAGAAAATCGAAAAAGCTTTGTGTCTTTGGTCCCAGTAAGGGCAGACTGATTGCTTGAAGGTAACGTGGTAGATAAAGCGCCAACTTCATTAATAAGTTTGCTCTTTTTCAATTTTATGCCCCAGAATTGTGACGCTTCTTTGCAGCGTGAGTCTCTGCATAATTTCTGTGCCCATAGGCTGGCTTAACTCGTTTATGAAGATATAAATTCATTGGATTAATCCGTTTTTCTAAAGAACTTTATTTCAAGAATGGAGCTACTTGTCAGGGGAGCATTGTAAATCGTTTGATCGTCTGATCGTTCGATGTTGCAGAGGGCAGTAGCTCTTTTATATTATGCCATTATTTCATATTTCCGCGTCATAAAAGTTCCAACAATAGATTAATTATCACCGTATTACAACGTGTTTATTAATAAGGGTGCCCCGATTCAGGGCCCCCTAGAATCTTAATCCACTCTCTAAGACATATAGATTAATAGCAACGGCTTGTTTCCTTCTGACGCTTCTTTTTTCGTTTCTAAAATAGATACGAATAGAAACAAGAATAACTGTATATCAATGACTTAGCAAAATTTTGTTTCTATTCATAAAAAAAGTGCTAAAAGCGTATTCTCAGAGGCTGGTTAGAGATTCCGGAAATTGTGGTCTTGCTGCTAAGAGATTTGATGGAAAATATCCTTAAGTAAAGAATTTTGTGACACAAAAAAGGAGCTTCAATAGTAACCTTAACAGAACAACAACCTCTGCTGGTATATACTGAAACTCCAATATTGGCTTTAC
>JBAZIG010000165.1:1099-3592 GCA_041651955.1 Minisyncoccota bacterium | reverse complement strand
AACTGTGCCAATAGCTTTAATTCTGCCTTTTTGTATAATGGCAACTCTGTCAGAAAGGGCTTCTGCTTCTTCTAAATAATGTGTTGTCAGGATAATTGTGGTTTTTTCCTTAAGTTTTTTAATGTTACTCCATAACTCTCTGCGAGCGATTACATCCAGGCCCAATGTTGGTTCGACAAGAAATAATATTTCAGGGTCGGTGATTAATGCCATTGCAATACTTAAGCGTCTTTGCATTCCTCCTGAGAGCAATCTGGCTTTCTTCTTGCGGACTTCAGAAAGATTAAACACAGTTATCATTTCCTCAACTTTGTCAGAAATTACATTTTTTGAGATGCCATATATGCCCGCAATCATTTCAAGGTTCTCTTGAACGTTCAAGTTTCGTGCAATTGCAGTTTCTTGAGGTGATACATTTATCCTTTGCTTAATGTATTGAGAATCTTTAATTAAATCCTTGTTTAATATTAAAGCATTGCCACTTGAAGGAAGAATCAAGCAAGAAAGCATTTTAATGGTAGTTGTCTTTCCTGCTCCATTTAATCCAAGTAGAGAGAATAATTCTCCCTTTTCAATTGATAGATTTAAATCATCAACTGCAACAAAGTCTCCAAATTTTTTAGTAAGATGTTTTGTTTCTATCATAATCGCTCGATTTTAAATATTTTTGTTTGCTGCACAAGGATTTACAATATTAATAATTCCATCTGGGGACAGCCTCATTTACATCTACATATAGTGATAAGATAATTAACTCAACCTCTTTGGGATTATCTTCATTGGTAACATACCAATAAATATCAACAGCTTCTGCTCCTTCCTCCTTGATCTTTGCCTGAAGGAATTTTGCCCGCATCATAATTTGATTTTTTAATCCCGAAGGTTCCAAACTGCTATCTGTACTCCCTATATACACCATTTCAACTCTTAAATTATTAAGAGAGTGGATAACAAATACCCCATTTTTTGATGGAGCATTGCAAACTTCTTGTATGTCATCCTTTGGCATAAGAAAGAAATGATCTTGTTCTTTGTATTTTTTTAATTCTGAAAACATATACAACCGATTTTATAGTTTATGATGATAGTTCAACGCTTGAAAGGGATAATAAGTATGTGATAAGTGGAAAATGCTGTTTGCTAGGATTGATATTTCAGGTGATATGAATGCAGAAATATAGTGTGTTTGGAATTTATTTTTGTTCTCGTTTTAATCTATTAATAAATCTGATTGAAGAAATAGTGATTGTAAAAAAAGCAAGTCCAATCCCCAGATTAAGACAAACAAATGTCAATATGTCTATTTGAAATAAATAGCCAATTCCCCCAAATATACCTGAAATAGCACTTATCAATAATCCAATTCTTATTCCTTTTGCCCCAGATGTATAAATAAACCCTAGATACATAAATAGCGTAGACAGCCCTAAAAACAAAGTCCAACCAAGCACATTTACAGAGGATAAAAAAGAAATTGGGTTTGATTGAAGAAAATGTTCTAATCCTGAGTATTCATTCTCTGCAATTGCAAATCGAACGGAAATTATTTGAACAAAATAATGAATAGATGAAACCAAAGCAAACATGATTGAAAATACAATGGCAATCTTTGCAAGTATTTTTCTTTCAGTTGTGATGAATTCATAAAAAACGATTGTTAATATCATGTATGCCAAACTGAAAATAATCATAAATGACTTTGCAAGATATTGAAAGAATTGACTATTGCTATTTATATAATCATTGTAATCTTCCATATTTGTCCAGTAAAAAAGAGGCGATTGAATCGCAATACCCGTAAACGAAATAATCCAAACAATAAATGCAGTCAAACAGATTATTGCCGACCATAAACCTGTACTTAAAATAATTTTATTCATATTTTATGATTTTAATACTAATAATCTATACCAATGGATTTAATGCATATACTAATTGAACGACATCGACCGGAAGTGTATCAGGTAAAGGAAGAAGAATTCTTAACAATTTATACTGACTTTTACGAGTCACGAATGCAGGAATAATACTGAAATCCAGATATGCTGTGTTAGTGTTTTGTTGTTTTTCCCAAACTAAACGATAAAAATAAATGATAAATATTAATTACATCAGTACCTTCTCGATTATGTGATGTTAAAAAAGAAGTTTCAGAATAATCAACTCTTGCACGTGAGAATTCACTTTCACTATATTTTTCTTGCTTACACTTCTCCATTAAAGAGGAACAAATCCATTTAACATCTCCTTCTACGATAAAACCAATCATCCCTGCATAAGATTCATTTTTAGAGTACTCCTTGTTAATAAAGCGACTTAGCCCATCACTTATATATTTAGAACTTGCATTTTTTAGTCTCTTACATTCAACAATAAATTCAAATCCGGAAATAGCAAAAGACAAGTCTGTTCGGCCTAAATCATCAGCATTTTTAAATACCCATTTTTCCCAGTTGACATAGAGAATGTTTTTATTTATTAAGCTTTTGAGCA
>JBAZIG010000165.1:500-1089 GCA_041651955.1 Minisyncoccota bacterium | reverse complement strand
AAAAATCATAAATAAAGCGGTCTCTGATATCATTTTCAATCGCTACATTTTTATCAACACGACCATATGTGTCGTAAATTGATTTTATGAAAAGATTTTCAATTAAATCCTGCTTTGATTTGTATCCTAATACTTTTAATCCAAATTGTATAAATTGATTCTTTTTATTCATTTTTATCGGGAAGGTTTGAGAATAACAAGTCAATTTCTTCTTTAGCATCTTTATATGCTTGGCGTTTAGTCCAGTCTTTAAATTGATTACTTTTTATAAGGAAAAAATGTGAGGGTTCATACAGTTTTATTTTTTCTTCTTTCAATAGTTTGTCCGTTTCATTAAGTTGCTTGGTTTTTACAAATTGCAATACTTGCAGTGTATTGTCTTGCTCAAGCTCTTTCTCTGAATTTTTTTCTACTATTGATATTTTTATAATCGCTCCAACATTCGATGAAATACTAAACGAGGCATTTAGCGTATGTTCCGGCGATAAAACAAGTTCAAAAGATTCCTTGAATGCTTTAAAATAAATATGAATATCTCTCGGTTTAACCAATTTTAGTGTGTCGCTTGCTCGCTCAACATTTACTTGAT
>JBAZIG010000165.1:0-490 GCA_041651955.1 Minisyncoccota bacterium | reverse complement strand
AAATTCGTTGATGATTTCTTTTTCGTAGTCGGTTAGTTCGTAAAAATTATAAACCAGTTCGTCTAACTCAGCCAATAACAATTTGCCATCGCGTCCGTTTTCTCTTTCTTGTATGTAAGCATTTATCTTGTCTATGAATAACTTCCTGTTTTTGGGACTTGATATTTTTTTTATTGGTAAGATTTCTAAATCAACATTTCTAAGTTTAGCTCTTTTCTCAGCACCCTTACCCCATTGTGAAGAAACCTGATATAAATAGAAACTTAGTAGTTTTGAATTTATTAACGCAGTGTATGGCAACGAACTTATATACTCATTAATATCTTTTACTTTTAATACAGTAATATTATCCGTAAATACAACTTCTTTTTCTAAATGAAGCCCTCTTAATTTTAATTTATCTTCTTTTAACGGTCTTACAGAAACTAAAATTTTTGAACCCATATAAATATCCTCATCTCTGCGCCTATTAATTTCTTGATTCCAATTA
>JBAZIG010000164.1:0-3614 GCA_041651955.1 Minisyncoccota bacterium | reverse complement strand
TGTAGATATATCTCCCTTGGTCTCTGCCACGAAATAGACATGCTTCACGGTACCCTCGTTGAATGCGATGGCCCAGTCGGGATTGTATTTCCCCACCGGTGTGTTGATGTAAAAGCCCTTGGGAAGCTTCACGTAGACGCTCACCTCGCTACTGATATCCAATTGTTCGGCAAATGGTTTTTCCACCGAGGGAGAGTCGAAGATCACGTAATCGTACAAGTGTTTATTTGCCGCTATTGCGTTCACACCGAGCTTACCTTTCAGAGTAGGTTCCGTGAAGATCTCCGTACCGAAGCTATCGTTGAGCTTGTTGTAAGCGATATGCTGGATGATCACTGTCGCCTTCTCCTCGTTGATCAGGTTGGAGCATTTGAGAATAAACTCCTCTGGATTGAGCATGAACTGGTCGAACACCGGTTTCTCGATACCGGTCAGGATCCGTACCACCGTATTGCGGGTCAGTCCGGTCTCAGCCACCACCTTGCCAACAAGGTCGTACTTCACGTTGCCGTTTACTGCAGAGTGTACATCAATATGACTCGACGATTGTTGCTTGAAACCCTCACCTATTTCTAACGATTCCTTTGACTCAATCTTTTCCAAAGCTCCCGAGGTGACGGTAAAAAAGATCTTCGACACGTGCAAATGGTTGTTCAGACGCTGAATCGCCTTGCGGACCAACTCCTCCGTCTCGAAATCCACCACGTAAGCCGTCTTGGTGTTGATGTTCGCCCACAGTTTCTTAAACTCCTCCCGGTTGAACTTTTGCTCATCGAAACGGAGTTCCACGTTGTTGCCCCGTGCATTCTCGGGAGTAAGCATCTTCTGGTTGTAGACCGAATCGAGGATATGCATCACCGACTCGTTGCTGGCTTCCACCTCCTCCGGCAGTTGGAAGCTGCCGCTCTCTTTGTCCTCATAGTACTTATCGGTCAAGGTTCCCGCCTTTACGTAACCATAACCCGCCAGGCTCTCGTAGAGGACCAGGGCAGCCTCCTCGCTCACGGGATAGGGATTACCCTGTTTGTCCGAAAGCACCTTATCGCGAAACAACGAAGGAGAAACTTTCTGAGGCCGGTCGGCGATCACCTCGGCGATCTCCGTCTGGAGCGCCTTGGCAAACCGGTCATAGCTCTCGCTCGCGATCACCGTCAGCTGGTTGATGTGATGAACCTCGCTTCCCAGGAAATTGGTGTCCATGCGCTCCCCCTCCTGGTTCACGCATAGGCGGAGTCCGCGCCCCACCTCCTGCCGTTTGCGGGTCTCCGCATCGCTCTGTTTCAACGTGCAGATCTGGAACACGTTGGGATTGTCCCATCCCTCGCGTAACGCAGAGTGTGAGAAGATAAAGCGTACTGGTTCGCTGAAAGAGAGCAGTCGCTCCTTGTCCTTCATGATTAGGTCGTAGGCATCGGTATCCACGCTCTCCCGGGTGCTTCTTTCCACTTTACCGTCCACAAACTGATTCTTCTTTTTGTCGATGGAGAAATATCCCGCATGTGTTTTTTCTGCTGCGATTGATTTCAGGTAACTGATATAGGCATCTTCTCCAATTTTCAGTTGCAAGCTGTTCACCACATCGTCGTACTCCTCCTCGAACATATCCGCATAGGAACCGTTAAACGCATTGCCGGAAGCATCGTACTGCTTGTATTTGGCCACTTCGTCGATAAAAAAGAGACTCAACACCTTAATGCCCCTGAAGTAAAGCATTCGTTCCCGTTCAATATGCGACAGGATGGTCTCCCGGATCTGTATCCGGCGAAGCTGCTGCTCGTTCACCGCCCCTTTCACATCGCCGGCGAATAGCTTTATTCCATTCTGGAATGTGATTGAGTTGTCCCGTCCGTCGATAGCTGTTACGGTGAAGCCATCCCGATACTGTTCAAGTGATCCAGCGCGGTCGTACAAGTTGTGTCCGATCTCAACTTTTCGGACCACCGCTTTCACACCGCCGGCTTGCTTCACCTCAAATCCCAGGTTTGCGGTGGGACTCTTGTCCTTGAAGAGGTTGATTCCCTCCAGGTAGAGATACCCTTCCGTCCCGGTGGTTCCGGTCTGGGCAATTCCTTTCACCGCGATCTTCTTCACCAGTTTCTTGTTGTAGGCCTCCATGGCATCCAAACGGTAGATCAGGTTATAGAGGCTATCCTTCTTGTGGGTGGCCGAATAACGCAACGTGAACAGCGGGTTGAATCCTTTCAGGTTCTCTTTGGTCTGCTTTCCTTCAACAGATTGCGGCTCGTCGATGACCAGGATTGGATTGGTTTTGGCAATCACATCTATCGGTCTGCGGCTGCGGAAGCTATCCAGTTTCATGTAGATGCGCCTGGCATCCTTCCCCCGGGCATTGAACGCCTGAGCATTGATGATCATCACGTTAAGCGAGTTGTCGCTGGCAAAACGGTCGATTTCTGTCAGTTGTGATGAATTATAGATAAAGTACTGAATCTTTTTATTGTAGTCCTCGGTGAAGTGCTCCTGGGTGATCTGGAACGATTTGTTGACCCCTTCGCGGATGGCAATGCTAGGCACCACAATGATGAACTTACTCCATCCATAGCGTTTATTAAGTTCGTACATTGTCTTGATGTAGGTATAGGTCTTTCCCGTACCCGTCTCCATCTCGATGGTCAGGTTGTATCGTCCTTCCAGTGCTGACGATGGGGGGATCTGGTGTGTCCGTTGAATCTTCCGGATGTTCTCAAGAATCATCTCGTCCGTCAGTTGCGGAACGATCTTATGGTTTTTGAATCCGGTAAAATCGTATATCTCGCCCTGTCCTTTGGAATCTCCCCTGTCGATAAGGTAATTGATATCCGACAAACAGGGCTGTCCGGCAAACACATCGCATACCGCCTTGGCTGCCTCCTCCTGGAACTTCTGGTGTTTAAACTTTAATTTCACCTTCTATGTTTTTCTATGTTGATTACTACTCAATGTCATGCAAATTGAATTGATTTTCTCATTAAAAATTTGCATATCCATTTTAATATATTATATTTGCATCATTCTCTACCCTTGGTAGGGAACATACAAAGGTTTTAAACGTTGAACCCGAATCAACGTTTTTTATTTACCCTCTCCAAAGTACTCCCCACTCCTTTCAAAATCAGGTCCGGACAATATGTTGTTAATGTTTTCTTTTTCAAACGCAGTAACAAATTTTGCTTTTAAGAAACCTGTAAAACGAATGATCACCACATAATTGCCTTTGACAATCGCAACTCTTCGGTCTTTAAAATACGCTTTACTCTGGTTATCCCATCCTTTTTTCAGAATTGCATTTTCATCCTGTAATGTCGCCTTAATCCAGTAAATCTTTTCCAATCGGTTGTATGAAAGGATTGACTTATCTTTTCTTTTTCTATCCTCGCTTTCATAGAATGCATGATCAAACATATCTTCATAAAAACTCACCCGAACATGATCAAATGTATAAACAGGTTGTTCACAATATTCAACACGCCACAATTCGCGTAATTGTTCTTTGGTATAGTTCTGAGGTTTAATTCTCCTGTAATCCATCTTACCAGCCTCCGCTCAGATTGATTACAAAAACATTCATTTTCTCCTCGCATTTAGGCGTGTGAGCAATCGCTTTTTTTAAATGA
>JBAZIG010000163.1:0-3625 GCA_041651955.1 Minisyncoccota bacterium | reverse complement strand
AACAGCATACCAGTTATATAAAGCACCATATGGGTCTTTATAATCAATATCATCATTATGCCAACTATAACCTGGCATTTTTAAAAGAGACTTCTTCTGTAAAAGAGCAATATTGAAACCATTATTAGATTTTGTGACCTTTAGGTTTTCCTTCATCCAGCATTGTGAACCAATTTGAACAGTAGTATAAGAATTACCATCAATATCTTTAACAATAAACAGAGTTCCATCTATATATTCTTCCTCCGAAATTATTCGTCCGGTATTACTCTTCATAGTCCACACACCATCCTTCTTATCGTTTTTTAAGACACCGTTTGCTTTTTCTCCATTTTTGTATATCTCCTGAACCGTGTCATAACAATCACCGTCCTTCATTATTCTGCTTATAAATATTTTTTCCTTAATAAGACTACCATTTGTATACGACCGTTCTCGTTCTATCTCCCCGTTTTCTTTATATAAATTATAAGCACCATCAGCAATAATATTCTCAGAATAGTAAATTGAATCCTTTAGAGCGCCATTGCTATACCATTCTTTTGATATGCCATGCTTTTTATTTTGTTGATATATAACCTCTTGTTGAATTAACCCATTATCATACCAGATGGACTCCTTCCCGGATTTCTTTCCAGCAACATACTGCGTTTCAGATTTTTCTATACCATTTGGATACCATTCTATCATTACACCATCCATTATGCCGTTAAGATAAGTGGCCTCAAGTTTTTTCTTCCCATCTTCGTTCCAACAAGTCTCTTTACCATGCTTTTTATCTTTAGAATAGCTTGTTTCAGACTTTACATTCCCATTCTCATACCATTCTGTAACGATTCCGTCCATCATGCCGCTAACATAAGTAACCTCAAGTTGTTTCTTCCCATCTTCGGACCAACGAGACTCTTTACCATGCTTGTTATCTCTAGAATAGTTTGCCTCAGACTTCATATTCCCATTCTCATACCATTCAAAATGGGTTCCTTCTTTTTTCCCTTCAACGAATGAACCCTCGTACTTTTTTTTATTGGGGCCATAACGTTCAACAAACAAACTATTTTTTTTGCCCTCTTTAAATTGTCCTATCGTAACGGGCCGATTGTTGATTAATAATGTATCTAGTAAAATGCCTGTGAATAATTGCCCGTCTCTATAAGCCAATCCATTCCTGAAGCGTAGATCATCATTGCGAGCTAAGGGGAGGTCTTCTTGCGCCACACACGGAATAAATAACAATACTATTACAAAATATAAATACACCTTTTTCATAACATGCCTTAATAAAATATTGTTCCAGAGAGACTTTTTTCAATTCTTCGAATGCAGCAATCCCCTATCATATGGATTACAAGCTCAAGATTCTTTCGCTATTAATGTTATTATTTAGGATGTCGTGCCATCAATGATTATTTTTGTGTATTACGTATTACCCGCACTCTAGTCCTGAATACACCTAACAGAATAAAAAGCGTTATTATCTAAAGCTGAAGGAAGTATCCCAGTTGAAGTTAAGAATTTTGCTAACCATACATAGCAACCAGAATCCCTGTAATCACTACTTGAGTTGTTTATTCTTTCTGAAGTCCAAAATAATGAGTTTGCTCCTTTTCCAAGAAACATCCAATGCACTTTCATGCCACCGGGCAAACCAGTGAATCCACTACTATTATCAGCTCCCTCATTTCCCATGTTTTTATATTCCTTATTGTTTACATAATCCCAAAGCTCTGTTCCAATAGATTTTAATTTACCCCCAGCAATTTTTTCACCTCCTAAAAAATCAATTAAAAATTTCCATTCTTTATGACTCGGAATATGCCATCCTTTTGGGCAAAGGTTACCTGTCTCTACAGCTTCCCAATTGTATAACGCACCAAACAATTTAGAATTTTCTACGTTATTCTCATACCAACAGTAAGCACCCTCTTTGGGATATGAATTGGATTGATTAAATAGAAGGAGGAGGCCATTATTTAATTTTGTGACCTTTAAGTTTTCTTTCAACCAGTATTGTGAACCAATTTGAATAGTAGCATAAGTATTACCATCAATATCTTTGATAAACCGTTTCCCTTCATTATATATTTCCTCTGATATTATTTGACCGGTTTTGCTTGTAACAGTCCACAAACCATCTTTTTGACCGTTCTTTAAGGTGCCTGTTACTTTTTTTTCACCATTTTTGTATATCTCCTGAACCGTGTCATAACTATCACCGTCCTTCATTATCCTGCTTATTAATATTCTTTCCTTAATAAGACTCCCATTTGTATACGACCGTTCTCGTTCTATCTCCCCGTTTTCTTTATATAAATTATAAGTACCATTAGCAATAACATTATTTGAATAGTAGATCGAATCCTTTAAAGTGCCATTGCTATACCACTCTTTGAGCACACCATGCTTATTTCCCTGTTGATATTCAGTCTCTTGCTGGATCAATCCGTTCTCAAACCATACAAACTCTTTCCCCTCTT
Organism: Minisyncoccota bacterium; assembly: GCA_041651955.1. Classification (GTDB taxonomy): domain Bacteria; phylum Patescibacteriota; class Minisyncoccia; order Minisyncoccales; family Minisyncoccaceae; genus UBA2558. The sequence goes on along the minus strand of JBAZIG010000163.1, from coordinate 1,148 downwards.
TTTTATCAGCAACATACGACATTTCATATCTATTGTTCCCATTTGCATACCATTCAGTTATTAACCCGTTTTTCATGCCTTTTAGATAAGTGGCATCAATCTGTTTTTGCCCATCCTCGTACCATAAAGACACTTTACCATTGATATTATCTTCAGTATAGTATATTTCAGATTTCAAGTTCCCGTTCTCATACCATTCATAATGAGTGCCTTCTTTATTCCCATCCTTGAACAGACCTTCAGACTTTTTCTTATCTACATCGTAACGCTCAATAAACAAACTATTTTTTTCCCCCTCCTTAAATTGTCCTATAGTAACCGGTCGTTTGTTGATTAACAACGTGTCTAATAAAATGCCTGTGAATAGCTGCCCGTCTTTATAAGCCAATCCATGGCTGTAGTGTAGATCATTATATCTGGCTAAAGGCAGGTCTTCCTGTGCCAAACAAGGAATAAGCAATAATACTATTATTATTGACAAATACGTCTTTTTCATGATTATAACAATTGTTAAGTTTCTGCATTGATTTTATCTTCAATTTTCCTCACACTTCTTTGTATTGATAAAAATGCCAGTATGGTGTATGGTCTCCACTATGATAAATTAAATAAATGCGAAGAACACTTAATCTTTTACACAACGTACAGACATCGCGTATTCCTTGGTGCAAGTGCCCTTGGTAATGTCGCTCGTTTTGTAGTCTAGGCACCGGTACCAGATTTCACCTGTAGCATCTCCCGTAGAACTCCACCAAAGGCCCCATTCATCGCCACGATAATAGTTCCCATCAGAGCCGCGAAAACCTCCCGGCAGTCCTGTAAAGCCACTTTCATTAGTCGCTCTTATATTTGGCCTATCCCAATGAGATGTTCCTGTTTCTTTCATTTTGCCACCAGCTACATACCATCCCCCAAGATAAGAAATCAGCTGTGCCCAATCATCTTGACTGGGTACGTGCCAACCCTTAGGACAAAGAAGTCCCGTTTCAACAGCATACCAGTTATATAAAGCACCATATGGGTCTTTATAATCAATATCATCATTATGCCAACTATAACCTGGCATTTTTAAAAGAGACTTCTTCTGTAAAAGAGCAATATTGAAACCATTATTTAATTTTGTGACCTTTAGGTTTTCCTTCATCCAG
>JBAZIG010000162.1:0-3631 GCA_041651955.1 Minisyncoccota bacterium | reverse complement strand
TCTTCCGTATATTCACCTCAAGTTATTTTGTAAACGCAAATATAATCACATTTTGATGATAAAAGCATTTCCCCCAACAAATATTCCTTGCAAATCTCATACACTTTCTACGAAATTATCCCAATACGTGCAACGGCTACAACAACGGCATTGAAATTTCAAAAAGATTGCAGAGTAATCAAATTTTTGGCAATATTTATTTCTTTTTGCCAAAATATAGATTTATATTTGTATAATTAGACAGACATCATCATGACATCAGACAGATTACATATCAATAAGTTAAAAGACTGTTTTGGAGACCAGGAATACTTCAAAACTGATGACATTGCCAAATTTTATAGAAGTCTTGAGCCTGATTTAAAACAAGCAACGATTAATTGGAGAGTCTATTATTTGGTTTCAAAAGGTGTCCTTGAACGCAAAGGGCGTGGAATATTCAAGATTGGCAAAACTACTGTTTTCGTTCCCGATTTAGATAACAAAACCAAATCTATATACAAGAAAATTCTTTCGGATTTTCCTTACAGTACCGTTTGTGTATGGAATATGTCGTTGTTGAATGAATTCACGTTACATATTTCCAACAATAACCTTACCTTGATCGAAGTTGATAAAGAGAGCCTGGAATCCATTTTCTATTCACTAAGGGATAAATATAACCAGGTGTTCTTAAATCCCAACAATGGCATCCTGGAAAAATACGTTTTCAATTCTAAAGCTCCCATTATTGTACAACCCCTGATCTCTGAAGCTCCTCTCCAATCTATCAGTAATATCAATACAACTACCATTGAAAAGATACTGGTCGATTTGTTCAGCAATGAGGATTTGTTTCAGTTTTACCAGGGCAGGGAGAAAAAAAGAATTTTCAAAGAAGCTTACGCGAAATACACGATTAACAATAACAAACTGTTGAGATATGCATCGCGCAGGGGGAAAAAGGATGAGATAGAGAAAATGATAAATCAAATTAACGGCAATAAGGATCGATTTTTGCCGGAATATTGACATGATTGACACAACTCAGCTAAACATCGAATGGATCAGCAAGGTCTCAAAATTGAACAGGAATGCAGATAAGATCCTGATCGAAAAAGTCATCCGGGCATTACTCTTACTGGAAGGTCTTGTGCAATCTGAAATACCCTTTGTTTTCAAGGGTGGGACCTCATTGATGTTGATATCATTGTCGCTCAGAAAATGAAATTTCATGACGAAATATTGAGCAGCGTGGCAAGTAAACAGGGATTTATACGTTTTGAACCACAACATCGTATCACACAAAGTCGTATAGAAAAGGCCCATTACAAGTTTTTCTATTCACCAATTCACAAAACGGCAAACGAGGAAGATTATATTTTACTGGATATCCTGTTTGAAGAAGTATTATATGCTCAAATAACAGAACTTCCTATTGTATCTCTCTTTACGCCCGTGAAAGAAGATCCCATAATGGTCAAAGTTCCTTGTATTGAAGATCTGTTAGGAGACAAATTAACTGCCTTTGCTCCAAACAGTACAGGAATCCCTTACTACAAGGGCGAAGATAGCATGAGCATGGAAATCATCAAGCAGTTGTACGATATTGGAAACTTGTTTGATAGAAGTGAAAATTTAAAAATCGTGAAAGAGACTTTCTGCAGATTTTCAAGAACAGAGCTGTCTTACAGGAAAGCAAAAGACAAAACTGAAACAGATGTGATAGAGGATATATTTCAAACTGCACTTTGCATTACAAGTCGAGGCGAATTGGGAAAAGGAGATTTTGAGGAATTACAGGCGGGTATCAGGCGGGTTGCCGGATTCATCTTTACCGAAAACTACCATATTGAGAAAGCCATTGTATCCGCATCCAAAGCCTCTTATCTTTCCGTGTTGATTTTATCAGATAAGACAGAAATCGAAAAATTTGATAATCCTATGCAAATCAAAGATTGGACGATATCCAATCCATTATATAACAAGCTGAATAAGCTCAAAAAAACAAACCCGGAAGCTTTCTTTTACTGGTACAAGACACTTTCCCTTTAGGGAAGGGCTTTACAGCAGACAGCTGCTGTATATTAAATAATTATGTATATTTAAATTTCATTTGTCATATAACGAAAATTTTTATAACTATCTATATTCCATAGATTTGATTCAAGTTTGAAAACATTAAAATGTTTAAGAATAGATGAAACAATACATTCTCATCACAGCTTTCTGTCTTTTATGCTCCTTTTCTTGTAGTATTCAAGATGCTACTCCTCTCTCTTACAAATCTTTGAATGTTGATCAAGCAGATAGCATCATAGTCTTATATAATTCGAACAATTTTTTAAAAATGATGCCCATAAATTTTGGACAATAAAAGACACTACTAAATGGAAAAATTTATCAGGAGATGAAAAGATTAATGCTTGCCAATTACCTGACAATTTTCTGAATAGTGTTTCTTCAGAAAATTTAGCGGCAATTTGTGCAAGATATCCATTGTTCTTTGAATATATGCTAACCGATAACGAAAAATATGGTATTTCTTTTATGATAAAAAACTTCAACGGTCTAAAAGAGTTATCATCAAGAAAAGATGGAACTATGAAACTGTTGAAATTATATTCAAACATTAAAGTACTTGAAGATCCCTTTTTATCAAACCTGGACACGCTATCTTCGCCGCTTCATTTAAGATATATTGAGTTACTACTTACAAATGATATTTTTATCTCTCAACTGAATGATATACAGAAGGACTCTTTATATTTTTACCTGTCTGAAAAAGCATCTGAGAAAAGAAAAAATCTATCAGTTTATCAAGGTTACGTTTTACTTGAGATGTCAAAATCAAAGAGAATGAAAACAATGAGTGACTATTTTACTATCATATATACGAGATGAATTCTCTTCCTGGGTAATTTATGAAAGCACAATGGATGTACTTAACAACTACAATGTAATCCTTATTGACAGTTCTTCACGCACCTACAACTGCCACAGTTATGCATGGAACATATCGGAAGGAGGGGCAACCTGTTGGATTGAGTATGGAGGTATCAATTTATCCAAATATTGGACAAATGATTTATATAGCTCTGCAACCCAGGGTAATAATTATGGATATACCAGAGTATATTACAGCGGTGATCATTCGGCACTTTCATCATATGGCACATCATATTATACTTCAAAATGGGGAGAGGGTCCATTAGTGAGACATAGCCCCACGACTGTCCCGGCGTCGTACACTACCAACAGAACGTACTATTACGCGCCCGCAATAATCGGACCGACATACATCACCTTGGGGAATACTTATATTTATAGAATATTTCCACACATAGCCGAATATGCTAATGCTACTTATCATTGGAACTTTGATGATGAAGAAAAAGGAGGATATATTGTATCATCTGGTGCAGATTCTGTAGCAATCTTTTTTAATCAAGGAGGTACATTCCAGATTAGTTGTAGTATTGAAAATTCTCAAGGCACAATTGTTTATTCTGCCTTTTTTGAACCGTTACGTGAATACTTGTAAAATGAGGGCATTTCTTTTCTTGGTTCTTTGTAAATTGTTAATATTGCTGATACCGGCTAGTGTTTACGGACAAAACAAATTTGTTGTAAAAGGGATCGTATGCGACTC
>JBAZIG010000161.1:0-3643 GCA_041651955.1 Minisyncoccota bacterium | reverse complement strand
TTTCAATGCGTTGAATCAAGCTTCCTGACTTTTTTCGGTACGAAAAATTTCCCGGTACACGGCACAAAAAAGTTAAAAAAGGGATTACAAACTTTTCACTCTTCACTTTTTCAGTGCATTAGCTTGCGACTTCATTCATATTTCTTTTCTTTCTTTACTTTTTTCCCTCCAGCAGAAAAAAAGTAACAAAAAAATGCCGCCGCTGTGGATATTAGCCCCTCCTAACCTCCCCAAAGGGGAGGGATTTTGTCCTTGCGTTTTGTATCCCCCCGGCATTGTCGCAACTGTCAATGTTTTAATTTTTCCCCCGTCCAAATATTCAATTTTACGGCGTTATTTGTAACGCCCTCTAACAAGATAACGCCCACCGGAATTTTCTAACTAGAAAAAAATAATTTAGTAACTAGTAAATTTTTCTTTTCTAACTAGTAAATTCCTGAAAACAAAAAAAAGGTGTTTTACAGGGTTTTATACCAAAGAACGCAAAGGTTCTAATTTGTAAGATTCGTAATTTTTAATTTTTAATTCGTAATTGTTTCCCCTCCGTTTCTTTTAAAACATAATCCTTAGTAAAATGAATTTTTAAATGCCTTTTTCCCCTTTCCAAAAAAGCAACAAAAAAAACGAGAGCTTTGATTGCTCCCGTTTTGATCTTTTTTGATTAGTTGATTTAGTGTTTAAGCGTAGGATTTAGTACTCATATGGTTGATTATAATAAAATCAAGCATCCTATTTGGCAAATTACGAACAATAATATCAGTAGTAGAAATTTGATTTTTTTACTTCTAAGTGCCAAAAAAGATAGTAGAATAGAAAATACAATCATAATTGAATTGAAAAAGATAAAGGTAAAATTACTGCTATATGACCAACCTCCATTTTCTATCATTGCTTCTGAACCAAGATGATATGAGTTAGAATCTTTCAAAAATTCATATAATTCAGAAGCACATATAACTAACAATAAAACTTCAACAACAATTATTACTGTCTTGAGTATTTTTATAACTGTTTTCATAATTGCTAATACTTTACGTTTAGTTTAATCGGTTTTCCATAAGACTTTAGCCAATTGTGAAAACTGTTATTTTTACCTGTTAAGTCTATACATCCTGCTGAACCAGGGGTTGTGCCTCCGTGGATAGAAAAATTACCCCTTCCAAAAGTATTTGTTCCTTGCATCGGAGTTAGCCACGTTCTAGTATCTCCCCATGAATCCTTACCTCCAGGCCATTTCCCTAAACAAACATTACCTTTAAGCCTGTCCCATGTAGAAGTAGATGAATATGATTGTGTTTCCCCAAGCATATAGCTTCCTTCAGGAATAGGTCCCTTATCTGCTACCGATTGAAATTCAGAACTCTGATAACCTTCTCTTCCACTCGTAGCTCCCCATGACAATCCTGGCATATCTATACCATAAGTTGCATCTGTAACTTTTAACGATTTTAAATCAAAATTTAATTCTGCGTTTTGACCAGGTAAAGCAATTTTATTTCCTACTTGAATTTTGTTTGCATCTTCAATATTATTTGCCTTAGCTATATCACTAATCGATAATTTTGTACCAAATTTTTCATTGATTTGTTTAGTTATTTTGGTTAAATTATCTCCTTTTTCAATCGTACCTGTTTCTATATCAAATAATCCCGTTGGATCAATTCTTATTACAGGATTATTACTACAATATGTATATGGAGAAATACTCGGATACTTTTCAAACATCGGGTCTCTACTAATAAATGTCGGAGGTGCATAGTACCTTGCACTGTAATAATACATGCCGTTCTCTTCATCCAACTCTTTTGCATTAAAGGCATATTTCGGGACACGGTTGTTTTGCCATGCGGGATTGTGTTCATACATCAGTTCACCGAAGGGGGTATAGAGGAAGCCTTGTGTTACATTGGCATTGTTGTCGGTTACTACACCGGTGCTACCCAAGTGGTCGGGGTGGTAGAAGAAAATGTCAGTTTCGTTGCCGCCGGGGCCTATGTTGCAGAAAGGTGAAATTGAAGTGAAATTGATGTTCTGTATGTCTTGTAGCGGCACAATCACTTCATTTAGCTCATCGGTCATAATATCCGATTGATATGTTATTCTGTCACTAAGATAATTTGAGTAAGCATTGTTTATGATGTTGGCACTGTCGCAGATATCTCCCGAAAATCCTTTTCCAATCTTGCTGGCTATGCGCAAGGCATCGGCATAGTAATGTTTGGTGTATTCCCCGTTTTGATTGATATTCATATAACCGTTGGGGTAAAGCATTATATTTTCCAAATCTAATGATTGTATCGTTATTACTCCGTTGTTTTTTATGGCTGTAGCACTGAAATCCATTTTATAGGTTCTTTCGCCAGCGGCATCATAACCGTAATAACCAAAACGTTGTCCGTCGAAAGAATAGGCTTTCATGCAGTTGAAGGCGTTGAAAAGGTAAAATTCCGATTCATTCACCTCTTCTTTCCTACGCAAGCTACCGTTAATACCGAAATCATATTCATAATTAAACAAAGTTCCACCTTTGTTAACATTGGTAGATTCGGCACCGAAAAAGGTCTGGGTACGATTGCTAATGGATGTTGGATAGATGTACTGAGCACTTTGACTTTGTTGGGTGTTCATACGCGGGTCAACGATATTTATATTATAATTCTGCACTTTACCCCAATCACCGTAAGCTATATTATTTTGGTAAACATTCCAACTTTGTGTTCGGCCCATACCATTGATTAATTGGTCGGCATCATCATAAGTAAAGTCTTGGGTGAAAATTTCGCCCGGGAACCATTCATAGGTTGAATATAATGTCGTTACATTGCCTTTTGGATCATAGTCATAACCTATGGTATAGTATTCCATCCCTTGATAAACGGCAGCTATACTATCCAAACGAAGATTTTTAGGGTTATACATGTATTGAGTAGTCATTGAATTTCCGTAGGTCATTTCGGTCTTGGTACCGAACTTATCATATAACATATTATTAATATAACTATAATTAAATCCGCCCTTTATTCCTTGCATACTATAAAGCTGTCCGCCGTGGTCATAACCATAATCCAACACTTCGCCATCGGGATAAATGATTTCCTGCATGCGTCCCCAACTGTCGTAGGTGAACTGAGTACTCAAGGCTATGGGAGGAGACATTAATGGAATAGAATATGCTCTTGTACTTTTGGTAATTTCGCCCATGCTGCCGTATTCAAAACATTGCATGCCGCTTTCGTCTTTAATAGCTACTAAGCGACCGTGCAAGTTCTGGTCATCGTATATATATTCAATATAATTCGTAGGTTGTTGGTATTCCGAGCTTTGTGTTGCTATTAAACGATTATTATCATAGGTGAAAGTAAGCGTTTTACTGTCGGGCTGGTTGGTTATGGAATTATACCATCCCATTGTCTTTTGCGTCAGATTGGTTCCGGTATACACATAGCTTTCATTCAAATGACCTTCGGAATAAGACGTTTTTCGGCCTAACATATCATAAGTATATTTTCTAGAGAAATCATTAGCTTGCGAGCTGTACACACTGTCGCATTGCCCCATCTTTCTCAACGGATTGCTATTGTTTTGTTTACCTATGATTCCCTTGGCTTGCATCATGCTTTTTCTTTTCTATTTTAACGTTGCA
>JBAZIG010000160.1:0-3644 GCA_041651955.1 Minisyncoccota bacterium | reverse complement strand
CGGGGCATTGTATTCTGCTTTGGTGATATTCCCATCTTCAATATATAAGCGCTTAAGCACGGTTTCGCATAGTAGTCGCTTCTGATCGAAGCTGCCGTTTTCATACAAGAAATCAAACTGAGTAGCCAGCTCGCGTGCCACCTCGAAGTCAGCCTTGACCAGGTGCTGGCGCTGCCGGATGCTTTCTATCATATTGTTTAGTCTTGATTTCTCAGCCTCTATATTTGCACGGTGCCCTTTAAAATCTGAAAGTGATATCTCCTCTTCCATCTATTACCTCTACAACACCTGACTTCTATACCTGATAAGTCGGTATACTCACTTGAACTTTTTCAGACCGAAATGAACCATTTCAAAAAATCTGCGTATTAGTATTATGCACACATTACAATCTGGCATCAATATAATACATGCTTATCAGCCCAATAGGCCGACTTGATGTGCTATTCTGTTAATCAAACGTTAAGGTTAATTTGGAACCTGGATAAGCTGAACCTTTTCGAATAAACTGCGTATTACTATTATGCAAGAACTGATAGAAAGATGGCAGGCCGGAGATGTTGATGCTTTCGACGAGCTTTTTCACCAGTATAAGAAACTAGTGTTTAAAAGTGCATTACTGATCTCTGGTAATGTTGGCGATGCTGAGGACATTTTGCAGGAAGTATTTCTTAAGCTGTGGACTTCAAAACATACTTACAGTTCTCGTAAGGGTAATTTTATTAACTGGCTTTACAAAATCACCGTCAACCAAAGTATCAGCAAATGCCGTAAAAAGAAAATCCATTCTCTTTCTCTTGACCAGATAGATTCAGGCAGTGGGATTGTCGATAACAGAGAAAGGATCGAACCGAATCTTGATCGTAAATGGGAATATGAAGCACTAACCAAGCTGGTAAGCCAAATGGATGAGAAGCACCGTCTTGTTTTGATACTGAGGTATTTTAATGATCTGCCGAATAATGCCATTGCTGAAATATTGGATATTCCAATAGGCACTGTTAAATCGCGGTTGCATAATGCCCTGGCAAGCCTCCGTAAAAAATGGGATGGTATGGAAGAAAAATAGACTTAAAGGCATGAAGTTGAGAGTAAACTGTAAACACATTTCGAAAATCATACTAGGGACTCATTCCGGGGAGTTGCCTCCCGAGCAGCTTGAGCTGATAAGCAGGCATATTAATAACTGCCAGTACTGCCAGCAAGAACTCTCTGTCATCCGTGACATCGAAGGTTGCCTCAAGGTTGCATTTGAAGAACAGACTGCCTGGGCTCAGATCCCAGAAAACACTCTTGAAAACATAAAACAACAGGCAGCTTTGGAAAAACAAGCTGCCTCCAAACGACATTTACTAGCAAAGAAGTTCTCCCGTTTTGGCTTTCTGAACCGAAGACAGATTTTAACACCTGCTCTGGCGGTATCAATCCTGGTTATTTCTATGCTTGCCATACATATGATTAACAGAAGCAACAGTGGCGTTACTGCATATGATATTGCTTTAAACGACCCTCAGCTGCAGAGTGTGCTCACATCCAATTCGTTTATGGAACCTGACAAATCCAAGGTGACTGTTATCAATTATCTGGATACCCATGGCAAACCCCAGGCCTTCGTAGCATTTCACGCTGATCCCAATTTCCTTGTTGTTGCCGATGTAGACATGTCGGCAAATACATTGAACCGATTGAACACATTTGTACTGGACAGCCAAATGAGCAAGGAAGTGATTGGCGTTGCCGGTAACGATTCCAGAATTCAGGCTTTGCTGGAACAGGGAGCGATAATCAGTAATCTATACCCCGCATATGTGTTCTACGAAAAGGAAATGGTTAATCCTGATGGAGAAGTCTACAAACAGGCAAGCTTTGATTTTATTATCCAGATAAGGATTGTAATCAACTCCTCCAAATACATGGCAATATATGATGTAAACACCGGTCAAATTACAACAGTAGTTACTGATTCTAAATAACAACCTCCCCCGCATCCAGCTTATGAAATGAACTATTTTTAAAATCCTGCGTATTCTATTAATGGAGGGGTATTTCGGCCATTGAGCAAATAGAATATTGTCTAGGAGGTTGTGTAATGTTTCGTAAATTCTTTTCCCGGGCACTCTTAGCTGTTGTCTTAATAACCGGTATTGTTGCCGGGGGATCCTTGCTGGTTTATGCCCAAGATTCAATTAGTGGTAATTCCAATGATGCATATGATTACCCCATTCGACCAGGCACGGAAGAATGGAAACAGCTCCATGGTTTTAACGATATGCTCAACGCCTGCCAGATACCCGAAAATGTCCTTAAAAACATGTCAACCGCTGCCCTGGTGGAAACCGTGCTTGATTATCCCCTGTTATTTGCTTACACAGCCCATAATGACTGGCAGCAAGGGTTTGATATGCTGGTATCAAACTTCAATGGTTTGCAAGAATTATTCAACCGCAAAGATGCCGGTAGTAAGCTGCTTGTTAAATATATCGAAGTAGATCCCGAAACCATCGATATCCAGCGGGACGATTTCGAAAAGTGCGCATTTCTTACTGATTTATACAATCTTCAGATGATACTGTCACAACGTCCGATTCTTAAACAATTATCCACTTACCAGACACAGGTGCTCTTATCCGAAACTGAAACAAAACACCAATTGCTGCAAAACCATCCGGAGGTTTATGGTGCACTTGGAGCAAAATTCAGCTCAATGCTCATTAAGCAAATCCTGGAGGAGCGCGATCTTTCCAGGTACTACTGGACATACATATATACGCCAATGGGAAGTCCAGTGCTGGCTTTACAAATGGAAGCCGAGGACGAGCTTACACCATCCCAGATAACCTATATCAACTGGTATTACGATTAACAATTCCCATATGCGACTAGAATTCGAAGTGCAACACAAATGTATAATTGCCATTCATATGCCTGGCATAACCGGGCAGTTGATAATACAATCTGGCTTGATGCCCCTTACCAGGCTATATACTGGAATGATGGCAGTTATAGCCGTTGGACCGGTGTGCCATACAATGGTTTGATAGTAAGGTATGTGGATGACGACCACTCAGCGATCATACACAATGTCGGCGACCATCGATATATCTCAAAATGGGGCTCTGCTGGACTGTATATACACAGCCCAAGCCATTGTCCATATACAGCAACTACTCTCTATTACTATTACTGAAATGCTTGAGTCCAACATAAACATCAGGGCTTCATCCATTTCTTAAAAGGAGGTGAATATGAAGCTGAATATGTTATATGGAGTCTGGCAGGTGGATAGGACCAGGGCTTACCGACAGGTAAGCCCTGGTCGATGCGATAGCGAAATATCTATTTCCATAAATTAAAATAAGGGGAGAATATGTTTACTAGATCAATACCAAAAATGAGAAGAATAACAATGTCCGTTTTAATGGCATCTCTCACTTTACTCTTGAATGTAACACCTGTGGCAGCTAGTGATAATAGCACAATCATAAATTTCAGTGACGGAACTGTTCCAATAAGCAAATCTTTGATTGAGTTGCAAAAGCAAAACGCTGGTATTAACCCCTCGAACTGCGAAGATAATACAAGCGTTGCTGACCTTAAGATATTCACTCTTGTGCCCGACGGAAATGCGCAACCCACCAGGGAAG
>JBAZIG010000159.1:0-3679 GCA_041651955.1 Minisyncoccota bacterium | reverse complement strand
ATCGTCCTCGACCGCCAGTATGATGACCCGCAGGCGATTTTCGAGAGTCTCAACTCCACAGGTATGGACTTGAAGGACTCAGACCTCATCCGCAATCATCTATTGATGGGTTTGGACTCTGCGACCCAGACGGATGTTTACAACAACATCTGGCGGCCAACGGAACTACTCTTTGACTACGAGCATCAAAGCGAGTTGCTGGACAACTTCTTCCGTGACTACCTCACGATGAAGCTGGGCAGGATTCCTCGCAAAAACGAGGTCTACAAAGAGTTCCGCGCTTACCACAACGGTAGTGGACTAACCATTCGCGACCTCTGTCAAGACATCTACAGCTTCGCCAAGCACTATTCCGATATGTATTTTGTGCGGAGCGGCGACGCCGTGTTGAAATCGCTCTACGGCGATATGAAGGCAATTCGCATGGAGGTCGCTTACCCGTTTCTTCTGAAAGTGCACGACGATTGCGACAAGGGCTTGATAACCATCGAGGAACTGCGGGAAATTCTGCGGCTCTGCGTAAGCTACGTACTGCGCCGCGCTGTCTGCGACATTCCGACGAACTCCCTGAACAAGACTTTCGCCACGATGAAGAATGACATCAGACAGTTCGACTACCTGAACTCGGTAAAGACGTTCTTTATCTTGCTCGACTCCTACAAGGGGTTCCCGAACGACAAGCGATTCCTCGATACCTTCCTTACGAGGGACATCTACCATTTCCTACAGGTGTCCGTGTCGCATCGTGCCTTTAAAGAACAAAATACTGAAAGGCTGATGCTAGAGAGCATTGATAGTATCTGCAAGGTTATTAATTGTAAGGTGGATGACATATTGGATTTTGTTCCAGATCATCATTCAGCGGAAGGGTGTGGATGGATAAAAAATACATAGAACGTTGTGATATCGTCAGAATTGACACGGTATAGTATAATATTTTAAGAGGTGATGATTTGAACGAGTTAACTGCAAAATTAAAAGAAGTACTAACGTCAGTTTTACCGATTACATTTATTGTTTTGATACTCCATTTTACCATAAGTCCATTGGAATCGAATATGCTATATGCTTTTTTAATCGGCTCTGCTCTTGTAATTATCGGACTAACGTTGTTCCTGTTTGGAGTTGATCAGGGGCTTGAACCGATTGGACATAGTATTGGTAATGCAATTACTCACTCTAATAGCTACGCAGTGATCATTACGGTCAGTTTGATTTTGGGTTTTTTTATTTCCTACGCAGAGCCGGATCTGCACATTCTTGCCAACCAGGTAGACAAAGTGACTTCCGGTCAGTTTGAGAACACCTTGATGGTCATTGTTGTTTCCGTTGGGATTGGAATAATGATGACGCTTGGAATGCTGCGCATCCTAAAGAATATTCGATTGAAATTTGTGTTTACAGGTGCATATGCTTTAATCTTTATTCTTTCACTATTCTCATCATCTGATTTCCTGGCTATAGCATTTGATGCTTCCGGGGCTACGACGGGTGCAATTACAGTACCTTTTATGCTTGCTTTGGCTGCGGGTGTCTCCTCAATGAAGAAAGATAGTAAGTTGAGTGAAGCCGACAGCTTTGGGTTGGTAGGTATTTCTTCGACAGGCGCGATTCTCGGAGTTTTGATTACAGGCTTTTTTCTTGAAGACGGTAAACTGAATGGTGCTTTGCCGGAAATAGACATCATTAACACTAATCTATTGGATGCATATGGTTCCAAACTATTTCACATTGCATGGGAGTCTTTTTTGACGCTGCTGCCGATTATTATCGCATATATAATATTTCAGGTGTTTTTCTTTAAACACAAAAAGAGTAAGGTAATGGATATTGTTAGAGGTATCGTCTTAACTTTTATAGGGCTGGTAGTATTTTTATTAGGTGTTAATGGCGGTTTTATGGAAGTGGGCACACAGCTGGGAATACAGCTTGCTTCGATGGATTCAAGCATTCCGGTTCTCCTTGTAGCGTTGCTACTCGGACTAACCACTGTCTTGGCCGAGCCAGCCGTTCATGTATTAACCCATCAGGTGGAAGATGTCACCGGAGGATCAGTCAAACGCAATTTGGTTCTCATTTTTTTATCTGTTGCAGTTGGTTTATCAATCTTTATGTCTGCCTTGAGGATTCTTATACCTGATATCCAGTTATGGATGTATTTACTGCCAGGGTTTGGTCTCGCTGTGATACTGACCTACTTTATTCCTGACTTGTTTGTGGGTATGGCATTTGATGCAGGCGGCGTTGCTTCAGGACCTATGACAGCCACGTTCTCCCTTGCCTTTGTTCAGGGCATCGCTGCGCAAGTTCCGACAGCTGATGTGGTAACAGATGGGTTTGGTATGATAGCAATCGTTGCAATGATGCCGATTATAGCAATCGAACTACTTGGCGCACTCTATCAAGCGAAATCCCGCAGGGCACCCAAGGCCGCTATTTCAAAAGAGCGATCAATAGGAGGTAATCATGGATAAACAAATGAAGGAACCGTACATTGAACAGCAATTTCAGATCCTGTCACTCATTCTAAGTGAACATCATTGTCAGAAATTTGTTCGTATTTCCAAAGTGAAAGGCATTAGCGACGGGATAATAGTACTTGGTAAAGGTACAGTAAAAAATGCTACTTTAAATTTATTAGGGATAAAGAGTCAAAAAAAAGAAGTTATAAATATTCTGCTTGAAAAAGAAAGAGCAAAAGACGTGCTGGATTATTTCACCAAAGAGCTCCAGCTTCATGAACCCGGCAATGGAATTGCCTATACAGCGCCTGTAATAATCGCAGGCCAGATAATTAACAATAAGCAGGGAACTTGGAATACAGTGCATGGTATGGAGGGTGAGAGTATGTTCAAAAAATTGACGGTAGTTGTCAATCGCGGCATGGCGGAGGATGTAATGGATATTGCACGCAAGTCAGGCGTCAAGGGTGGTACGATCCTGCACGGTCGAGGAACTGGTTCGGAGGTTAAAGCAAAACTTTTCGGTATGGAAATAGAACCGGAAAAAGAACTGGTTATGATTCTTTTAAAAAGCGACTTATTAGATAAAGTAGTGAATGATTTATACCAAGAGCTTCAACTGGGTATTCCAGGAAATGGGATTTTGTTTGTGGAGCCAATTTTGGATGTCCGAGGCCTTTTTGATACGTATCGCAACAACAAGGATACCTAAAAGAAACACAGAAGCTGTTTGTAAGCGCATCTAATAAATTATTCAAAAGCATAAAGAAAGACTGCACTGAAATTTATCCTTCGGTGTAGTCGTTTCTTTTGAGCCTCGCTTGAAGAGAGTCGGTCAAAAATTTACTTGTTTTCGTAAAGCCCTGTTGAACTCCCCATTTATGGAGCGAGGAGTAAGGTTAATGCTGTACTTATATTGTAATGCGTATCCCGGAAAGGAATACTACAGCCAGCTTGTTCTCCGGCATCAGTTCCATACGGTTGAGAACCTTGACTGAGAGCAAATGTAGCAGGAGTCCTACTCTATGCGATGACTGATTAAGCCATAAGTCCGAATGAAGATATGACGATTGGCGGCAATCGAATCAGCTTAAAAACTCTCGATTTGGGGATGGATTGGAAAGCAATTACAGCGCAGTTGGATAGCCTTTGTGGTTGGCTGAAATGCGCTTAGAATAAGCCAAGGGGGTACCATTATGATTGGAGCAATTGTCGGA
>JBAZIG010000158.1:0-3702 GCA_041651955.1 Minisyncoccota bacterium | reverse complement strand
CACAGACTTCAAAGAAAGAGATCAGGGAATTACTAAAATCTTTGCAGAACGAAAAGGAGATCAACGTTATAATTGACTTTTCGCAAGCCGTTATTCACGGGAAAAGTGAAGTTGATTTTGTTTATATCGAAGATATTAGCTCAGAGGAAGATTGGATCACTTTATGGGAAACGGAATATAAACCAAGCCTTATCCGTGATTTTCTTGAAGCTTTCAATACCTATATGTTCGATTATGGGTATAGGGTTAGATTTGGAAGCTTTGAACAGTCACAATATCAAATCAAGTTGATCGTTAGCAGTATTTCTGAAAATGGTTCTGTACTCATGAGCGGTTTTATAAAAAACCGCGATCAGGAAACAACGTTGTATGAACTCACAATAATAGGGAATGGCGGGACTTTTGGTTCAAAAATTAATCTGATGGGTGACGGTTTTAAGAGGGCCGGTATAGATTTAGCAAAACAAATGATTTCGGTCTTTGAAAGAGGGAAAGTTAGCGTATTAAAAAAAGAGCGGGTACCAGATGAAAAATGGGCTCCTTTTTAAAATTTGACTTGTAATAAACCTATAAATAGTTGTGGGCAAGTTTAAAACAGATAGTTGACATGGAAACTAAAATTTTGACATTAATTATTGCTGCTGGTGGATGGATTGTCGTAATAATTCAAGCTGTATTCGGTTTTCTTGAGAGACAAAAAAAGCATAAAGACGACATCTTGCTTAAAGCGACAGAGTATTTTGTCGGGGGGACACAAAAACGAAGTATTGGGATTTCTTTAATTGAGGGCATGATTAAAGCAAATCGCAAGTATTATGATGTTGTTATTCCATTATTAACAAACCAATTTGTCTATTTATTGCTTCAATCTGACACGCAAAGTCAAATTCACGAGGAACGCAACGTGGTTAGAATCTTTTTCTTAATAAAGGACTTGATTCTTTCAGACAAATCAAGATACCATCGAGATAAATGTGAATTACTTGATGCAATAGGACGACAATTAGAAGGAACTGAAAAATCTACTCTAAAAATAGCAAAAGGGACATTGGAATTGTGGAAACAAGAATTAGAATGAGAAGAAAACCAGCCCATAACAAAAACTATATGTCAATTGCCGTTTCCGTGCTGACGACAAGCTGCGTAGCACGCAACAACGGCGGTACAGCACGACTGGAAAACCGCCCGCAGCCGGCAACTGCATATAGTTCTGTCCGTTCGGCAAATGCAAAATAACGACACTAACATAATGAAATATGATGATTAATAATAATGTTTACAAGGATTATAGGGATAATATTCTTATTGATAAGGATAATCCTGTTTTAGCTTTTAAAGCGAACCGTGATAGATATTTTAAGAACGGTAAGCAAGATATTTATGCTGGTTTAGCACATCTTGGTAGTATTAACTCAGAAGATGCAATAACATGGAATTTGATAAGGAGTTTAAGTTTATCTAAAGATTTCTCTTCACTAGAAGATTTGCTAGGTTTAAAACTTCCGAATCCAAAAATTTTGTTATGGACACTGTCTTTCGATGATGAATCAAATGAATTACAATATCTTGTAGGTTCAACGATTCGAGAAATTGACGGGAAACACAAAGGTCAAATTACTGAACCTGACATTGTTATTGAATCTGATAGTCATTTCATTGTTTTCGAATGTAAATTAGGAGAAACCAATAAATTTCCCAATCATTTATGGGAAAGTGCTACGAATTCAAACGGGCCAAAGACTAGAGAAAAAGACTATTTTAAGGATAAATTGTTTACTGGCAATTCAGGATATGATAGTGATTCATATCAATTATTTAGGATGGTCTTTTATGCAAATGAAATTGCCAATAAACTTAATAAAAAGGCTCTATTTGTATCTTTAACAAATAAATCTTGGTGGGATAAGAAAAAAAGAGATTACACACCTAGCAGTATTTGGGAAAAATTCAAAAACCAGGTCAATCAAGAGAAGATTGACTTAAAAAACGTTTTTTGGCAGGATTTAAAAATCCAAGATAAAAATTTGGATTCTTATATTAAGAATCACAGATGTTTATAGATATAAAAATAAAATTTGCCTAACACGCTTCTATAAAACACTACCGGATTTACGTGGTATGCCAAGTGCCATGCTTGCTTGCATGGTTCTTAACGGTTGATAGGTTCGTGGTAACGAAATCCCCAACGTTTCATAAAGCCACCATTACTATTAATTGAGTAAGCCACTGATGAGTGCAGAGCGAGCGGTGCCCGAACAGGAAAAGGAGCCGGGTGTAAACGGGCGCACGCCCAAGGAAAAAGAAATGTGCGGGGAAGGAATTTGTGGGGAAAGGATTTATTTTATTGATGGATGTTGAGCTAGCCCAGTCGATAGTTCATTTATGTAGGTGTGAGCGAAGCGAACACCGCTGTTTCCAGGGTGGGAGGCGAACGAAGTTCGCTGGGTGGGGTTAAGGATCATGAGCGGAGCGAATACCGATTAAGCCTGGAGCGTCAAGAGTTTGTGGTCCGGAATGGCGCGAGGCGGAATGGAGGATGACAATCTCTGAGCGGAAGTGAGGATAAGATCAGTGATTCGAATGGAGCGGAGCTGGCGGAGCGGAAAGAGAATGACTGATACCTTGGCTTAAACCACGGCTTTACTTTAGGGATGATTCATTTTTAAAGAGTTGTTTACTTTTTGTTTCCCTTAATTAGTATTCTACAAGTCTCCGATTTTCATTTATACCTTTTTTAACAATTTTTTTCTACTACGTCATGTTTTGACGTTCTGGGTATCTATTTTGGGCCATACTGGAAATTAACTAAATACAGAGAGGCATTGTACAGAAATTTGTGAAATGACAATTGATTTTCATCATTGTCTATATAGTTGACATTCAATTAAGTATAATTCTCCTTTTGTTATATTTGAACACGTCTGTCATTAATTCGGCAAAAATCAATTTTCAAAATATTAACCAAAACTAAAATTATAACATAATGAAAAAGCTATTTGTGATTTTTACCGGACTTGCCTTGTTGCTGACTTCTTGCGAACCGCAGGATGCTATGGATTTAACGCATTTTACCCAGGCACAGATTAATGTACTACAAGTATTGAATGGTACATTCATCGCAGATGGGGATGATGAGCATCAATTAATAATTTTGGAAAAATATAACCCGCCAAAAGAAGTTTTATTGGCTGATATTGTGACGATTCTAGTACACGGCAAAGTTAGAATACCATCGTCAGAAGAAGAAAGTGCATATACAGCATATATTGATTTCGATTTTGTTGTTTCAGAAGACGGTAATACTATTACTCTGATTACTGCTGGGGAAGTACCTCTTGAATTAGTTTTCGATTTTGAATTAATTTCAAATACTTCATTCAGAATGAGGCTAAACGAAGACGGAGATGTTGGTGATTGGTTAACATTTACCAAAATCTAGAAACATACAACAAATATGAAAAGGGTGCCGGCTATAGCACCCTTTTTGTTTTTACTCTGGTGTAGAAGATTTTTATGGGGTTTCGCATATAAACAGCAAGTGATTCAGTCATTAAGACTTTGATTTCGGACGGTTTGGGTTTGATTTCGGTTGTGAGTGGTGTTTCAGTTTGCTGTAACTTGTTGGTTTAGATTGAAAATACTTGAAAATAATCATCGAATCTTTTAACTTTACAGATTGCTGCCCCAAGATGCAGTGATCCC
>JBAZIG010000157.1:0-3718 GCA_041651955.1 Minisyncoccota bacterium | reverse complement strand
AACGCTGGCACGAGACATCAAGAGCCTTATGTCAAACGGTTACGCGATCAGGAACATCCAGCCCTTCGACATGTTCCCCCAGACAGGTCATGTTGAGACGGTGGTATTGATGTCAAGGGTAAAATAGCATGAAGTCCGGAAACCCTTATATATCAAGGTTTTCAGCACACATGGGTGTGAAGCCCATTGAGCGAAAAACATGAAAATATCGCTTCGAGGGAATAAGTCCATAAGAGCGGTTTTTGATAGTCAAGTGGTCAGGTTAGATGTCATAGCTCGGTGAGTGGTCGGGTTAGATGTCGAGGGTCGCGAGTGGTCAGGTTAGATGTTTTTTTGGAAGTTTTTTGGGTTGTGTGGTCGGATTGGATGTGGGCATTAACAAGCTATTTTAAAAAGGTCGCTTTAATGAGGTGAGCATACATGAATGAAATTAAAACAGTATTAGATGAAGTTGTATCAGCATTGGCAGATGTGTCAGGCATCCAAGCAGTTGTGCTTGGCGGTTCCCGCGCAAGGGGCACGCATTCATCTGAATCGGATATTGATATCGGTATTTATTACAATACGGAGACACTAGACCTTGTGTCCTTGAACAAGGCGGCGAAACTTGTGGATGATGAGCACAGGGATAATTTGATTGTTTCTCCCGGTGAATGGGGTCAATGGGTTAATGGCGGTGGCTGGCTTATTATTGATGGATACCATGTTGATTTTATTCTAAGGGATATAGATCGTGTGGAAAATGTAATTTCAGAATGTCAGGAAGGGATTATTTCCGCACATTATCAAACAGGACATCCCCATGCCTACATGAATGTGATGTATATGGGAGAATTAGCAGTATGTAAGGTATTGTGGGATAAACAGGGTACTATTTCAGCTTTGAAGCAAGTCGCGGAAAAATACCCGCCGAAATTGAAAAGAGCTATTATTGGTTTCTTTACGTTTGAAGCAGAGTTTTCTTTAATGTTCGCGGAAAACAATGCCAGGAAAAACGATGTTTATTATGTTACTGCTCATATTGTACGGGCGATTTCAGCGCTGAACCAGGTGTTATTTGCAGTAAATGAAGAGTACTGCCTGAACGAAAAAAAGGCAGTAGGCATGATAGAGCATTTTAACATTCACCCGCTTGGATACAAAGATAAAGTAAATTCAATTTTTGCGGCAGCCGGAACAGATGGAGCAAATGCCTGTGTGCAGCTAAAGCAATTGATTAACGAAGCGAAAGGTATTTTTCTGAATGACTGATGAACATATCCGGTGAAAGATTCTAACTACACAAAGAAGGTGAGAATATGAACAACATTTATGATAATAGACAATTTTTTGACCAGTATTCGAAGATGTCACGCAGTCAACAAGGCTTATCCGGAGCAGGTGAATGGCATCAGTTCAAGGCCTTGTTTCCTGAATTAAGCTACAAAAGCGTACTCGATCTTGGATGCGGTTATGGCTGGCATTGCAAATATGCGGTTGAGTGCGGTGCAAAGCAGGTATTGGGTATTGACCTGAGTGAAAAAATGATACATGAAGCAAAAGCAAAAAACGCAGACTCGAAAATTACCTATCGGGTTTGCGGGCTGGAGGAATATGATTATCCCGCCAATTCATATGATTGCGTGCTTTCTAATCTGGTGCTTCATTATATTGCAGATATTGATACGATTTTCAGGAAAATATACTTGACGCTAAAGGCTGATGGCGTTTTCCTTCTTAACATTGAACATCCTGTTTTTACAGCGGGTGTAAACCAGGACTGGATTTATGATTCGAATGGCAGATCACAGCACTGGCCTGTTGATGATTATTTTTATCCCGGAGAGCGAGTTGCCCATTTCCTAGGACTGGATGTCACTAAACAACATCATACATTAACGCAAATTCTAATGGGGCTTATAAAAGCCGGATTTCGGCTGGACGTTGTTGAGGAAGCAATGCCAAGCGCCGATATGATGGACATTCCGGGCATGTCAGATGAAATGCGCCGCCCAATGATGCTGCTAATTAAGTCTGTGAAACAAGCTTGATAGCATCTGAGTTGGGAAAGCGGTGATAGCGGAAAGCCAATGCGCGAGGAGGTTTAATATGCAATATGGACCAGATCCAAGTTCCATTTATCCAAATGAAAATATCAAAAGCATATGCTACATTAGAAATTTAATCACACGTCCAAACATTATAGTAGGCGATTACACCTACTATGATGATATCAATGGTGCGGAACGATTTGAAGAGCACGTTACACATCACTATGAATTTATAGGTGATAAGCTCATCATCGGGAAATTCTGCGCTATAGCAAAAGGTATCGAATTTGTAATGAACGGTGCGAATCATAGAATGTGCAGCGTCACTACTTATCCTTTTAACATCATGGGGCATGGTTGGGAAAAGGCAACTCCGACACTTGGGGATTTACCTTTCAAAGGAGATACTGTTGTAGGAAATGATGTGTGGATAGGTCAAAATGTCACTGTAATGCCTGGCGTGCATATTGGTGATGGAGCAATTGTAGCTGCCAATTCAGTAGTTACAAAGGACATACCGGCTTATCATATTGCAGGCGGAAACCCCGTCAGAATTATTAAGAAAAGATTCGACGATGACCTTATAGACTATCTGCTGAAATTAAAATGGTGGGATTGGCCAGCACGTAAAATATTTGATAACCTTGAGGTACTGTGCAGCGGTAACCTTTCAAGAATTAAGGAGATAAAATGAACGAATACACAAAACAGGAACTGGAAGAGGCGAAGACCGCCCTTGCTTCAACGTTACACAAGTGCGAAAAGATGCAGGAAAGCGGCAGACTACAGTCTTCACAAAAAACTTTAAACGACAGGCGGGTAAAGGCACTTCGGATTGCACTAGCTCTTATTGAGAAAGAGATGAGGTCGAAATAATGCCAATCGACTTTAAAAAACCGCAAAAGATTTATGCCAACTAAGAACTACATCATCAATTAAGTGGTCAGGTTATATGTCAAAGGCTTATGACAGAGTAGATTAGATTTTTAGATCTCGAACGGATTAGATATTTTTAGTGTTTTTGAGGTTTAGAGAGTGGGTTGGGTGTTTTTTTGAAAAAGCCGAGGTTATGTGCTCAGTATTGTTTTTTAGATTGAGTTGATAAAATGGTTGCGTAATAGGCTAAGCAAAATCGAAAAATATGCTTATATGTTTATTAGTGATGATATCTCATATATCGGAGCAGGATGGATCGGGATGATTCATATCTTCAGATTTAATTTTAAACGTGTTATTATAAAAAGCGAGGTGCAAATATGTATTTGCACACGTGTCCAAGATAGGAAAATGAAATAGTAAAGCCTCCGTTATTGGGATATCATTTAGTTGCGACACCAAAAATACCCAAAGAAACCACGGAGGCAGAACAATGATAAAGTGCATGAGCCTATTCAGTCAAATACTATCTGAGATGTCCTTATCTCCGGTAAGTTTTGAACAGCTGGTGATGAAACACGGAAACGACCGTAACGCGAAAGGATTCACGTCAAAAGCCCAATTGGTGGCGATGATCTTTTCTCATCTTGCAAGAGCTGATTCGCTCAGGGAAATAACAAACGGTCTCTTATGCTGCAACGGCAAGGTAAAGCATCTTGGAATAAAAGCAGCTCCCAAACGATCAACGCTTGCATATGCAAACGAACACAGGAACGCGGATCTGTACGAAGAATACTTCTGGAAACAGCTTC
>JBAZIG010000156.1:0-3725 GCA_041651955.1 Minisyncoccota bacterium | reverse complement strand
GATGAGGGTGCCGGTGGATTTTAGGTGGGAGAGGTTGAGGGAGAGGAATTCTTTGTGGGCGACGGTCAGGATGATGGCGGCGTAGCCGTTGCTTTCGGGGAATTCAGAGAGGATGGGGACTCCGTATTCGCGCATGACTTCTTAGGGTTTGGCCCATAACATCATTCATGCTTCTTAGAACAGCATTTAGCCTGGTAGTACGGACCTGCTCATGAATAGGATCTATGAACGCCTGAAGCTATTTAATTATAAATGTCTTAGATTTACATTTTTCAACAAGAAATTGTCCATGAATTACAACTCTTTCTTCCCATTGGTATTTATTGTTTAATCCAGATTTTCTAATTATAGGCAAATCATCATAATCATATTCCCATACACCGCTTTCTAAATTATAAAGACACACTGTTTGGCCAGGCTCAATGGATATTTTTTTAGTACTACCATAAACAGATTTTTTCCAATATAATAATTGTATTAAAAAATTTTTATTATTAGTAATGCAATAATCACCCGTATTATTCGTTTCACAATCCTTATTAACCGTGTTTGGATCATTGTAATTTTCTCTTGATTTTAATGGAGAATTAAACCCTCTATTCTCAAATTTATTAGATGTAGTAATATTATTACTGATGTTTATACCTAGCAAAGCAGCAGCATTAGCATCAAGAGGCAAATCTTTCATTGTAGCAGCTATCACAAAACCATTACTCACATCAAGAGCTTTGACTGTCAATTTAATGGTTTCACTTAACATGACGTAATTTCCAATAACAATTGCTTCTACAGCTAAAATACGACCCAATTCTTGAGCAGAAGTAACATCTATAAATCCTTCATTTATCAATTTATTAGCTTCTGCAATACTTGCAAGGTTTTCTCTGTCAAAAACGAAAAAACCACCAGGATTGTTGACAATATTAACAGATATGATATCGGCAATATATTTACCGGTTATTGTTTGCTTTTTATTTGCATCAGTTACATACAAAACGACAATTTTATTTTTTCCTTTAGTGATAAGTTTAGTTGAAATGTCATTGCTTGTATCCTCAATGGCTGTATCAAAAGCACTCTGTGCAAAAGAGATTGAAAAACAGCCGAATACTACTAGAAAACAAAGTAATTTTTTCATATTAAACTTTATATTGATGAATAGTCTGATGAGTATTTCTGTAAAAGTTTGTCTACTGCGAATTTTTCTGCCTGTTCTTCACTAGCGCCATTCCCTCTTGAAGTATATGTAATACTTTTCACTATGGTTTTTTGGTTTGTAGAAATAATATTCATAGACAATGTAACTGAACAGACAAATGTGCCTTCAACAAGAGTACCCTTACTTAAAGTGTAATGGATTTTCCCAACAGCAACGTAATCGGCATAATTTGAGAGATTTAAGTTCTCAATTATCACTGAATTGCCTTGAAATAATTCCTGAAAATCAGATCTTTGTAAAAAGGAACTTCTTAACAGTCCTGTATTTCCAGAAAATTCAGATTGATTATATACGTTCGCAATGGAACTTGATATTGAAGGCGATAAATTACCATTCTCATCAACGACAGTAACAGCAATATTGACGTTATCATCTGAATTATGAATTGAATTATTTATATATACACTATAATCCTCCTTTGGTTTTGACAACCGTTCACTCTTCTCACTTTTCTCACTTTTTTCAATGCTTTTTTCAGCACGACGAACCTCTTGAAGAGACTTAAGACTGTCTTGGTAATGCTGTTCTTTCTCTTTTCTGATGATCTCTTCCATTCTCATCTCTTCTCGATGAGTACGATTCTTCTTTATACCTATGAGTAACCCCAAAAGAACTAAGAAGACAATAGCTAAGAATATAATTTTATTTTTCATTTTTATTCATAATTATTGATACAGCAGCATCCAATATCTTATTAATATCTTGAACATTTACATTGTAGGTTTTGTCATTCATTTCTACATTGTTCTTGTATACTTTTATAAAGTTTAAAGCATCATTAGGTGAGACACCGAGCACTTTTATGTAATTTGTAATCTGGGTTTCATATAACTTCATATCCTCACCTTTTATGTGAATATTTTGAAGCATTTCATCCAATTGAAATTTCAGTGCTTTATATTTACGCTGATATTCTGATACCACTGCGTTGTATTGGGCCTCGTAATTAATATTTGGGAACACATCAGAAAGGGTAATTCCAATTCTTTCTCCTGCATTAATTAAATACTTTTTCATTACATAATCGGATATGCCTGCATCTGACAAGAGTTCAACAGCCTTTCTACTTCTTACGAAAACCCCTAATTCGTGAGCAAGCTTGTCTTTCAAATAGGAAGGAGAGTACTTATTGTCAAAATCTTTTAAATCTTTAGATTGCCAATAATATTTAACCTCAATCTCGAGAGGTATTTCGTCACTTGTAATGAACGTCATCTCTATCTTTTCAGATTCATTAAAACGATCAAAATGTGGTTGTTGCTTAAAGGACCAAAGAGGAAATATCCACCATATTCCTTCTGTAAAAATCTTGTCAAAATCTCTTTTTCCAAATTTCACCAATATACCAACATCTTTTAATTTTACCCTTTTTAAACCGCTTATAAAGAATGTAATACACAAAACCACAACAATAATATACGTAATACTATGATCTAACCAGGTTTCATCAATTAAGAAGCAAAGCAATAAAAGAATAATACCAATTATTCCAGTGTAAGCTATTCCTGTAATAAAAGTACCGTAGCGGTCTTTTTCATTTTCTGTGATACTCATAATAATTATAGTTATTCAAATAAATTAATAATTATATATTCTAGTATTATTGTTAACAGAAGCGAACAATGCAATGTTTTTCGTTTTATTGATGAATCACCGCAATGGGTGGGTATTTCCATTCAGGCGGCCGCTGCCACCTTTAAGAACGGGAAGCTTTTTATGTAAGCCGAGGTTTCCCTTATATTAACGGTGGCAGAGTCCTATCACCTTTAGTGCAAAATGTGCAGACAGACGCGGTCTGGGAGCTTAGTTCCTGGCTTCTACCTGGAAAGTTCCCATGTCCCGGAAACATTGAGTGTTATTCCCATCAGGGTTCCCCGGCCCGACAAGGTCCCTGATATCCGTGACTGATCGGCAGAGAAGGTTCCTGTAAATACAGCGGTCACGTCATATCCCGTATAGCCTTCGTAGGAAATCTGGTCAAGAAACACTTGGAACCGAATGGATTCATCTGTGAATTCAAGGATCTGACCCGGGTATCCCCTCACGATTACATTTTCATCATCTACAATGGTCATATTCATAGAACCTGTCCTGGTTATAAAGGCAGCTGTCAATGTAGCCGTACCGGACCAGTCGGTATCATAAAATGCACGTAGATCACTATTCTGTGTTATGGAATAATTCAGTCTTTCATCATGAGTGTTTTTCACCGTCAACCTGGCCGTACGCCTGACCCCGGGATTGGCCTCTATTGAGATCTGATTGTCCACGGCAGTATCGGATTCATCATGCGCGACCGTCTGAACAGAACACCAGGCTGCGTCACTCCATATCTCCCAGGGAAGAGAGCTCAGTACAGAAAAATCAACCGTATGAGGTCCGTCAAATGAAACTGTTTGCTCCGTGGGGAGTGAAACATGAAAAGCATGCTGAGACACACTCACTAACCGAGTCATGGTATCTGCCCGGAAGAGAACGGACAAGGTCCGGTAGCCCGTCCTGTTTT
>JBAZIG010000155.1:0-3735 GCA_041651955.1 Minisyncoccota bacterium | reverse complement strand
TCAAACCCGACAATACCTAAATCTGATTGCAAGGTGTTTTGAGAGGTCCATTGATTTGATACAACCCAATGCCAAGCAATAAGACTCTCTTCGTTGAAATTGTTTTCCAATCTGAATATATCTGAATATTTAGGTAATAGTGTTCGTCCGCTTTGATAAATTACTTTCTCCGCATTTACTGCTGCTTTATTTAAATCTTCTTCATTGCGTGAACCTGTCATTCCATATCCTGATTTTGTAAGATAAACTTTGGATAGCAATCCATAAGCAGAATACTTATCGATTCTCCCAGGTTTATTCTTTTCTGGTAACCATTCAATAGCCTTCTCTAAAGTCATAATAATGTAATCATATATATTTGGAATTGTAGCTCTATAAACTTCATTATAACCACCTTCAGAAATCATAGCAGAGTTATTATGAATAATAGGTACTGCTCCGTATATTCTCACCAAATAAAAATAAGCCATTGCTTTCAGTACTAACGCTTCACCTTTAACCGTGTTTTTAGTTATTTCAGTAACATTGGGACCTGACTTTAAATCGATGTTTTCTAAAATACCGTTGCAATATGCATTTACTGACCATAGCGAAGCGGACATATTTACTAAATCTTCGTCAGTTGAATTAATAGTAAAAGTTAGATATGGAGAATTTCCCCAGTAATAATTACCGGCTAACACCTCCCCTACTTTAAAGAAGCCACGCTGAAAATCATACCAAGGTGAATTATAAACAGGATTTACTGCTTGAAAACATTGCTCGTCTGTTTTATAAAAACTATCTACTGTATAATTGTCTTCCGTTGGACGATCGAGAAAATCTTCGCATGAAATCATTCCTAAAAGAACGATCAGTAAAGCGAATGTACTCTTTTGCATTATATTTTTATATTTTTTCATACAAGTATTTTTTTTTAAGACAAATGAACTCGTCATGTAATTTTTTTTATGTTAGTCTTTCTTATGCTTCTCTACTAGAAAGTTAAAATGTAATATTCAGCCCAAATGTGTAATTCTGTGGAGAAGGATAGCGTCCGTTATCTAATCCATATACGTTTGCGTTTGACGTGCTTGCTCCAATTTCTGGATCATAACCCGTATATTTGGTAAAGGTATATAAGTTCTGTATGTTCGTATATACACGTATGTTTTCAATCAGCAACTTACGTGTTAAATGAGTAGGTATGGTGTATCCAAGAGTAATATTCTTTATACGTAAATATGAGCCGTCTTCAATATATCTATCGCTGATGCGATTGTTGTCATTAGGATCATTTGCTATTGCTCTTGGAATTGTTGCCCTAGGGTTTGTTACCTCTACATTGGTGACATCTTCAAACCAATTATTCACTGTAACTCCGTTAATCTCTGTTGGATAAGCTTTGTTCCCATCAATTGGTTCTAACCGAGCACGTTCAGTTACTTTTTTCAGTTGGTTATTCCAAATACTTGTCATGCCCGATAAATTCATATCCATATAGTTGAATATTTTATTTCCATAGGAACCATTTATAAAAATGGATAGATCTAAATTCTGATATTTGAAAGTGTTGGTCATCCCGAAAGTAAATTTTGGCATCGGAGAACCAATATTTGTTCTATCATAAGTGTCTATAATCCCATCCGGCTTTCCATCAGGACCACTTATGTCTTCATATTTTAAATCTCCTGGCCACACCGTATTAGCACGATTAAAAACTCCATTAGAAGGATATTTTGCAGGTTTTGGCGAATTGTTAATATCATCGAAGTCTTTATACACACCGGCAACTTTATACCCATAGAAATTGTATAAAGGCTCTCCAACTCTTGTAATTGTAACAACATCACTCCATTGTCCGTAACCTTCGATATGGCCTGAATCAGTTCCATCGAGTGCTACCAGTTTATTTTTGTTGAAAGACATCTGAAATTGTGTATCCCAAGTCAATCCACCGGTGAGATTATTTGTTGTGATCGTGAATTCAAATCCTTTATTGTTGATGGTACCATAATTCCCATAAGGTGCCGATAAAGCAGAAGACACATTTCCGCGTGTTCCCATATACGAGGGAAGCTGCAATTGCATTAACATATCCTTTGAGGTTTTGTCATATAGATCAACTACTAAACCAATTCTATTCTGTAAAAAGCTTAAATCAAGTCCAAAGTTCCATTGTTCTTGTGTTTCCCATTGTATATAGGGATTTGCAATGTTGCTTTGTCGGTAACCTAAACCTAATCCCGAAGGCATTCTTGAAATAGAGGCACCCCATCTATATCCACCAATATTTGAATTTCCCGTTTGTCCCCATCCTACACGAAGTTTTCCATCGTTCAAAATATTTGTTGCCGATTCAAAGAACTCTTCATTAGTAAAACGCCACGAAACAGCAAACGCATTAAACCCAGCCCATCTGTTTTTAGGACCAAAGTTTGAAGATCCATCCTGTCTGTAAGTGTATGTCCCCATATATCTATTGTCATAATTATAAGTAGCTCTTCCAAAAAATGAAGCCATTGCGGAACTTCCAAAACCAGAGTTGATTCGAGGATCTTTACCTAAACTCGGATTATGAATATCATTTGATGGTAAGTCTGTAGTAGAAACGCTTTGAAACTCATATTGTGACTCCCATAATTCTTGTCCTAACATGAGCGTATAATCATGTTTATCTTTTTTTCCGGTATAAGTTAAATAATTTTTCAACTGCCAGAAATTATTGTTGTTCCGTTGAATAGAACTCATATTTTTATCGCGACTCCAATTTCCATATCTTACAGCTGGTTCAAAACGTTCACCTCTGGAACCTCCAATATCAAAACCGAGTTCTGTGTGCCACACAAGATTTTTCAGAGGGGTAATATCTGCAAAGATGCTCCCATTTAATTTATTCCTTTCTAATAAAATATCTTCGTCGAGTGCCATGGCAATAGGATTTATACGCGTATAGCCTTCTCGAATCACTGATGCATAGCTTCCGTCCAAATCATAAATGGGTATGTCGGGCGGTGTTAAAAGCGAATAGTTTACAATCCCTTCTTCACTATCAGCCAACCCAAGTCTTTCATCTGTATTAGAATACATAGCACTAACTCCTAATTTTAGCCATTTCTTTAACTGCGAGTCTAAATTAACTCTGAAGGAGGTGCGTTTAAAAGTTGTGCCTATTATTGTTCCATCCTGGTTCAAAAATGAACCTGAAATATAATATCGAATAGCATCTGTTCCACCTTGAGCCGATAATTGATGTTGATGCATTGGAGCAATTCTAAAGATAGCATCTTGCCAATTTGTTCCAACACCAAGCAAAGAAGGATCTTGAAATTCGGGACGGCTATCCAGTGCATTGGTTTCATCTGAAACAGAATTACTGAATTCTGCAAATTCTCTAAGGTTCATCATTTCAAGACGAGCGGATTGTCTTTGTAAACCAAATAATCCCTCATACGAAAATTTTGCTTCACCAGCCTGTCCCCTTTTTGTTGTAATGAGTACTACACCATTTGCACCTTGTGCACCATAAATGGCTGTTGCTGAAGCATCCTTCAGGATTTCCATCGACAATATGTCAGCTGGATTAATTGTTGATAAAGGAGAAATTGTAGATGTTGGACTATTGCCCAGAGCATCACCCAAACCGAAAGAAGCTCCACTGGATCCACCACCTTGTACAATAACACCATCTATAACATACAAAGGTTCTGCATTTGCATTTATTGTAGCTTGACCGCGTATCCTAATCGAAGTAGA
>JBAZIG010000154.1:0-3744 GCA_041651955.1 Minisyncoccota bacterium | reverse complement strand
TTTTTACCAGCTGGATACGGAGGGACGCTGCAGGACTGGGAAGATCATGAAATATGACCGGAAGACCGGGCACCGGGTCAAGGATGAAAAAGTGGGTGGAAAGATTACTTGGGTGCATTCCGTTTTGAAACAGTCCAGGGATCCGAGGCTGCGTTTGCCGGAGGATTGGGAGTTGACACAATGCTTGTTTGGGGAACATTTGTTGAGGCAATACCCGCGCAAGAATGTGGCCCTGGTTGAGAGTGAAAAAACAGCGGTTATTTGCAGTTTATTCTGGCCGGAATACATCTGGCTGGCCACCGGTGGGAAGTCTCAGCTGAACGATCGGCTGCAGGTTTTGAGGGGCCGCAAGGTCGTGGCTTTTCCGGACGTGGACGGGTACCTGGAATGGAAAGAGAAGTTATCCCGGGTCCGGGGGCTGGATATTGTGGTGTCGGATGTGCTGGAGAAAGAGTCCACTTTTGAGGACCGGGCCAATCACGTGGATATTGCGGATCTGCTGATCCGGCAGCAGCGGGAAGAGCGTGTTGCTGTTGAGGTGGCTGGGGGGCGTGGAGGGTTTGAGGGTTTTGAGGGTTTTGAGGGTTTTGGGAAGTTTGGGTGTTTTGGGGAGCCAGGAGGTTTTGGGGAGTCAGGGGCTCCCTTGACGCACCCTACTTTTTTGAAGTTGAAGAGGTTGTTGGGTGTGGGTAATAATATGGAGGAAGTTGCGTTGCTGGTGGCCGGGCTGGATCTGGAGGTGGTTGGGTGGTGGAAGGGGTAGTGTCCCAGGGTTATCCATAGTTTGGAGAAGAAGAAAAGGAGCGAGAAAAAGATGGAAGAATATGTACCGTTTACACAAACTAGTAGATAGTGCAAGAAATGTTTACGGTATGTCTATTTTAAAATATTATCTAACGAACCGATGTAAATAATCGGCCGCCACCCAGCGGCTGGTGTTTTGCATACAGATAGGTATTATTTCAACTTTGTGGCCAAAAATTAAATCTTGTTGTTAACTTAATGTTATACGATTTTTCTATATCAAAATTTTCATAATAATTATTTATCATTTCAATTTTTGATTGGTTTATGGCTATATTGGTTCCACCAATTATAAATCCAAATTTTTCAAGAAAAATTTTTAATTCCGTTTCAGAATAGCCCCAATTTAGGTTTTTGTATACAGCCATAAATGCTTCTAAAGAAAACTGGCTCTTCTCTTGAATTTGTTTTAGTTCTCCGGAAATAAAATGTAATCCTTCTTGTGGATAGATAAGCTCTCCATTCTTCATTTTAGAATAAATATAATTGCATAATTTTTCAGATTGCTCGAATTTTAAGCATTCAAAACCAGATTCTGATTTATTTAAGTCCATATCCTCGTCCATTTCTATTGCGTAACTATATTGCATATGACAACGCATAAATGGTTGAAAACCTACCGGAAAAACAACATATTTTTCTACAGGGTACATTCTGTTTCTATAACAATCTGCTCTTCTTCTAAATATTCGACCATATTTACTTTCCTCATTTTTGCAAAAATCTTTATTAGTTAAAGGAAGCCATTTATTATTACAATATTTGCAGCAAGCGAAAAAAAGAGCGACCTCAAAATCACTTGTTATATCTAACAAATTAGTATCAAATCCATAATGTTGAGCTATGTTATAAAATAAAACATCAATAAAACTATGTTTATTTCCGATAGTAATATGAAGATTTCTAAAATAATGATAATGATCAAGCTTATTTAGAACATTAAAGAATTCAAAGAGTTTAAGATTCGTAACAAATTCAAAAACGCGTTTTTCTTCTTTTGATTTATTTTTCAATTTTCTGATAAATGTTGGCTGAGAAGTTGGATAGCAAGCACTTTCTCCACGAAAATGCCAAATTCTATCCGATTGACGTACTACCCAACCATCAGGATATTTCATTACAAACCCATCTATGTGCATATCATCAATTATGACTGATTTATATAAATCAAAGCGATTAAAAGGCTTTTCTAAAAAATCATTTTTATGCTCTTCAATTTTTTCCTTTAATAATTCAGTTTCCTTTTTTTCTTTTTCGTTTTGGTCTACTAATGAATGTATGTCTTGCGAGCTTAAAATAATGTTCATTTGAAGTGGTCTTTATTCTTATCAATAATAAAATATAAATTATCATTTAATGATATATATATCATCAACATACGCTTATAACGTTAGACAAATTGTATCTAACGTCTCGCGCATATGGTTTGTGGCGGGCAAAAATGCGTAAATTATTCAACTTAGATTTTACGATTTTAAAAATACAAAAACTTTGGGTTTGACACTAATTCCGCCATAAACTATATGCGCTGTTAGTGGCTGGCATTTCTGTCATACGAACTTCATTGGGTATTTTGACTGTATTTGACCTTTAATTATTTTTTTAAGCTTTCCTTCCATTAGTTTTTTAGTCAGCGGTTTCAGGTAGTCAAGATACAAAATTCCTTCCGTATGGTCGTATTCGTGTTGTATCATTCTTGCGGTTGTTCCGCTATAAGTCCTTGTTTGTCGTTCAAAGTCTTTGTTGTAATATTCAATGATAATTGTCCAGGGTCTTTTTACTGGTTGCAATAAATTTGGAATACTTAAGCAACCTTCTTCGTCTTCCCAAAGTTGTTCGGAAAGCTCAATGATTTTTGCATTGATAAATGTTTCCCTTATTCCTTTATCGTCTTGAGCGAAATAGATTTTCCTGTTTGTTTCGTCAAGATTTTCAAAAGTTGTTTTGCTGTCCACCACAAAAAGTCTTATTGGAAGCCCAATTTGTGGTGCTGCCAATCCGCAACCGTTGGCATTTTGCATTGTTTCCCACATATCAGCAATTAGTTTGTCCAATTCGGGATAATTCTTTTCTATGTCTTTACATTTTTGCTTTAGAATGTTGTGTCCGTATGCTAAAATTGCTCTTTTCATACCTTTGATTTTTATTGCAAAGGTCAAAAGAAGAAACAAGGCAGGCAATGAACCTATGTTAAGTAATTTGTCTGCGTATCCTGCTCAATCCTTGTGGCGTAATACCAATGTATGATGCCACATATTTGAGGGGAATGAATTTCAAAATGTCGGGCTGTTCGCTGAAAAGTCTTAAATAACGCTCTTTTGCATTGTATTTAAGCAAGGACAATTCACGTTTACTTTTTGCTAAAAACAATTTTTCAGAAGCGAAACGCCCTAAGTAATTCCCAACTTTAGTTTGTGCATATACTTTTTGCAAATTGTTATAAGATATTTGCCAAACAACGGTCTCTGTTAATGCTTGCAATTCGTATTCAGAAGGTGTTTGTGTCAGGAAAGAGTCATAAGCACAAGTAAACTCTTTGTCAAAACTGAAATTGAAAGTCAGTTCGTTTTCTTCGTCCGGAATATAGAAGCGAATGATTCCTGATTCTACAAATGAAAGATAGTTTTCTGTTTCACCTTGTCGGGTAATAATTTGGTTTTTGGCAAAAACCTTCTTGTCAAAATGAGAAGCAATAAATTCCCATTCTGATTCTTTAAGCTTTATTATACGTTCGTAATATTCTCTTATGTATCCCATATTTGCTGTGTCGTCTTATGCTTGCCACTAACGTTTGTGTATACGCCATACTATTGCGTATATATTTCATATATCCACCGTCCTTGTTTTGCTAATTCGTTGAGTAATAATACTTTATAAATAATTGTGTATTTTAATGCAATTGCGTATACAGTATTTTTATGTGGCAGTTAAGGTTACTGC
>JBAZIG010000153.1:0-3745 GCA_041651955.1 Minisyncoccota bacterium | reverse complement strand
AAGTTCTTTTATGAATAACTACTCTCTTGGGGAGTTCATTCATTGATTCATAAAATAGATTAAGGATATTGCGACCAAACTCATAAGCATCATCATAACACAAATGAGGCTTTTTATGTCTCCATTTTATTTTATTGTTGCTTATTTTCGACAACTTATATTTAAGTCCTTCACCTGTAGAGCTATATATATGACTGCAACCTAATACAATGTGACCATTGTCATTATCATTAGAATCAATGCTATATCCTAAACCTGCGAATGCCGTATTTTTATCAGTATTTGCTAAAATCCAAGGAGTTCTTAATGATTTAACATAGAAAGAAAGTGATAACCACCAGTTAATTTGACAACTTTGTTGTTGGTCTATTATCGTTTTCTCTCGTATTAATTGAGACATAATCCCTTTCTCAGCACAAAAAGCTTTAATGTAATCGTGCAAATCAAACGATTCACCTTGTACGTTGTACGAAGTAAATTCTTCCCAACGTTGTGGAATATATACTACAATAATCTTTTGTCTTCCTGTTGAATTAATTTTAACAATGCAGTTGCAAATCTCTTGCTTTATGTAGTTTGCATTTTCCACAATTCCATTATGTTGTGGCTCATGTGCATATTCCCATCCTTCGCTATCAGGAGTTGGAATATTTAAACTTACTCCATAGGTATTATAGAATCCTTCAAAATCGATAATGTAATCATCATCTTGCTTGAATCTTGCAATCTTTTGATTTTGCTTTTGTATGAATGAATATAAATTATTTGCTTCTGCTTTGGGTGAAATCAGAGCTATTTCAACTCTATCATTAAGTAAAGAATTGATGTTTGTTTCAAAAGGTTTATTGTTGACCAAACCTCGCATTGGGTGTTCATCAGTTGCATTTCTTGAACCGTAGGCAGTTGAAAACAATAAGGGAACTTCCTTGAATTGGATGCCTTTTAGATTAAAGAAATGCTTAGGTACTGAATGATTTTGTGAATAACGATAATTTAAGTTACAAACTTCTGTAAAAAGCGGGGCTTTTGCAATTTTAAATCTGAATCCTGAACCTGAGCTTATTGGAAATTCAAATTCATTAGTTTTTTGAAAAAGCACTTTCCTCCATTTTTCTAGATAATTATTGTATTCCTTATTCCATATTCTATGAAAAAAGGCAATTCCTACATTTTGAGTGATTGTCCTATCAACATTCTCTTTCTCCACCTCAAAATCAGGATTAAGTGTAAGATAAAATACATCTGAAATCTTATCAAATGACAATTTTATAGCATTATATACTTTTTGCCCTGCAATGGTTTGGAAATCTGTTGTAGACCATAGTTTGTTTTTGTAATTAGTTTTAAGATTATAGGTTGACGCTAAAACTTTACAAACAGCGGTTAAAAGCAAACTGCTTGTAGAAGAATTAAATATTTTAATGTTTGCTAATGGCTTTCGTTGAATTTCACTTTCTATAACATCAGAAAAGACATCTTTAATTACGGTCAGATTACCAAAACACCAAATTTGTTTTCGATAGGGAACAGCAACTATATCGTTTCTTCTTAAAGTCCTACTTTTAACAAAATCCCAAGGTTTTTCATTAATTGTGGCTTCAAATATAAATACTTCGTCAGGTAAACTAATTTTATACAAGTTGCTTTTTACTATTTTGTTTATTCTGTCTGGTTTTAAATCAAAAGGCGTAATAACATCAAGTTTATCCTCTAATTGGTGTAAGTTAATTAATTCGTGTTTTAACTCACTATTATCTTCTACCACTAATTGAGCAGTTT
This sequence comes from Minisyncoccota bacterium, assembly GCA_041651955.1. Taxonomy (GTDB): domain Bacteria; phylum Patescibacteriota; class Minisyncoccia; order Minisyncoccales; family Minisyncoccaceae; genus UBA2558. The sequence goes on along the minus strand of JBAZIG010000153.1, from coordinate 1,966 downwards.
TGCGAAGGACAGTATCAAAGCCCTCGGTTGGAATATAAAAGGCATTGCGATTATTTTTTTCAGCAAGTTCAATTAGTTCTTGAACTTCATTACTTGCAGTATTTCCATAACCGCACCAATACAACATCCCTCCACCAGGTAATGAATAAGCTTCTTTTAATGCATTCATTAGAGAAGCATCTCTACCACTATATCCAACAACAATTAAATGTTTGTCTCGCAAATAATCAATTAAAATTCTTCGAAAGGTTTTATCCTGATTTCGTAGTTCTTCAACCGTGTTTTTTAATTCTCCATATTTGAAATCACCGTGGAGTTTTATTACAGGAAGTTCGTTTCTGTTTTGATTTCTTTTTGTTAATCTTTGTACAGAATCCAATGTTATTTCAATTGACTGAACACCACTCCCGGAACATGCTGTTACAATAAGCTCATCTAAGTTTGTTGTCCATACTGAATCAAGCATCCCTTGTTTTGCTATTATTGGGATTGATTTATATCCTATTGATGGTTTTTTATTTGAACTAATCTTTTGAAAATATTGTCTTCTGTGTTCTTCAATGGGATAACATTTTTTAGCGTAAAAGGAATATTCTTCTGCACATCCTCTTTCTGGGTAGCCTCCTTGGTTATCTAACCAATGTTGTATTGTGTTTTTAACTTTTGGGTTTCTATAATTTTCAATCCAATCTGTTACAGTTGAGTTATTTGATTTATAAATTGATTTTTTCCATTCCCAAATACAATCTTCTGCTGATGGAATATCGGAAGTAATGGAACAGCCTGCACCTAGAAGTAACGAATAGGTGTCGTTTTTGCTTATATTAATAGCCCTTAGAAATTCATCAAATTGCAACCTATTCATATTAATTCCATTTTTTCAATTCGTATTTCCCCACTCATCAACTTCGGCAACAAAGTATCGCGCAAAGCACTAAGGGTGTTGATTTGGGTCTGGTTGGATTTCGTTTTTGCATAAAGAGGTGCCACTGCTCCTTCAAATTTCTCAAAGACTTCTATAGGTGGAATATCTAAAGGCATATTATTTAAAATTTCTGTTGTCATACTTGGAACAGCAGAACCAACATTCATTGATGCCAAATCTTGTTCTTTCAGGAAATGATAGATAAATTTTGCAACATTTGGAATTTTCATTTCTGTGTAAAACATGGTATCTACAGTCCAAAATGGCTCATCCTGATACATCACATTATTAAGACTTCCTTTGCGGGGAATTAGGACAGATTCTTTGTTGTAAAGTGATTTTTCTACATGTCTCATTAACCCACCAGAACCAAACACAGGTATTTCCCCATCCAAAAGTTTCTTATGGTCTTTGCCGTATTTAACTATAACTAATTCACTCAATTTTCCTTCTTTCCACTCCTCCTTCGCTTCCTCCACAAACCACTGCCTAAAAAGTGTTTCGGCTATTTTTTCTAAGGTTGCGTTTTGGCGATGCAGCAGATCTATTTTGTCGTCTAAACTGCTGAGAACTGAGGCAATGGCGGTTTGTTCGAGTACGCTCTCAGGTAAGTTTAAGATTAATTCATTAAAACAATCTTTAGGAACTCTTTGCCTTCCTGACGTGCCGTCAAGATTAATTTCGGCATGAGAACGAACTTCACTCCAACGAGAAAGATAAAAAACGAAATCTGAATCGGAAACTTTCGACTTACCTCTAAAAACTAAAAACTCAGTAGAACCAAAACCAACACCATTCTTTAAACCCATCACTTGGCAAATCTTTCCATTTTCAAGACAGGGAGTAATTCTTGCAAAGAGTGTATCTCGATTTTCGAACTTTGCTCCTCCACCTTTAAGACGTGTCGAACTGGGATAGCAGTATTTTTTACCATCAACTAAATCTTTCATCTCAACAAATGAAATCGGCTCATTCGTTGGCATCTTTATAGTCGGATTTATTGAAACAAAATCTGAAAATTTATATTCCTTCCACTCACTC
>JBAZIG010000152.1:0-3774 GCA_041651955.1 Minisyncoccota bacterium | reverse complement strand
ACTCAAAAAAGGCATTGCCAAACACCGGGACTATATCTTTACCTTCCTTGCCAATCCTGCTGTTCCTCCCACGAACAACGACTCCGAGAAGGCATTGAGGCCGGCCAAGACCAAATTGAAAGTCAGCGGGTGCTTCCGCTCCGAAGAAGGAGCCGGGAACTATGCCACCGTTGCCTCCGTAATCCAAACGGCGGTCAAGAACGGACAGAACCCCTTTGAGGTCCTTCAGGTTATAGCAACCCTTTCTCAAGCGTAGTTTCGTGTATAGCATAGTGATTGACGAATAGGCAGGACTCCCTGTCTATGAGCGGGGGTACCTGAGTAGTTACGCAAGATTTATATCTCAAATATACGAAAACTTGCAAAATTAACCAAGGAAAATATCTACTATTTTGCTGTATTATAGACTAATGAATGCTTTTTAAGGATCGACTAATTAATAAAAGCATCGATTAATGGAGTTCCGGAAATGTATCCATTTAATTCAAATCCCAATAAATATGCAACCGTCGGTGCAAGATCATATATAAAGACAGGATGTTCTATTTTATATCCTTTTTTTACTTTTTTCCCTGAAATTAAAAATGGAACAATCATCTCATCGGGGTGGATACCTCCATGGCTGTGCTCAAACCCACCATGATCGGAGACTACGATAACAACTGTCTCTTCATATATACCAGATCTTTTCAAACGTTCGAGGAAGACACCTATCAGACTGTCCGCTCTTTCAATAGCAAATGCATATCCTTCGGAACGATAGCCATTGTGGTGCCCGGCGTGGTCCACATGGTCTACATGTACAAAAGTGAGATCAGGTCTTCTTTTGTCTATGAAATCACAAGCATCCTCAGTCACTATATTTTCACTACCACCCGATTTACTGACATCACATACTCCCCTTTCTATAAAATTGTTAAATTTATCCCAATGGTGAAAGGTGCCAATTACTGCATCGGGATGATGTTTGCGCGTTTCGCCAAAAATAGTGGGAAACATATCATAATCTGATTTAAATACCGGCTCCAGTAGTTTCTCTTCAACGGTCCAGCCGTTAGATCCCACGCCATGCTTTTCAACAGTGGCACCGGTTATCATCGAGCTCCAGGCAGGGCCACTCCTGCTCGGTATGACAGTCCTGGCACTCAATGTCCAGGCACCGTTTTTCATTAATTCGTTCATGTGGGGTGTTTTTGCTATTTCAAATCCGTGGGACCCTAGCCCATCAATCCCTATCACTAGCACATACGGAACTTTTCTTTTATCTCTTCCCGAAATTTGGCAAGAGTGGAATCCTACAACCCCCAACAATATCACAAAGATAATCTTTTTCATAATGCATCTTTTAATTAAATTCTGAGATGGAACTACAGTTCCTGATTTTTTATATCTATAACCGGACAACAATTTTTTTCCCTTCATACAATACTGTGTGGGTAACAGTTTTTGTTTTATTGGTTACGATTTTATCCAATTTGCCAGCAAGTACAATTTGGAAAGTGCGTTTTTTAAGACATTCCGGATAACTACCTTCAGATTCACCAATAATTAGCAGTTTCTCAGCCTCGTTATATAGAATGGGAATTTTTTGGAATTGTCCATTCTTATAGTTGAAATGCTCATTCTCGTCTTCATATAGAGTAAAGGAAGCATTGGTACCCGGGTAAACATGTAATTTAATGGGATCGGGTATTTGTTCTGTACTGTATTGCATTACCGGTCCCATGGGAATGATTGATCCACTTTTCACAAACAATGGCATTTTCTCAATAGGTGCATCTGCTTCTATCTCCTGCCCTCCAGCATATGCATTACCGGTCCAGAAATCGAACCATTGGCACCCCTTGGGTAGATAAACCCGTCGGCTGATAGCTCCCGATTCGGTAATCGGGCAAACCAGAAATTCATGACCAAACATGAATTGATCGGTGATATTGTGTGTCTTGGAGTCATGTATGAAATCAAACGGCAAAGCACGCATAAGAGTAAAACCATTGAAAGTGACTTGGGCTGAAAGAGAATAAATGTAGGGCAACAACCGATAACGCAATTCGATAAATTTGGAGAGAATTTTCTGCGTTTCTTCGCCATACGACCAAATCTCGTTCTCGCCACTGCGGTCACCAGGATAACGACGTCCATGGCTTCTAAAGATAGGACAAAAAGTGCCATATTGGAACCAACGAGTAAATAGCTCCTGGTATGTCGAGTCAGTTGGATCTCCTCCTTTATATCCACCAATGTCCGTAGTCCAGAATGGAAGTCCTGACATACAGAAATTCAATCCGGCAGGAATCTGTCTTTTCAATTCCTCAAAAGTGGCATCCACATCACCCGACCAGACGGTTGTACCAAATTGTTGCTGTCCAGTGAAACCCGATCGGGTCAACACAAATACCCGTTTGTCGGATTCTCTCACCTGTCGTTCGTAGACACCTTTTATGCTGAAGTAAGAATATGTGTTCAGATATTTTGCTGCAGCACCTAGGTAACATTTGCTTTGAATGAGATCTCTCCAATCCTCGGGTTCGGTAGCATCAAACCACCAACCATCCACCCCTTTATAGAGGTACGATTTACTGAGCAATTGATAATAGAGTCCAACGGCATCCGGGTTAAAAGCATCATATACCTGTGAATTAAAGGCTGTCATGATATCAAGTAAATAGCCCTTGCTATTTAATAATTCCCAGTTTTTGATACCCGGGGTAAAGGAGGGCCACACGGAAACCAACAATTTGCAATGATATTCTTCATGTAGCGTGTTGATCATCTCTTCGGGATCGGGAAATGTTTCTTCATCGAAGACAAAGGAGCCAAACCCCTGATCATCCCAATGATAGTAATCGAGGATAATTACATCCAGGGGAACTTTCAGTTTTCGTTGTTTCCTTACTACACCTAGTAATTCTTCTGCAGAGCTATATCGGTTGCGGCTTTGCATATAACCCAGCGCCCATCGTGGATACATGGGAACCTCTCCTGTAAGTTGGCGGTTTTGTGAAATAATTTCGTCGCAACTGTTTCCCTTGATAAAATAGTATTGTACTTTCTCCCCGACATCAGACCAGAGGTAGGAACTGTCAGCAACATCTTTGTAGACCGTACGGGAATAGTTGTCCCAAAGGATTCCGTAGCCTTCTGAAGAAAGCAGGAACGGCACCGATACTTTTGTGTTTTCCTGCACCAGTTCAATCTCCATGTTTCGAAGGTTGAGCTCACCGTGAAGGTGTTGCCCCAGTCCGTAGAGTGCCTCCTCCTGCTTCCAATGAAAATGCTGAATAACATGATGTCGCTTCCCTGTATATTCATTCTCATAGGGAATTAAATCGTTGTCTTTAGCGGTAAGTAACAACCGTTTTTTTTGGTCATAATAACTAATCTCTCCCGAAGATCGATTCACGGATATGAACAAACTGTCTGTTGATAGTGACACGGATTCCTGTTCTATTTTCACAGAATGAGCATGTCTTACCTTGTCACGATCTCTTACAATCAGACTGGGAACTGTAAGGATTGAATCGGAACAGGATACTGCCATTTTTATAACAGTGGGGCTTATTACTTCCAGTAACATTCTTTTTTTTGTTTTCCCACTTGTTCTTGCGTTGAGTTCAATCAGTACGCCATTTTCGGTTTTAATCACATTCCTGTTTGCACAACTCCAATAAAAAGAGAGCGATAGGATTAGAAAAAAATATTTTACATTTATCATCTTATACCATCATTATTTTAATTTGACTCCGCAGACATCATAAAATATGAATGTGCTGT
>JBAZIG010000151.1:0-3775 GCA_041651955.1 Minisyncoccota bacterium | reverse complement strand
CTGCCTCAATTGCCTGTCCGACAATTTGAGCAGGATAGTAAATACCAGTTGAATCCGCAACATACTTCTGAAGATACCCTGCTCCAGCCGACTCTAAATAATCTCCAATGGCAATATTTTGCCCATCTTCGAGTAAGGCATTTACAATATCGCCTCGCCCAGGCACCCACACCTGAACTTGAGCATCCTCGGCATAGGCATCATCAATACCCTTGCCTTGTAGTTCATCCTCCAAAGCGAACATAGGTAACACATTCCCACTTTCGGAAGCATGTTTTTTAACCTTTCCATCGCTCGTTAATTCCACCAGCATTCCAGGAGTAATCGCTTCCGAAGCTGTAAACTCCTCAAATACATCGGAATAATTTTTAATCTTAACTGAATTTCTAACAACAGTTGCCATAATTTATATTTCCTTTCATTTTATATTTATTATACTCCTAAAGGAAGCAATTTTTCTTTTGGGCCTTGCTCGTTTGATTGAGTATTTAATGCCGCATTACCTGCTGCCTGCCCAGAATAATCCACTGCTGGCTTAAATTGACGATTCAATTTTTCCAACATGGTAGTATCAAAACCTTTAAGCTCATCCTCGATCCAAGCCCCTTGTTCGGCGTTTGCCATGATATTAGAAATTAATTCTGTCCGGTGCTGAGCATAAAGCTCTGCCCCTTTCTGCATAACTTCCTTTATCCCATCGGGAGCTATCTCCAAAAAAGCTTCAAAGGTCGTAAGTGTGTCTTTGCGGATATATTCCTCCATATTTACCTGAACAGGAGGATCCACAATAGTCTCCTCTGCCTTAGGAGCAACAGGAGTCAGTTTCTCCAATTGCTCTGCGGACATAGTCAACAACCAATCCTTATCATTTGGAGTAAATTGAGTCTGCTCGTTTCCAATTAACTCAACCACTTTTTCCAAGCAACAAGGCTTACTTTCCTCAACCATTTTTGTTTCTCCTTTGTTACTATTAAAAACAGTACGTTTCATCGAATTTATTTGAACGTAAGTCACATTCCTCCGTACCCGTATTGGAGTATCTATCAAACTTACCGTACCATCTTCATTTATTTGATACGATTGTTGAAAAAGCCCATTTTCGACAGACTCTCTACTCCGTTTACGGTAAACCACAGTATCCTCATATACTTCTTCAAGTATATGGTAGGATTCCTCCGTATCCATAGCGTCAAGCTTCGATTGCAATTGCATCATCAATTCCTGATAACCCTGCTTGTTATCAGTAATGTCTGATAGCAATGCCTCCATCGCTTGCTGCTTCATTGTAAGTACTAATTCATCTTTTTTCATGTTCTCATTTTCGTTAATATTACTAATTACTACTTCTACCCCATCGGTGTTACTATCACTATTAACACGCACCCCACAACCATCCATCCAACTACAGGCCCCTCGTTGTCCGGGCAATAACGCCAAGTGGTCTGGTCGGTAATTTCTAGCTGTGGCTATGTATTGTTCTTCTTCTCCATGTTCATTAATATATACTCCTTCTCCCAATTCCTCATCAGAAAATACTCCAACAGAAACATCTAAAGGTTTCCCTTCTCGAATATAATCTACGGTCATTGGAGAAATGGCTATTAACTTCTGCTCATCTATCCATGCCTCTGCTTTTAATTTCCCATCTTCTATATGAGTGTTAAATATTTTACCCACAGATTGCTCCAATATTTCGGGGGAATTAGCCGATACATTCATACCATCAATTTGGGGATGGTAAATCATAACCGGTATCCCATTCCAACAGGCAGGAAATTTATTTAATTCTTCTGCCAAATGTAATAATGGACCATGACTTCCACTATGGACTCCTTCTACCATCATTACAACTGGGACTATCATATATTTTCTCCCCTCTAAACTACCCGTTTGTATCTTATACAAGGTAGTTGTTGTTGCGTGAATCATCATTGTTTCCATATTCCCTACTATTTTATTAGCCTGTTTTATAGCAGAACCAGCACATTCATTTTCCTCTCCTCCATCTTTCATACATTTATCCAATACGGTATTAGCAATACGTACCCATTGTCGTTTTTTCTTATCCGACAGCCCCTTCTTAAACCGATCCACATCTTTAATTTCCCAAGGCATCTTAATCATCTCCTTTCTCCCAAGGCAAACACATGCAACGGCAATTATGAACAACGACGCCCTTGGCAACGTACGACTCATCTTCTTCAACACTTAAATTGTACATAGGCATTTTTCTTTTCATTTTCCAATGTTTGATAGATTCCACTTCCCAAGGGACAAGTTGATAATCCCCGAGATGGTTGCATAAGATTCTTGTTAATTCAAGTTCAATTTCATCAATGTGTTGATTAATTTGCGCACCCGAGTAATGGAGAACAGACCAACCTTTTTTTTCTAATCTTTCCTGTCTAATCCGTTCTTTTTCCTTATCTTGGTGCCATTGCTCTCCATCGCACTCAATACCTATTTTTAATTCTGGAATTGCAAAATCTAAATTATATCTCAAAACTGGATATTGTGAAACGTATTGTATACCCATCTTATCTAAACACAAACTCATTCTTTTTTCAATCCATGTAAAGACTCCACTTTTTCGATGTTTAGCCATTCGCACATTCAAACGCTTTTCTGGATGTTCTGCATACAATTTCTCTAATGATTTTCTTGCTTTTTCTTTGACCACCGGATCTTTCATTGGATTATTGTTTTTCATCCGTTCTGAATTTCTCTTTATGTTTTCGGGTGTATTCGCCGTCAATTGAGCTTTCTTGTTCACTTCGGAGTCCTGGAAAGGGTGTGCCCCTTTCTTGACCATTTCTCGTATTGCAACATGCGCTTTTTCTGTTATTTTGGAACCGTCACGTTCCCCTGTTGCATACTGTTCAAGCATATTTTTCCGCACTTTTTTTGATATATTTTCTCTATGTTTAGGATCATTCCATTGTTTCTCTGTTATATCTTTACTTAAACACGTACGAGAACAATATTTTCTAAAATAAGGTATTGGTTCCCCACAACGCTTGCACGTATTTCCCAACAGCATTATTTTTTCTCCTTCGACACAATCCTTTGCTGGTTTCCATGTACCTCCTTCAACAAGTACAGGATGATTCTCCGTCATAGATAAATTAAGACCGCCTTTAAATTTAAAAGTTACAACATTGGCTTGTTCTTGATGTCGTGGTAATGCGTACACTTTTTTAAATCTGCGTTTATGTGTGAGCACCAAATCTCCGATTTCAACATCTCCAATAGATTTCCAGCCTTCCGATGTATAAATGGGAATCTGTTTATCAATAAAACAATTTGGGTGAACTGGTATCATACCCTCTACTTCATCTAATGTAAATTTTTTACCCTCTAAAGAAGCGCACACATCACATACCCTATCATCGCCTGCAGTAACCCATTCTGCTAATACTCGTATTCCTAAAACTCCCCAATTTCGATACTCTTGAATAGTGGCAACGTGGTGCGCTCGAATCATCTCTGTACGAGCAATCATTTCCGCCCGTCGTTTAGCCGGTATCCAACGCCCTAAAGAATCTCTCACTCCCAAAGTATCCCCTCTTCCAGTAATCGTAGTTACCAATTTACGGGCTACTGTTCTAGGACCATCCCCATCCGCCATTCCTTGAGCAAGTACACGGCTAATTTGCATACCCATAGCATCGGTCACCCCCTTCAATTCGTTATATGCCCGGATAAATATCAACCCTACCCGGTCCATATGAAAAACAGTATTCATCGCCGCATCAATCCCTCCCGAAGCCTCTAT
>JBAZIG010000150.1:0-3818 GCA_041651955.1 Minisyncoccota bacterium | reverse complement strand
GGTGAAATAGAACGTGCTAGTGCTGACTTATGGTTTTCATAAATTCTTTCTGCACGCTCCAAAATTTTTGTTTTTATCCACATATACGCAGTAGTATTTCTAGAATAATCTGCTTCTGCATACATATCGATCCTTCCATCTTTCCTAAGCTGTTCAACTTGACTAAATGCTTTATAATTTCCTTTTGGGTATATTGCAAACGTTGAACCCTTATTCTGTTTCACTACAGAAAAAGCGGGAATATCACTGGGACCATCTGCTATATAAATCATATTCTCGAAATGGACACGTTTCATTTCTTCTGGAACTTTTGTGTTAACCTCAATATCATCCCGTTTATGTACTCCTTTGTTAATCTCAAATAAAGCTCTTGTTTTTGTTGTATTATCAATTGTATAAGCTATTTCACTAATAAATTTTTTCCCCTCAGCATCAGTGTCTTCTATAAATTCGCAGCCCCAAATTTCTTCAACATAGGGCATTACCGACGAACCACGTATTATTTGTGTTAATCCTGTGCTAACAATATAATGTTCTACTTTGATGTCACATTCACTATATTTATTATTATTTTCTACCAAACTCTTAGTATCCTGGAATATCTCCGGTACGCCTTCATAGAAATTGAGATTTCCCCCAAATTCTAATAACGAGTCATTGTTTAGTCCTTTAAACTTTCCGCTTTTAACATAATGAATAAAATGATTTAAATATATAGTATCAGGATTTACGCGAACATTTTGTTCTTCTTTATATTTATTTGGCAGAGCATTAACTTCATTCCAGAACTGTCCAGCATCGACACCATATTTTTCAAATATTGGGTCCTGCATATAACCATTAACTAAAGTTTTATCAAAATCCCATATAATCGCAATAATATTAGACATCGACGCACCCCTCAGTTCTTTTTTTAAGTTAATTAAATTTATTTTTCATAAATAAAAAAATCTCCTTACTCCACGCCCAAAGCCTTAAATACTGCGTCTTCGGCTGATTGGTAGAAGATGATGTTGAATTTTTCTACCAGTTCAGCAAGTACACCGGCCGACTCTTTTGAGGAGTGTTCTTTACCGTCCTGCGCATGTTTAAGCAACGGCAGCAATATAGATTGGTAATCAGGAATAGATATATCTATCCTTCCTTTCATAACTCATATCATTAATTTAAACTAATATCGTATTGTGGATACAGAACTAACTTTTTAAGATTATGTAGGTTTGTTCTTTTTGTATTTTTTATTTACTTCATCAATCCAACTTTGGAATTCCCAACGGATTGGGTCAATACTAATTAAATCACGTAGTTTTTTTTGATAGTCTAAATACTCATCATAATTATTTATTTTGCTCCATTTACAGCAAAAGGGAGACTTCAACTTAAATTCCTTTGCTGCTCTATTAAGTATTATTATATCTAAAGGTATATGAAGGTAACTAAAAATACATTCTATTGATATATTTCTTTGCATATACAAATATTTCATTGCCATATTAATCCATTTCTGAGCGTGTCCAACATTAAATACTATATTATTATTAGCATAAGGCTTTGAAATAGAATTACATGTCTTACGGTGCCAAACATCGTATTTTAACTGGTCATGTTCTTTGTCGGAAAGTAATTTAATGATTGATGCTTTTAAAATTTTATTTACACAATGTCTGCATTCAGATCCATTTTTGCTCTTTAATGATAATGTCCGACATAGATCAAGATAAGCTCTATCACTACAGGCTATATAAGGGTCGGTATCATCTTTGAAATAAGAATAAAAAAGGAAATCATAAGTGTCTTTATCAACAGAAATCTTTTCCACTTCTTTCACCTCCACCTCAAAAAATTCAGAAAACATTTTTAAAAATTCTAAATTAAAGTTGGATGTTAAAAACTTTGTTTGTTCCGTTTCTGAGAACAGTGGCTTTTATTGATTGTTTTTGTTGGTATCGGAGGGCTATGTACGAAGCTACTCGCTCTATATCAATATCTTTTAAATCGTAGGTGTCAATTTTTACCAATATATCTCCTTGCCGTACCCCGGCAAATTCAGAAATCCCTCCGGGAGCTACACTAAGAATTCTGAAGCCGCCTTCAGGTGTTTTCTCAGTTGATGTAACGATCCCCAGATAATTACCAACTGCTTCAGTTAGAGACACCTGTTTTTGGGGCTGCTGTTGAATGTTAATTTGCTGAGCTGACGCAACTTCAATATTAAATGGCGATACTTTGATAATGCAGCGACACTGGTTATTCTGCGTGTTTATCGCATACTCTCTAAACATTTTTGCACCACCGCCAAGATCCTTGAGATGGAAAATGGTAAAGATGCCATTTGAATTGTTTAAAACCGGACTACACATTTACTGAGAGTAAATAAAATTCTGGAGTCCATCCCAAAGTTCTTTTACCTTGCCCTGCTCGACAGCTTCCTTCATATATATTGCTTCTGATTTTGCAAGTCCGTTTAATTGAAATCGTAACTCTTCAATCTGTTTTTGTCGTTTTTCTTGTTCGGCTTGCTGATTTGCTCCCTGAATCAAAGCCCCCAATAGATTGCCTATTGCCTGTCCTGTCTGGTATGAAGGATCTGGTTGTACATATACAGTCGGAGGAGTAGCATAATATACACTTGCGCTAGCTGTTGATGAGAAAATCAGAAGTACAAAAACAAAGATCGTAATTGCTTTCTTCATATAAACTCACCTCATATATGTTTTTAGATAATTTCTAAAAAGTAAACCCTGCCAGATCAATCCTGTTAATAAAAATCTCCTGATTACTGATAGGTAGTAATTCTTTCCCGTCTTGTGCTAACTTGAGCAATGGCAGCAAAATAGATTGGTAATCAGGAATAGACATATTCATCCTTCCTTTCAATTGGGGCTCTTATTGTCCCATCGTACTCAGTAGAAACACAGCAGCATCAACTACATTACCAATTTCATCAGCGTTTCATAGTTGTCTACGACTTCGTACTTAACTTTATCCGTACTTATTGCCTTGAAATGTTCCTTGGCACATTGAATCTTTGCTTCTTCAATTTTCCTTAGTTCCATTGAAGACAGTGATCCCTTGGTCTCGGCAACAAAATATATATGCTTAACATGACCATCATGGAATGCTATGGCCCAGTCAGGGTTGTATTTGCCAACAGGTGTTTGTATGTAAAAGCCACTTGGGAGCTTCACGTAAACTGAAACCTCATCACAAGTATCAAGCTTTTCTGCAAAATTTCTTTCGTTGGTTGAGTCATATAAAATGTGATCATAAAGGTGCTTTTGGGCAGGCATGGCATTGTAGCCTAACTTTCCCTTTAGGCTTGGTTCTGTGAAAACAGACATGTCATAAGATGATTCAAGCTTGTTGTATGTGATGTGTTGAATAATTACGGTGGCTTTTTGTTCGTTTATTAGATCTGATGCTTTAATGATGAATTCTTCAGGATTGTTTTTGAACTGATCAAATACTGTAGTGTTTATTCCGGCAAGAATTTTAGCTACGGTTGCCCTAGTGAGGCCTGTTCCCTCAACAATCTTTCCAATCAGGTCATATTCTATTGTGCTGCTTGCTGTTATATGCAAGGTTTCTTTTCGACCCTTTTGTCTTACAAAAGACGCCCCGGCTTCTAACTCCTCTTTAGATTTGATTTCTTCCATTGAACCGCTTTCAACATTAAAGTAAATCTGAGAGACTCTCAGGTGTTCATCGAGCGAATCAATAGCTTTTTTAACAAGTTCTTCTGTTTCAAAATCAACTATATAAGCAGACTTAACGTTTATGCGTTTCCACAACTCATTAAACTCACGACATCCGAGTTT
>JBAZIG010000149.1:0-3846 GCA_041651955.1 Minisyncoccota bacterium | reverse complement strand
AACAACACCATCTCTCAAGTGAATGTTATTGATCTATTGTCTTATAATACGGCTATTGTTGGTAGTGTCAAGGGGGTGGGCCGGGAGGGTCATCCGGCCCGGCAAGCGATAGGCAAGCGTGGGCAAGCGGCTTTTACAATTGTGAAGCTGCGACAAATACGGTCGCGTGAAACAGTAGTGAAGCGATGGTGAAGCAGTCGTAAAGGCTGGCGGAGACTACGTCCGCGGGGGAATTTGCAGCCCTTGGGCTGTGGGGAATTTGCTCGCTTTGCATCGCGGTGAATTCAGTCTTCAAGACTTATGGGCCAATTCACCGCAGCGTGAGCATAGCAAAGCGTTGCAAATTCTCCGCGGCATGAACAAAGCCGCAAATTCTCCGTGGCTTTAGCCACTCACTCTCAACGTGGCTATTTTTACGTCTTTTACCGGTTGACTATGCGCACGAAAGTGCTATTATTATGTCTCAATTGTAGCAGTAAAGTTCAAATTTAAAAAAGAGGGTGTTAACATGCCTGAGACAACAATGCTCCGTTATAGAATCGACGAGGATTTAAAAGAAGAAGCTGAAGCAGTATTCAAAAGCATGGGGCTAAGCCCGCAGTCGGCGATCAAGCTTTTTTACAGGCAGACTGTCATCAGGAAAAAGCTCCCTTTTCATCCTGTCGCTGAGGACCCCTTTTACAGCGAAGAGAACCAGAGGGTCTTGCTTGAATCTGTTAAGCAGCTGATAGAAGGAAAAGGCACGCCTCATGAGCTTATAGAGGCGTGATATGGACAAGATATGGTCTTGATGATCATTAATTAACGCAGCCGTCCCTTATGGGGCGGCTCTGTTGTAAGTGTTCGGCGGATAAAGTCAAACAAATTCTCCGAGGAATAATTGGGGTCAGACCTACACATTTGACATAATTCTCTGTTTCCAGAAAAAATTGAGTCTGTTTATTGTTTGGAAAAACAGTGGGTTAGGGCAAAAGGCAAATGTCAGTTTGGTTTAAAGACTCAATCACGGTGATGTCGGACTACATCTTGGCAAAACAAACATCCCCTCTGCGCGTGGCACTTCCCTCATTACAAGGGCAGCCTATGTGGTAGCCAGGGGATATTGAAATTATTATGGGAGAAATGCTGCATAAAGTCAAAAATTCTTGGGGCAAAACTTTATTCAGACGAGCCAGTATGCCATGACCTTCTCGAAACAGGTTGGAAAAAATCGAGAAGGCTCTCACTACAAATAAAAAAGCCCCGTCCGACTTATCCAGGGTGCAATTCCCTGGGAGAGGACGTGCACGGGGCAATTGCAGTATAAATAAATAAGACGGCGTTGTCAAAAATGCCAAGGGTGGGCGGCGGGGGTATGCCGACCAGGCAAGCGATGTTTACAATTGTGAAACTGCGACAAATACGGTCGCGTGAAACAGTGGTGAAGCGATAGTGAGCGGTTGTAAATGCGGTCAAACGATAGTCAAACGTTGTCAAACAGTAGTCAAACGGTTGTAGGGGCAAGGGCAGGTTCGGGGAATTGCAGCCTTTGGGCTGCTGAGAAGAAGATCACGACAAATCTCAGCAACGATGCCTTGCATAAACTTGCTTTTTCGTGCTGATTGTCATCTATCGAACTTGCCTTTTCGTGCTAATTTGAATGCATGAAACTTGCCTTTTCGTGATAAAAGTGCTATGGTGCGTTATACCAAGTAAATTCTCTGCGAGGAGTGAGATCTGCCATGACCGAGGAAAAAGATACTGTCGTCCTCAAACGAAAACTTTATGACCGTTTGTTGGAGTGGAAGAACAAGAGCAGAGGGACCAGCGCACTCATGATCGACGGTGCGAGACGAGTTGGAAAAAGCTTCCTCTGCCGGCAATTCGCTGAGAACGAGTACGAGAGTTATATAATGATCGACTTTGGGAACGCACCGGTGGAGATCCTTGATTTGTTTGCATATGACAGCTCGAATCTGGACCTTTTTTTCGCGAAGCTTTCCGCCTTCTACTCGACATTGCTCCACAAAAGGTCGTCGGTCATTATATTTGACGAGGTGCAGCAGTATCCACGAGCAAGGCAGTTGATAAAATATCTCGTGGAGGATGGAAGATACGACTATATTGAAACAGGTTCTCTTATTCGCATCAGAAAGAATGTTCAGGACATTATCATACCGTCTGAGGAGGAGCATGTTGAGATGTTTCCTCTGGATCTTGAGGAGTTCCTGTGGGCACTGGGCGACTTTGCAACGATGCCGCTTGTCAGAAGCTGCTTCAATAACAGGACTCCTTTGGGACAGACTCTTCATCGCAAGGTGATGAACGATTTTCGTCAATACGTTATTGTCGGAGGAATGCCGCAGGCAGTGCTCGCATATCTCCGGAACAAGGAATTTGAGTCTGTTGACGCGGTAAAGAGACAAATAATTACTTTATACCGCAATGACGTTTCAAAGTTTGCCGCCGGGTATGAGGATAAGGTCATTGCTGTTTTTGACGGTATCCCGGGACAGCTTTCAAAGAAGGAGAAAAAGTACAGGCTTTCGTCTATTTCCAAGGAGGCCCGCTTCAGGAATTTCGAGGATTCTTTTATATGGCTGCACGAGGCGATGATAGTAAATACATCCCTGAACGCGACAGACCCGCATGTCGGCCTGGCGCTCAGCGCGGATAAAGCAACACAGAAGTGCTATATGGCCGATACCGGGCTTTTGATCACACTCGCGTTTATGGATAAGCCATTCGTGGAGAACGAGCTGTACAGGGCCGTTCTTTTTGACAGGTTGGAAATCAACGAGGGCATGATAATGGAGAATGCGGTCGCTCAAATGCTGAGAACCCAAGGCCACAAGCTCTATTTTTATTCACGGAACGATCCAAATAACAGGGAGAACCACATGGAGATAGATTTTCTGATAACCGAAGAGAGAAAGATAGCGCCGATAGAGGTCAAATCCGGAAAGTACCGCTCTCACTCATCTCTGGACAAGTTTAGGAAAAAATTTTCCAAAAGCCTCGGCAGTTCCTATATCCTTTATACCAATGACGTAATGGTCAAGGACGGGATAGTTCATCTGCCGTTATATATGGCAACGCTGCTGTGATCCTAGCAGGGATCGGGCCTGCACTCAATGCTGCTGAGCAGTCGCCTGCTGAGCATGGCTAAGCAGTCGCTAAGCAGTTGTAGGGGGCAAGGTCAGGGGCAGGTTCGGGGAATTTGCAGCCTCTGGGCTGCGGGGAATTGGCGACTTTACAATGGTGAAGCTGCGACAAAACACGTCGCGTGAAACAGTGGGGAAGCAATAGTGAAGAGCGGTTGTAAATGCAGATTAAAACTGAATTCGTTGAGAATAGATCGGTTAGGATATTAGGTATTGAGTTTTATAGTTTACACTGGATAGTTATCCTACAGCTGTTTAGGATCTATGATCGCATCTCATGTTTTTTCTTTGCGTTCTCTTTCTCGTTCAAAAGGAACGTAAGAGCGAACTCAAAGAAGTATAATGACGAACTTACTACAAGGATGTCATATTACATAAACAATGACAAAACCACCGAGTCTAAAGAATATCTTTTTCCACTTCCATTAGTAATTCCTCGGCGATTTCGCGGTTTTCAAACCGCATCATACTTTCCTCACTTCTCCCATACGAAAGTAGGTTAATGCTGCCATACCAAACAATTCGACGATCGACAATGGCAAACTTCTGGTGAATACGTTCTTTCACAATCACCTTTACATTGCCGTTCTTTAGATCGGCAATAATATCGAATACTTTTTGCCTGGACGCATTTGAAAATGATTCTGGCGAACGCGTAAACACCACGACATTTGCTCCCTGTTGAAGGGAGGTCACGAATAAC
>JBAZIG010000148.1:0-3849 GCA_041651955.1 Minisyncoccota bacterium | reverse complement strand
CAAAAAATCAGGAAACAACTTGGATAAACTGCTTGATGATCTAAACAATACTACGAAGTATAATCCCTATTGTTATCAGCAGGATTTTTATTCGGTTTTTAAACACATTATACTTTCTCTTTTACTCGAAAAAGAAATTGTTTTGTTGGATTCTGATTTTTCTAAAGAGGAGATTCAAAAATTAACCGGGTTAACTAATTTGAATAAAAATATATTCCCGATTATAAAAAGTGAAAAACAAGTTATAAATAACAAAACAGAGTTAATAAATCGGATAAAAGATACAGGTTCAAACTGGTCGATGACCCTTTTTACTTCTGGAACTACCGGGCTTCCAAAAAAAGTAGTTCATTCATTCCAGTCTATCACCCGTTTTGTGAAAACAACTGAAATAAACAAAGCGAATGTTTGGGGATTTGCCTACAATCCAACACACATGGCGGGTATTCAGGTATTTTTCCAGGCATTATTGAACGGTAATCTGATCATAAGACTTTTTGGATTATCAAAAGAGCAAATATTTAATTCTATTAAAAAATTTGATATATCAAACATTTCAGCGACACCTACATTCTATCGTTTACTAGTGCCATATCAGGATTCTTTTGTATGTGTAAAAAGGATAACATCAGGAGGTGAAAAATTTGATGAAAAAACGGCAGACCAACTAAAACAAATATTTCCAAATGCAAAATTTACCAACGTTTATGCTTCAACAGAGGCGGGGTCTCTTTTTGCAGCAAACGGAAACAATTTTTTCATAAAACCTGAAATGGAACCTTTTGTGCAAATTCAGGATAACGAATTGCTTATTCATAAAAGCCTGCTGGGAAAATCAGCGTTTTCAGATTCTGAATGGTATCACACCGGCGATATCGTAAAAATTGTATCAGAAAATCCCCTTCAATTTCAGTTTGTTTCGCGCAAAAACGAAATGATTAACGTAGGAGGTTATAAGGTTAATCCGGGAGAAGTGGAAGAAACCATCAGAAAAATAGAAGGAATTCAGAATGTTAGGGTATTTGCCAAAAGCAATTCGGTTTTAGGAAATATTATTTGCTGCGAAGTAGTAAAAACATCCGATGAAATTGATGAAGTATCCATCCGTTCGTTTTTGCAATCAAAACTACAGGAATTTAAAATTCCTCGTATCATAAAATTTACTGATAAAATTTCAACTACCCGCACCGGAAAAATAAAGAGGAGTTAAATATGAATATACTAATCACAGGAGTATCAAAAGGTTTAGGGTTAATTACTACGGAAACTCTGTTAAAACAAGGCCATAACGTTTATGGCATTAGTCGGAGTAAAAGCAATGAACTCGAAGAACTGATCAACGACTATCCTGAAAATTTAAGTTGGTTATCATACGATTTGTCGGATGCTGAAAATGTGCGTCAGAAGCTTTTTAAGGAATGGATTGGTTTAAAAACGCCGTTACATGCCTACATAAACAATGCAGCGCTGGCTTACGATGATATTGTAACCAACCTGAATCTTGAACCGCTTGAAAAAATGTATCGGGTGAATGTATTTACCCCTATGATGATAAGCAAATACGCCATCAGGCACATGTTATTACACCACATCAAAGGAAGTATTGTGCATCTTTCATCCATTAGTGTGCATACCGGGTACAAAGGGTTGGCCATGTATGCTTCTACAAAGGGAGCTTTGGAAGCTTTCTCAAAGAATACTGCGCGCGAATGGGGTGAAATTGGAATTCGCAGCAACTGCCTTGTTGCAGGGTTCATGGAAACCGAAATGAGTTCAACTCTGAGCGCCGACCAGCGCAACAGAATTTACAAACGTACCTCATTGAAAAAAGCAACAAGTGTAGATTCAGTAGCTGAAACCATTGCTTTTTTAGTGTCAGAAAAGGCGTCTTCTATAACAGCACAAAATATTCATGTTGATTCAGGTACCATTTAAAATATGGAAATTGTAGTAAAAACAAGCAGCGAATTGTCTCAATCTGATTGGGAATCGTATGTATTTGGGTTTAATGAAGTATTCAATAAAACTGAAACAATTGAGAACTTTAAACACAAATACCTGAATACGATTGACAGTCATTCTTATCATGCTTTCTTAACCAACAATAATGAAATAGTTGGTGGCTGTTCTGTTATTCCATATCAATACAACATTGGAGTAACAACAGAAAGGATAGGTTTAGCTGTTGATGTTTTTATCCGTGAACAATTCCGAACCGATCTGTTAGCCTTGTACCGTATGTATAAAAAACTCAAAAAAGTACTGATAAGTCACGGGATAGTTATGGTTGTTGCTGTTCCGAATGATGTGTCTTATACATACTGGAAAAATATTGTAAAATGGAAAGATGTGGGGCAACTGAAATACTATGCATTTCCTATAAAAGCAGGGAATGTTTTAATGAAAGCAACTACAATTGCAAATTTCTTTTCAGGTTTGTTCAGTAAACTCCTGTTACTTATTTCATATTTTACAAATACATTAGAAAAGAGTTTGCCTGTAAGTATCGATCGTTCAGATAACATTATTGAAAAACAACGTTACACTCCAAATCATAAGATAATTAAGGATTCAAAATCATTCTTTGCTTACCGGGTTGTAAATGAAGAAGGAATAAATGCTAGTTATCTTATAGATTTTTATAATGTCACCAATCAAAAAAAGGATAGTAAAACATTGCGTAAAGCACTTAAACACATTTTGAATAATGAGCAAACAGACATAATTATTTTTGTGGGTAAATTAAATTTCTTCCAGTTCTTGCTTTTTAAAGTACCCTATAAATATGAGCCAAAACATCTTAACTTTACAGCTGATATTTTAATTCCCGAAAAGATTTCTAACACTGACTTTATATACGATATTTCAAATTGGGATTTTGGACTGTTTAATTATGATGTAAGATGAATATTTTAACTTTTGATATAGAAGACTGGTACAATGTAGATTTTGTGACACAAGATTTTAATTGGGATAAATATGAAGTCCGAATATACAACGGTGTTGATAGGATATTAGAACGTCTAGAAAGGGATAAAATTACAGCAACTTTTTTCTGTCTTGGATGGTTGGCAGAAAAACATCCAAATATAATCAAACGTATTGATAAGCTGGGACATCATATAGGCTGCCATTCATACCAACACCAATTAGCATTCAGATTTACACCAGAAGAGTTCAGATTAGATACAGAAAAAGCAAAAAAACTGATTGAAGATGCTATAGGTAAAGAGATTAATGCATTTCGTGCACCAGGCTTCTCCATTACGAAAAATAATTTATGGGCACTTGATATTTTAATACAACTTGGTTTTAAATATGATTGCTCATTGTTCCCCGCAAAACATGATTATGGTGGATATCCTGATTATGGTACTGTTGGTCCTTCAATACTTAAATTACCAAGTGGATTCATCAAAGAATTCCCAATAAATTTTCATCAAATACTAGGAAAGAATCTTGTTTTCTCTGGAGGAGGATTCTTCAGATTGTTCCCATATTGGTTAATTAAAAGGTGGAGTGAAAATTCCAAATATCTAATGACTTATTTTCATCCACGAGATTTTGACCCTGATCAACCAATATTCGAAAGTCAAAAAGGATTTAGAAAATTTAAATCGTACGTAGGTCTTAAAAACTCTTTTTCTAAATTTAATCAATACTTAGATGATTTTGAGTTTATCGATATTGAAAAAGCAGATACTTTAGTAAATTGGGATAAAATTAAATCTCTTGAAGTGAATTTTGAATGAAAATACTTATCACCGGTATCAACGGATTCGTGGGTACCAACTTCACAAACAGCTGGTTCAGGAACCACAAGATAGTTGGTTTGGACATTCATCAGCC
>JBAZIG010000147.1:0-3890 GCA_041651955.1 Minisyncoccota bacterium | reverse complement strand
AAAATTCTTATCGCCCGATATTATCAATCCGTTTTTGAGTGCAAATGAGAATATCTCCCCCTGTTTATGGGATTCGGTGGTGCTCATAGGGTTTTTTAACCTTCTTGAGACATCCACTCTTGCCATTGAGGCAGATTCAAGCAGACCACCTCCTTGGAGGATAAGGTCTTCAATGCTCATATTTCTTGCGTAGTGGTAGGAGCCCGGGACGTTTAATCTCTCCTGAAAGGGTTACATTGCGTTCGTCTCTAAGTTCATCCTGAGATGGGACATATAGCCTGTCGTTTCTCCTGAGTTTTATATCCGGGAGGTTATTATTTATAAGCATTCCAAGGTTGATAGACTCAACGGTTGTTGATAAATCGGGGTTCTGCCTGTAGAGCAGTGTACGTGCAAGAAATGCATCCTCCGTCGGCCCCTCTGCATATTTTACAAGATCCGTTACTGTTTGAATCTTATCCCCAATTGCGTAGCTACCTGGTCTGAATACTGAACCCTCGATTGAGACTCTGTTCTCATATCGGTCAAGTATGTCGCTAACTCTTACAACATCACCATCTTTAAGGTCAAATTTGTCGAAGCTATCGGCCTCTATAGTGAAGATTTGCATCTCGGTGTCGCCTCTTCTTGTAATGTTTATATTTTTGCGATATGCGTTACTTGTGAAGTCTCCCGCATATTTTATAATAGAAGAAAGGTTTTCATTGGCCTTTAACTCATAAATCATTGGCCTTTTAACCTGTCCTGTAATTTGAATTCTCTTGCTATATGGTTCAACCTTTACAAGGTCACCCTCTCTTAAAGTGATATTTCCGCTGCTCTCGCCTTTGATAAGGTACTCATACACATCCACTGTAGAGATGGTTTTTCCGTCTCTGATAAGCTTAATGTCTCTAAGGCTACCGATTCTGTTTACACCTCCCGCTGAGTATAAAGCATGGAAAAGACTCGAGAAGGATGAGAGGGTATATGTTCCGGGAAGGACAACCTCGCCCATAATGTTAACCTGTATGCTTCTGATGTTCCCGAGCGAAACCCTCATAAATGTGCCGGGTTTGCAGCCTTGTCTGTAGAAACGCAGAAATATTTCTTAACACCCTTTCCAATTGATTGCCTGATTGTTTTTTCAGTATTGAAGATATTCACATCTATCATCCGCATCATGGTATATGGGTCTTTTTCACTACGGACATGTTTTAATGCTGAAATATTCAATACATAATCGTATTCGCCGTCGGCATTCCAAAAGGCGTCATATTCCAAAGATCCAATATCCAAGGCAAAAGTTTGGAAATCGCCACCAATATATCCAAAAGAACTGCGTATATCCCTTACCAGTTCTACCATATTGTTTACACTAATGTTGACAATATGAAGTTTTCGAGGATTCCGTTTGAATATCTCTTTGGATACAGCCTGACCTATAGAACCGGCACCACCGATTACAAGAAATCTTGAAGATCCTACAATTGCATTCAGTTCTTTTTTATTGTTTGATATATCTGTTGTAAAAAGCTCATCGTTTCTACCGATTAAACTTAGCATATTCATTATCAAATACCATTAATGTGAAACGTTGGTTGTAATTTATTAATTACTTCCGTATATGATTTTGTAATAACGTTGATAATCCCCACTTGTAACTGAATTAAGCCAATCTTCGTTATCTAGATACCACTTCACTGTCTTTTCTATACCCTCTTCAAACTGTAAGGAAGGTTCCCAGCCCAATTCATTCTTAATTTTGGTAGCATCGATGGCGTAACGAAGGTCATGACCTGCACGGTCGGTCACATAGGTGATCAGATGGTCCGATGTTCCTTCCGGATTGCCCAACTGTTTGTCTACTGTTTTGATGATAACCTTGATCAAATCGATATTCTTCCATTCGTTGAAACCGCCAATGTTGTAGGTATCTCCCAATTTCCCTTGATGAAAAATGAGATCTATAGCACGTGCATGGTCTTCTACATAGAGCCAATCGCGAACATTCTCTCCCTTACCATAGACCGGCAGGGGTTTGTTGTTGCGGATATTGTGGATAAACAAGGGGATCAGCTTCTCGGGGAACTGAAAGGGTCCGTAATTGTTGGAGCAATTGGAGATCACGATGGGTAGCCCATACGTATCATGATAGGACCTTACAAAATGATCACTAGCTGCTTTAGAAGCAGAATAGGGACTGTGCGGATCATATCGTGTCTCTTCCGTGAAAAGGGTCTCATCAAACCCTAAAGCACCATATACCTCATCGGTAGAGACGTGGTAAAAGAGCTTCCCTTCAAAATTGCCGGCCCATTTCTCTTTTGCAGCCTGCAGCAAGGATAACGTACCCATCACATTGGTCTGTGCAAAGGTAAAAGGATCGGTAATGCTCCTGTCCACATGGCTCTCAGCGGCAAGGTGAATCACCCCGTCAACATTATATTCATCAAACAACTCGACCATCCTCTCAAGGTTGCAGATATCTTCCTTAACAAACGTATAGTTTGGTTGATTTTCCACATCACGAAGGTTGTTGAGGTTCCCTGCATAGGTCAGTTTATCGAGGTTGATGATCCTGTATTCAGGATAGTTGTTGACAAACAGCCGCACCACGTGCGACCCGATAAATCCGGCACCACCGGTGATCAATATATTTTTCTTGTAATTCATTTTATAAGGTTCAGGAGGTATTGTCCGTACTGGTTTTTCTTCATCGGTTCAGCGAGTCGCAGGATATCGTCACCATTGATCCATCCTTTTTTATAGGCTATCTCCTCGAGACAGGCAACCTTTAACCCTTGCCTCTTTTCTATTACCTCTACAAAGGTGGATGCTTCAGATAAAGATTCATGGGTGCCGGTATCGAGCCATGCGAACCCTCTTCCCAGCTGTTTAATCTTGAGTGATTTATTCTTCAAATACTCCTGGTTAACCGTAGTAATTTCAAGCTCTCCACGGGCAGAAGGTTTGATATTCTTTGCTATTCTGACCACGCTGTTAGGATAAAAATAAAGACCTACCACCGCATAGTTCGATTTTGGATTGGAAGGCTTCTCCTCAATACTTAGGACATTGCCCTTTTTATCGAACTCTGCCACTCCGTAACGTTCCGGATCATTTACGTAATAACCGAATACAGTAGCTTTCTGGTTTTCTTCGGCTTCTTTGACTGCTTTTTCAAGCATAGGTCTAAATCCCTGTCCGTAAAAAATATTGTCCCCCAAAACCAGACACGCACAATCCTCTTCAATAAACTGATCTCCAATTATAAAAGCCTGTGCCAGTCCATCGGGACTGGGCTGCTCGGCGTACTGGAATCTGACACCATAATTACTTCCGTCACCCAGCAAACGTTCAAACCCCGGTATGTCCTGTGGTGTCGAGATAATCAGAATATCTCTGATTCCTGCAAGCATCAATACAGAAATTGGATAGTATACCATCGGTTTGTCGTAAATGGGCAACAACTGCTTGCTCACCCCTTTAGTAATTGGATACAACCGGGTGCCAGATCCTCCTGCAAGAACGATTCCTTTCATTGATGTACTTTTTTTATTTGTTCTGTTTTCTTACTTTAGAAAAAGTCTCTTTCACAAAAGGCAACCCCAACACCCATCCCACTCCAACAATAAGGCCCAAAAAAGTATAGATGATCAGCATCTGAGCACGTGAGGGACCTGATTTTTCCACAGGTACTACTACCGGTTCAATAACCGTTAAGATGGGAGTTGTTTCGGTGACGGCTATTTTGGCTTGTTCTTTTTGTTTGGCCAGTTCTGTGTAGACGCCCAGCAAGAGGGTGTATTCGGACTGGAGTTTTTCTTCCCGGGTGCGTGCCATGGCGGAGGTCAGGTTTACGTTAGCATCCCGGAAGCGGGCCAATTCTTCCTGTTTGGCTTCAAAGT
>JBAZIG010000146.1:0-3919 GCA_041651955.1 Minisyncoccota bacterium | reverse complement strand
CTTAATTAATTCAGGTTTATATTGATTAATCTTTTCATCTTGACTTTTAATTTTTTTGTCGTGCTTGCAATACGTAAACACCCCCCCTAATAATGCTAAACAGGAGATAATAAAACCAGCAACTGCCATAATTATTTTATTTTAAAATTTTTACTCCCTTTAAAGATTTTATTAAACGAATCATCCAACGCTTTCTGAGCATCTTTCTCAATTTCAGTATTCATTCTCAGAATTTCATCGTCTATATAGGGTTGGTTCAACTCAACTAACTCATCATATCCACCGGGATATTCCTTTCCACACCGATTACACTTAACAGACAACTCGTTTTCAACGTAATCCAAATCAGTATCACCGCAGACGATACATTTTAACAATATGTTTTTACTGTAATTATCTTTCATAAAATATTTGTGATAATTATATATGATACTGATTTTATTAGTTTTACTCAAAGCTGGTACTCAATCTTTTTGTATTATATCACTATACGGAAGTCGATTTTCTTCATCAAACAATTTTAGTTGAGAATAGTCAACAGTTTCATCAATAATCTCTTCATCATTTAAATACTCACCTTCTTCAGAGATAGATTGTTCACGCATGATGGGCTTTCCCATTGCCTTTTCAATCCTTTGCAGGATACGTTCCTTTCTGTCATTAAAAAAACCACGGAAATCATTTTGATGCAAAAAAACAGGATTCACCACATGTGATTCCAGAATTTCTATAAATTCATCATCCGTCACACCCACATTTTTCTTAATACGCTCTAGGTACTTACTGGGGGCATCTCCGCTTACAATACGATTGGTCCTTCCCGCCAGTGGTGTCTTGTTAATGATCGAATCATAATCGTCACGTGACACCGCATTCTCCTTTTTCTCGCACCAGGCGACAGGAAAGATGTGGTGTATATCGATCGATTCAGAAAAGTATGTACTAACATCAATTTTGGTGCCCGTAATCCAGTCTCTTGTGTTCTCATCCAGAAGGATAGCATATATTCCCTTGTATGCAGCACTGTTACGGGTTCTCAGTGTATGAAGACGCGATGGCATAAAATTAGCATCATAAATTGTTTTAGGTTCTGCCGCATCATTCACGATCCAATCTACCACCTGAACAATATCCAATGCATATCTGGTTTCATTGGCAGAACCATATAGTTCACCAAAGACACCACACCAAAACCACCGCATCAACTTGTTTTTATTTGCAACATTGTCAATCTCATTACCCAGTTGGGAGAGAATAGCTGCCATGGGTACAAGCTGAGTGGTGTATGGAACATCCCTTGAATGGAAGATGTGGTTTTCAACCAGAATTTTTGAGGCTTTGATAAATCCCACTAATAACTGATTTCTGTACTTTTTATAATCAGTCAACTCCAAATTGAGCATATCCTTTCTCTTTGCACTAACAGCGGGTAGATTGTCTTTTTGCCCAGAAGACTCAAGATCTACTTTCCTCCGATAAGTAGAAAATAAAGTGACCGCCTGAATAAAATCTATCTCGCTTGTTTTGTCTAGCACTTTATAAGGCTTGAAAGCAATCTTTATTGCTTTCCAATCTTCCTTCAGATCAAATTCTTCAGAAGCAAAAGAAGCAGTGAGGAGTTCGAATACAGAGAGCGATACACCACCCGTATTTACTTTTTCAAAAACCTGACAAACAGCTTCTTTTGGGTTCTCCTTTGTCATTTGAATCACAGGGAGAGAGTAGTTGTTAAACCCTAGGATAATAGTTCTGTGGAACTCATTCCAAAACTTGATTTTTTCCTTGTCATATTCCCAAAATTCAAAAAAAGCTGGGAACCATGTATCATACTCATCCACCAGACTCACCGGATACATGAGATTTTCAAATTCTTTTTCACGGCTTGTCAGATCCAATACGATGTCACGTCCAATGTTTTCTGTAACAATCTTATTTTCGTTTATTGAAAAAATTGCTTCTTCAAGATCAGTTCCAGGGTCCAATGCTTTCTGCATGTCGATGTAATACCATCGTTTTATCTCATATCCCTTTGCGTTTCTGGTTTTTACAATTTTATTAGATATAATGGCCTGGTAAAGTGATGTGAGACGTTGTTGTCCATCAAGAATCAAAAGCTCAGGTTTTTCACCGTTAACCTCAGGAGCACCCTCTATAGCTTTTGTTTTGAACCGGATAGATTCATTACCATTTTCAAGCAGCATCACGGCTCCAATAGGAAATGACTTTGCGACACTGGCCAATATTCCTTTTATTCGATTGTCATCCCACACCCATCCACGTTGGAAGTCGGGCAATTGAATTTTTCCGTCGTGGATACTCCTCAATATCTCATACAAACTTGTTTTCTTTGAATCAAATGTTTCCATATCAGATCAAGCAAAGTTGAATATTTAGAATAAGTTTTAGTCTAGCAAATTTAATTAAATCTCCATGTTGGTTGAAAACCTTATTCAGAATCCTATAATGAACATTCAAGAATAGATTAGTTGTTACTATACGTCTTTTCTTATTACAGAATCTGTACAAAAAAAGATAACCGGCAGGACCTGTGTTTAGACATCAATGGCAGCGGAACCATCAACATGTTACGACCGGTCTGCCAGGTATCCTTTTAGGCAGTTTTATTCACTTATATGTTCATTTTAGGCACTCATGGCTGTTGCATCACAAATATAGGAATTAAAACGGTAAAACAGTTAAAAAAAGTTTCCGAAATAGCTGTATATTGAACATTTCTGCCGGGTAACCTTTCACAGCTATTGCATCTTTCAGTGCTTCATGTCATTTCCGTTTTTCAGATACATGATATAGAACCGATCGGGGGATTTAACCTTGAAGAAGTTGTATCTTTCCTTGCTTTTCTCACCGCAGAACTCGTCATACTCTTTCTCTACGATTTCTTTCTCCGGATAGTTGGTGATCTCTGAAACATAAAACTGGTTCTCAAACTGGACCGGTTCCGCGGCTTCTCCCATCCGGTAGGTGATCCTGTTGCTGAAGACATAGGGGCTGTCATCCTTCATGAAATGCAGTGTCCGCACTTGTTTACGTTTCGGGTACTTCAGCAGGTCACAATCGCGGTAGAGACTCTCGCTGATGTTGTATTCCGAGATGTACTTGAGCGTGCCGGGAGGGATGGTGACGATCTTCTTCTCCTTTACAGAGACGGAGGAACCGGAGGAGGTCATCAGCGACTCACTCACCTCTGCTGCTGCTTGGTTGCTTTGGATAAGTCCCAGGAAATTGAGACCGGTGAGCGCGAGTGACCCTCCCTTTTTGCGCGAACTTTTGGAACCCACGTTGGATGATTGGGTGAACTCCCTTTCCAGGTAATAATCGTTGGCCACATCGTTTCTAACGAAGAAACACTCGTCGAGATTCAGGTAGATGTTCTCTTTCGTCTTGTTGAAGAAGCCGAACCCCATATTGCCCCCATGGCTCCAGAGGTTGTAGGTGACCTCGCAGTTCTCATCTTCGTAGACCAGCGCATCCTTGTTGGCCATCGACCTGTCGGTGGGTGTGGCGCGGTAAACCTGGTAAAAAGTGGTCCTGCAGGATGAGAGCGTAAAAACGGTCAATAGAATGACAATCAGATAGTTTTTTGTTTTCATAATATTAAATTTAAATAAGTGGTTCAAAAATATTACACTGGTTTGACAACTTATGTCATTCACACCAAATATTAGGCAACTATAATTGGGTTTGATACCAAATTTCACTAGTCTCCCTGTCTAGTTATGAAATAGGTTACAGTTATTGCGAATTAAGCACAGGACGATACAGATGCAAAAGAGTAAACCTCGACTTTGAATCACTTCCCGATGCAGAACTTGCTGAAGATGTTTCCCAGGATCTCGTCGGTTGAGATCTGGCCGGTGATCTCACCCAGGTGGAACATGCATTCGCGGATGTCCTGTGA
>JBAZIG010000145.1:0-3971 GCA_041651955.1 Minisyncoccota bacterium | reverse complement strand
TGATCTTTTGTTTTATGTCCCGAGCCTCTTTTACCAGGTCTTTACCCATCACCCGGGCACTACCGCCGGAAGGCCTGATCAGACACGAAAGCATTTTTATGGTCGTGGTCTTACCGGCCCCGTTCAGTCCCAGCAATGAAAACAACTCACCGCGTGCAATGGACAAGTTCAGATTGTCCACTGCGGTAAGATCGCCATACTTCTTGGTCAGGTTCCGGGTTTCAATCATAATGACGAAAGTACAAAAAATAACATTTTCAAATGGAGTTTGACTGCGCCAACATAAAAAGACACAATGTAAGCATTTGAATAACAGCACCTTGCTTTTTTTATTTTTTTATGGCGCAGTCAAACTCCATTTGAAAAAAAAGCACCTACGTTTTTTCGTAAGTGCTTTTGTCTGTGGCTCCTCATCAAGGACTTGAACCTTGGACCCCCTGATTAACAGTCAGGTGCTCTAACCAACTGAGCTAATGAGGAATGTCCTGTTTATAAGCTGCTTACGAATGTGTTTTTGTGTTTTTTCTCAGTGTATGGCCACTTGGTTTACATGATGGTTTACATTTCTGTGCAAATTCGATACGGGTTAATAATTCAGTATATATGTTTTGTAACCAGTTATCCCTATATTAAATACTTTATAGTAATTCTAAGTTGAACTTACCTTGTCGTCTGCATTCAAGGCAGTATTCAATTAAACTAAGGTTTAGACAGCGCCCTCTAAGACAAAGCTGAATGCCTTAATATGGTACTATAAAAAATAGTCAAATAGAAAAATAATCAAATAAATTAATCTTAATCCCGCATGCAACGGACAGAAAACCCGAGACCCTTAAAGTCGAGGTTCCTGTCTACGTAGCTGTCAAAGTAGTACAGGGAGCGGCGCCAGGCGTAATCCTCATATTTCTGTGTAGAACCCCACCAGCCGCCGTAGATCTCAATGCCGCTGAATGCCCCACTGAGGACACGCCAGCCACCCGGAAGGGCTGAGAAACCTGATTTGTTTCTGAATGCGTCATAAGCGGTATTGGTATTGCCAATTGCTCCTACATCGTCTGAAGCAAACCATCCCTTCGCATTTGCCAAGGATATAGCAATTTTATTACTTGTCGTAGTGCCATCATAATTGTAACCGTTGGCAATCAAGTATTCTTCCAATTGTGTCCATTCTGCATCACTGGGTACATGCCAGCCCTTGGGGCATAAAATTCCCGACTCAACAGCGTACCAGTTATATAAAGCGCCGTATGTGTTTTTATTATCTATATCATTGTCATACCAACAATAACCTGGTCTACTTGCATCATTCCACTGTTCTTCACTAGTTATATTTATAATGCTGCTGCCATCGTTAAATTTTGTGGTTCTTAGATTTTCAACCATCCAAACCTGCTTCCCAATCTTTATTTCAGTATAAACATTGCCGTCAATATCTTTTATTTTTTTCATAACATTTTGAGGTTAAAATGGTTATTATTCTACACTGGATTATGTAAAATTAATAATTTAGCCTAAAAAATACAAAAAAAATCCTTTATGGCCGAGATGTTTATGATAAGGTGCTCATTTGTGGCATCACTTATTCTCTTTCCCGGTGAATATTTATTCCCCACTTTCAAGCTGGTGTTTTTTCGAAATTGTTTTTCCACAATTCGGACATATTATCTCATCATTTTTTTTTGTTTCTTTTATCACAACAGTCAATAAATTAATATTCAGTTACTTGTAAAGTCTATTTTTTGCATATTCATCCCATTGACTAATACCATTTATTTTGTATTACTTAATTTGTCTTCTTTTCCCTCTTCACCACCTCCACATAATTGTACAGACTCAATACAAAACAGCTATCACAGATCTAAAGGTAACGTCATATATATTTTTCGCACCCACTTATCCCTATAAAATTATATCATAAATGGTTACATAAATGTTGTATAATAAGTTTTAAACTTACTCTATGGTCTGAATTTGCGGTTCTTCGTCAATTTTGGTGCAGGGGAAGGTGTTCCCAAAATGGTTAAAAAATTAGCGTAAAACGCTGAATATCAATAAAATAAACTTGCAATTTCGAGATATTATTGTTAACTTAAAGTGCTGAATATAAGTACTTTAAACATGTTCAAAACTGTTAACAAAAAAAAGAACACCAATATTTTTCTCAAAGACAAAATCCTACGAGGTGTGACAGGATATAAGCGAATAAGATTCATAGAAGGATACATTGATAGCGAGACCGTGGATGTTACAGCAAGACTAACACTGTCCTATGCAAGATGTCCCTTATGCGGGATGAAGAGTCATTCTGTTCATTCAACTTATGAACGCCAACTAATGGATTTGCCAATTCATGGAAAACGGATGAACATAAGACTATTGGCAAGAAAATTCAGATGCCGAAATCTTAAGTGCCGCCAGATTGTATTTTCAGAACAGCCATCTGAAATTGCAGAACGATATTCCAGAAAAACCATTGTTGCAAAATCAAAATTACAAGCCATCCTGATAGAAATGTCTGCAACGAAGGGAGCTGTAATAGTTTCCTCCATGGGGTTGTCACAAAGCGCATCCACGTGTCTAAGGTTAATCAAATCAATTGAGATCAAGGTTGACAAAGCATCAATCAAACACATCTGCATAGATGATTTTGCATATAGGAAAGGTACCAAGTATGGCACCATCATTATTGATGCCGACACAAGAAAAACGATTGCACTAATAAGTAGCAGAGAAACGGATCACGTTACAGCAGCGTTGAAAGCCTATCCAAATGTACAAACTGTTTCCCGCGATAGGTCTTCTGCATATGCAAATGCAATTAAGCAAGGAATACCGGAAGCGGCTCAAATTGCGGATAAATTCCATCTTGTCAAGAATTGTGGAGAACATATGGAAGCGCAACTAAAAAAATCGTTTAATCAAATAAAGGATGAACTATCCAAGCAGATAAGTGAGCCTTTGCCACCCCCCGTCTCATCATACCCCACGATGAATAATCCGGAACCAGTACAATTATCTAGAAGGCCTCCTTCGGATAAGCAGAGATATCTATTTGAACAGGTTCAAAAGCTAAATAAAGAAAATTATTCTGAGCGTGAAATAGTCAGACATCTTCATATATCGAGGTGCTTAGTGCGTAAATATCTGTCATTGAACGAGCCACAAGGTCATAAGATTGCTTTTAGGAATGATTATTCATTGTTTCTGCCCATTGTACAGAACGGGATCCACAATAAAGCCCGTATCAGTGAAATCTATAGGAATACCGTAAATGCCGGTCTGTGCTGTTCCTATATCGCTTTCCTAAATTGGATGAGAACCGTATTCCCTGAATATAAGACATTCAAAGGCAAAGCCACAAGAACCAGTCGTGTAGATAGTACAGGTTATGACAGAACAAAATCGGTACTCAAAGCGCTGTCTTCATATAAACTCAATATTTACATTGCCAATCCGGAATGGGGAATAAACAAAAAGACTGGCGAATGCAGCAAAGAGAATATACAAATGAATGAAATTATACAGTCCTCAGGCACCCTTTTAAAACTACGTGAGTTCTGTGTGTCTTTCAAGGCAGTGATAGCTGGAAATTCAATAACGGATATTGTTGCCTGGATTGAAAAATATAAAAATGAATCATTTGCTCATTTAAGAACGTTTGCAATAGGGCTTATAAAGGATATAGATGCTGTTAAAAACGCTATTATATATCCCTATAATAACGGACTGGCTGAGGGATTGAACAACAAGTTGAAAGCACTGAAAAGGGGCATGTACGGAAGAGCTGGCAATCGGCTCATTGAGATAAAAATGGTAGCTTCCTTGACGGGTTAAATTGCACCAAAATTGACGAAGAACCGAATTTACGGCAGTATTATAGATAGAGGGAGCTCTGACCAGTGAGATCAACAGCCATGAAGTATTCATGAAAGGAATCGATTACTCCTATTATTACGAAGAAACATAACCAT
>JBAZIG010000144.1:0-4011 GCA_041651955.1 Minisyncoccota bacterium | reverse complement strand
GTCCAAGTCGTATTGACTAACCTTTATTTGTGAAAATAAAAGATTTGAACTTCCAAATACTAATACTGAAATAACAATTAATCTTATAAATATCATAGTGTTATTGTTTTATAGCATGACGCATAACGGTTGGCGGTATGAAAAGTTGCCGATTGCGGGCTATTCCCTATCCAGTTACACAATGGTTGAAGCGGGCTACAACGCTTAAATAACCTACTGTTCAGGCAATTTTTTATACCGCATGTTATCGGCTGCCCTTCATATATTTGTCTTTAACTTGAAATCATTACCACCATTTTTTCTTTTTCACTAATGCTTTTTCGCACACTTGTCCGATAGCCATAGTCAGTTCATGTTCAAAACTTCTACCTACATCACCAAGTCCTGACTTAGCGTGAATTGCTTCATGAATTAATGTACCTGCATAATCCTTAATTGAATTAAGCATTTTTCTGAGTATTATAATCGAACTTGTGCTTGGCTCCCAAACTCCAACTGTTTCGTTTTCCGAAAAGAATTCTTTACGCATAGTTGTCGAAATTTTAATATCTTCAACAATTCTTGGTTTCCCACCAATAAGATTAAGAATATCGTCAGTCATATTGAAAACCTCTCTTTCATCTTTGGTGAGGTCATTTATTTTAACAAAATCAAATGAAAAACTATCATTGTAATTCGTTGCAAACTGTGAAATATCAATAATTGGATTTCCTGAAAAATCTAAACCTCCTTTTATTTTTTCTTTTAAATTCTCAGGGATTGTGATAATTTGATGTCCGCTTGATTTTGCCTCCTCAATCATGTCCGGATGCAACATAATATCCGTTGATGAAACAAAAAGTACTTTTTCGTTTTGATTAAAAATTTTGACAGAATGTTCTTGAATATCAATCCAAGAAAGTTCATCATGTGCGGTGCCATAGTTGATATTTTGCAAGTCTTCAGCTAACATTTTTGCAACATTAGTTGATGTACATGCAAGTAGAATTTTTTTGACACTGTCAGTATATGCTGTTCTGCCTACATTTGACCTTTCCCTATTGAGGGATTTCTTTATAGCAGTTGTTAACTGAGTAATATTATAGCTAAACAAAAAGTTATCTTCCTCTGCGACTCTAACACCATTAATATATATTTTGCCACTACCCCCAATTTTATTGACAACTAAACCAGCTTTTGTCGTTTCAATAATTTGTTCTCCAGTAAATTTCAAAAATAAGTTTTTAGCTTTTGAAATATCTTCATCAGTTGCACCGTCAATAATAAACTCCGTACCCACAATGTCGGGGTCTGTCGGATCAGAAATGCTTGCATGCAAAGTAATAATATCTGTAAATCCTTCTTTGGCTGTTTTAGAAAGGGTAATGTCGCCATACCTTGATTTAGCTATAACCTTTATGCCTTTTCTGTCAAAAGTTGCTAACGCATCTTTTAATCCAATTCCAAACTTTCCAATGACATTTGGATTTGTTAGCTTCTCTTGACTTTCGTTTTGAGTAAGGTTTGTATATTTCAACCCTCTTCCATAATCTCGTATGTGCCAATTGTTGCCTGTCTTGATTATTTCAACATCTTTTGTGCCTGTTAAAAGCTGTTCGTCAAGAGCATTAGCAATAATTTCTCGAATTGCATGATAAGTTTCCCAATTTTCAAGAATTTTCTCAATGTTTAGATCAAACTGCTTCATATGGCTTATTAAAAGGTTTTTCCCAAATTTTCTAATTCTGATAAAGCAGTCGAATAATAAGAACTAGTAGAACATTTTGCTTGAAGTTCATATTTTGTCTTACTAATAGCCATAATGACTTTTTCCTTTCGCTTAGCTTTTGCAGTATCTTTTTTCATTGCATTTATTTCTTCTGTCTGTTCTGCACAAAATCTTTTCATTGCATTTGCAAGCGATGAACAGTAAAATTCATTAATGTTGAAAATATTAGGATTTGATAAAATTGAACTTTGATAATCTTGAAATGGTCTATCATAATAAATTTTCTTATATTGTTCCATTGCCAAATGGACACAATCTGAATATTGAGAATTACTTTGTCCTTGCTTTAATGTTGAGATTCTGTCAAGGAGAAAGTCATGTCTACTAATAATTGTGTCAATGTTCTTTGATGTTGCAATTAGGTAAACAGATTCTAATACTTGTATACCCGCTGACTGCATTTGCATTAGAAAAAAATTGTCCATAAAATTTTATTTTTTGTTAAGGTTAATTTGATTTGTCGCACTTAGGGTTGCCGATAACGTAAAAGTGTTTTATTCATTGTTCACATACAAATATAACAAGAGCAAAACTATTTTCACTCTATAATTCATTCTTTTTTAAATGGATAACGGGAATAATGAATAAAATATTGTTGGACTGTGCCGCCCGGCTATGGGCATTCTTTTGTGTCGTTTCTTCCTGTTAGCAAAATGACACCTTTTGGGGAGCTTTTTCTTTCGCTGTTTACATCTTTGTGA
This sequence comes from Minisyncoccota bacterium, assembly GCA_041651955.1. Lineage (GTDB taxonomy): Bacteria > Patescibacteriota > Minisyncoccia > Minisyncoccales > Minisyncoccaceae > UBA2558. Next base: position 1,542 of record JBAZIG010000144.1, on the reverse strand, counting down.
TTTCAATTTTGTCGGTTTTCTTTCTAAATGGGCACAGCTCACCCTTAAAGGTGTTTTTACAACCTTCTTTTTGTGATCTTTATCCGGTCAAAGAACGTTTTGGGTAACCATTCTCTCACATTCTTATTCCGCTTGCCACAAGCATCACAGATCTCAGCCTGCCTGTCTTACATTTAGGGCATACATACGGATCATGACCCGTAAGTTCGCGCCATACTTCCCTGGTGGTTATTCCGTCCAATACCGGTAGGAAAGAGGTTTTTCCTATCAGTTCAAAACAGGCCGAAAGTTTTTCTTTCATATTACACAGGGCCATAAAACCAAAATACCTCACTTTGTAAAAGCCACAGGGCAGAACATGTTGTAAAAAGCGCCTGATAAACTCATCGGCTTCCAGGGTCATCCGTTTGCTCAACCCGCCTGCTTTGTTGTCTTTGTAAGAAAAGGTAACCTTATTCTCTTTGTACTCAAGCAGCCTGTTATTGCTTATGGCCACCCGGTGACTATAATGCCCCAGGTACTGAATCAGGTTGTTGTGTTTTGAAAAAGGTTTTTCACAATACACAACCCATTTCTTTTTATAGCACGCCTCTTTGATTGACTTAAAAGATTCCATTTTTTCCGGGAGCCTGATTTCTCCGGCTGTAATGGCTTGCTCCAACAACCGGCACAGCATCCCCCGAAACACACAGCTCAATACCTTCACCGGAACGAAGAACTTCTTTCCTGATGCTATCCATTCTGTCATATCTTCCGATAGTCCTCCCGAAGGCACCATCATATGAATGTGCGGATGATATACCAAGGTTTGGCCCCAGGTATGCAACAGGGCAACAGCTCCGGCCTGTGCTCCCAGGTACTTTGATCCCCTGGCACATTGCAACAAAGCTTTTCCTGCCGCTTTAAAAAGTAATCCGTAGGCCACTCGCTGGTTTATATAAAACAACTGGTACAAGCACGAAGGGATAGTGAAGACAATATGAAAGTGAGGGACCGGCGGTAAATTGGAAGCTACTTTGTCTACCCATTGTGCCGTCTTGATGAGTTGGCATTTGGGACAGTGTCTGTTCCTGCACGAGTTGTATGATTGTCTGGTATAGCCGCATGCTTCGCAGCGATCTGTGTGTCCTCCCAGGGTAGCAGTCCTGCATTCCATGATGGACGTATACGCCTTTTGTTGTTCCGCACATAAACGGTGTTTTGCAGCAAATGTCTTTGCCTGATCCCTGAAGATCCGGGCAAGTTCTATGTGTTGTCGTTGATTTTCCATAGCTCCTTGTTTATAGATCCATTGAGTCCAGAGGGGATGTTATTGTGCCCGGATTTACATTGGCTATATGCAGGTAGAGAGAGGTCGTTTTTAGGGATGTGTGACCCATAAATTGCTGGATAAGTCTTAAGTTTATCCCTTTTTCCTTAAGCACATGACAAAATTTTAAAGATATCGAATGGCTGTGGCCTGAGAGGATTCAGAAGCACACTGGCTATATGCTCAAGCCCGTACTTCATGATGCTGATGGCACGATACCCAGTCTTTAGTAT
>JBAZIG010000143.1:0-4017 GCA_041651955.1 Minisyncoccota bacterium | reverse complement strand
TGATTTCCATTAAATCCTGTAATCCGTTTTCTCGCTCTGCATGTTTGCTTATTACAGAAGAAAGTTGTTCTTTTGTCAATAACATAGTCTTTTAGATTAAATAGTTTTACTTTTTTTTGTCATTTGCAAAACTAACTCTTAAGAGGCTATGTTTTTTATTTCAGACACACTTTTTGGAACAGTATCATCAGGTATGACTAATCCGGGGAAGATCTTCATAAGTTCTAATTTAGAACCTCCACGACAATCCGATATGCGCTACAAAAGGATAATCGGCCTGGATGTACAGACCGAAATGGTTACCGAATTGTACGCGGGTACCTGCAAAGGCATGGACCTGGAATGAGTAATCATGGGTCACCTCCGGTTTTACGAGTGTTCCGTCCGGAGTATCTGTGGTCAATTTCGTCTGTTTTAGATAATACAACCCGGCGCCGGCGCCCGCAAATATTTCCCATTTTTTTATAAGTGTAAAATGAAACGTGGCCTGGGGTGTGATGCAGGAGCCGGTCGTTTTTGAGGTTATCCAGCCATCCTGATATCCTGCAATGTGACTGCCGTAAACGGGAATTATACTCAGTCCGGCACCTAAAGAAGCCCTTTTCCCGTTATCCCATACTCCCACATCAACAGAAACAGGAAATGTTTCCATTCCCAGAAAAATGACACCGTAACCGACAGACGCCATCACTTTTCCTTGAGGTAATAAAGATTCCTGTCCGGAACAAGGTAGGAAGCATAATATACTTATGCAGAATAATACTATCCTTTTCATATTCATTTTATTTATTAAGCTATATCAATCAGTGACATTGAATATTCATAATGACCTAACCCTAATTCAAATACTCCGCTAGTAAACCATCCATTTGAACTAACTCCCCATCCCCAATTAAAATATACTTTATTAAAAGAGTAATTATTGTAATAGACATAATGATATAGTATGTTCCCATTATATATAAGATAATATACATCATAAGGAGAAAATAATTTATAATCAATACCATCGGCAACCCAGTAATGCCCTTCGGTTATACTCCATACTTCTGGGATAATGGGACCTTCAAAACCTAATAATATGGCAGGCCCATCATCAACAATATAATCCATTAAGTCATAATAATTATATCCGCTTTGCGAAGACGCTGAATAACCATTATTATTAAAAAAAGAACAAATTGTGCTGGGTAAAGGAGCAACTAAATTGAACAGCCAATAAATGTCATGAAATATATCAGCTCCTAAACAAGCCAAAGAATCTTCATCACCATTAAGCATATCAAGCCATAAGTTATAATCATATGTTAATGTGTTAATGTATGTGACTTTATGATAGGCCATTACTTCTGCAACAGCCACTACACCACAAATACCCCAAGAATAATTAATATTATTTCCTAGAGGACCAGTTTGACTCCAACTTGGAGTATTATGTTCAATTTTGACACAAGTTGAATCAATATATGTTCCATATAAAGACCAAACATTTGGATCAAAAGGAGGAATATTTTTTGTTGCTGGTATATTTGATTGTAATTTTGATATTGCTGAAGCTCGCAAAGAATCAAGGTTTTTATAGTCTTTTATGGATTCTTCTATATATAAAGGGATGGCTCTCATATAATATTTAAGAGGCTCTATATTTATTGTGTCACTTAATGACCCTTTTTCAACAAAACAAATTACCTCAGGTATTCTTTCATCAGCGGAAACGATAGAATACCCATCTCCTTTTGAACCAGAAAAGGTTATTTCGTAATATCCGATTTTGTCCTTATTTGTTTTTCGCAAAAGACAAGATTTAAAGCAAATATTTTCATCTTTTAATTCTTCTCTTACCATTGAAATAGCCTTTTCTGGAGAAATTTTATATGTTCCGTTTTGAGCTATTCGAAGTGCAATTGATTCTGATTTTGTTAATACTGTGGAAAATACATTCTTATTAATTAACAAAGGTGATTCTACATCAGGAAATGTTTCTACTTTATTACAATTGGAAATCAATATTGAGAATGCTATCAATATAACTGATTTAGTGATTTTAACAATTGAGTTAGGTTTATTAGCTTCAATAAATCCACACTGATTACCACAATTTGACAAACAGGGACTTGAACGAATAAAGTACCATACTTTAAAAAAGATGTTTTTCATATCAAATGATTTATGTTAATTAGTCAATCCTTATAAAACCCATAATTTTCAAGATTCACAGGAATAGGCTGTAATGCCAGCCATCTTTCCCTTCTTCTTAATAATGAAAGCACAATAGCCCATTTTTCGATGATACAGAAAAGGGCCTAAAGAAGCTTCTCTTCCCGTTTTATGATCCAATGACGCAGGTTATAGCCTGCTGCTGCCATCATCTCGTATTGATGGCGTCCACACGGGTCCCTTTCAAATAGTACCGCAGCATGCGGTGATCTTTCTTAAGATGTCCTATCACCGGCTCTATCCCGGCACGTTGTCGGAACTTCCGGAGTGCCTTCTGTTTCAGGTAGTAACTTTGCTTCTTTCCAGGACCCGGAATCTCTATTTTTGTGCTCTCAACATATTTTTGTCCTCGGTATCCTCTGTCTACCAGCGCCACCCTTGGCCTGTATCCGGTGATCCGTTGTATCTGTTCCAGCTGATCCCCCAACTTATGCCCGTCATAAGGATTCCCCTCAAATGCCATGGCTCCGACTAACAATCCATCGACAGTTTTTGCTATAGATGATTTATTCCCATATTCATATGGCTTGCCTTCTTTGCGCTTGGAGATACATGCTACATCCGGTTCATGCAAACTGTAGATCTTGTTCTTGTCCTGTCTCTCCTGGGTGATTACAGCACAAAAGCGTAGCAGAAGATTTTTGTAGGGCTCCCGCTGTACTGCCGTTAATTTACGTGTCAGATCGTTCACCTGTGCCCTGGCTATGGTACGCATCCTGCGTAACGCCCTCTGTCCTTCTTTCTTCCGCTTGGGATGGTTCATAAAGCGCATCTTCAGGCTCAGCGTTTTGAGCTCCCTGGTGTAACTCCTGCGTAATTCGATCCCTTCCTGACAGGCTATCTGTTTGCACTGGTTGATTACTTTTTTGTATATCTTCCCATCCGTGGAATACGTGATGTTTTTCTCCTGTACCGTCGTATTTATCAGAACTTCTTTCACTTTACCTTTTGTTACTTTTTCATTTCGATTTGATTTGTTTATGCTCTACTTTGATTCCAGAGAGTTCAGATCAACTTCTGGCAATTTATCTATTAAATCTCAAAAAGTCAATAGCCTTAGAAAAAGTTTCGGTTAAATTAGGGTTAATGCAAATTATATCAGCATGTTATGTTAAATAAGTTTCGCCCTCAGGTTTTAACAAAAGTGTATTTTCCTGCAATTTCCCAATTGATTTTGAAGATGCTGGACCGGATATTATCTGCAGAAACGTTCAACAAGCGGACTATCGATTCATCGTGTAAGTCATTTTCTTATAACCCTTTAACAAACTCATGGAATAGCATCACCTTTTCTGCATTAGATTGCTTGAATAAAAGGTGCTCAACATCACGGTATTTCTTGTTAAGGTCGGTTTTTTCAACTATTTGTGATAAAGCGGTTATAAGTTCTTCTTTTGTGTGAATATTATGCTTTTCAGCCAGGTATTGATAATCAGGATCTGTTTGTCCCAAGAGGAACATGGCATCCTGCATTCCCGTAAACTCATAACGAGGCGATGGCGTCTGGTGCCAACACATCCATATGCTTGAATATTTGCCTTTGTTTTAGTAGCACCTCGCCCACTGTGAGGGATTTACCTGGTTCGGTGAAGCATTCGATCAAGTCTACCTCATCAAGCAGTCCTTGAATAGTGAATTGATTGAAAAGATTTTTTTCGCTCATTTGTTTCTTGATATAGGAGAGATAGATCAGCGCGAGGAACTCTACAAAGAGTTTTCCCTCCAGGCTTGCATCGGAGGAGACAAGCATTCTCTTGCCGTTGAGCCGCTCCTTGATATTGCCAAAAGCCTTTTCCACCA
>JBAZIG010000142.1:0-4017 GCA_041651955.1 Minisyncoccota bacterium | reverse complement strand
AATTCCTACGATTTTTGTAAAAGTTGGACCAACTTCAGTGGAGTTGGCAATAAGTTGTACAAGTTGATGTGTAAGTCGTCCTTAACCGGAGGCTTACTCCCATACGCAGTCTGGTGCGCAAAAAATGTTACGAAGCGGTCTGGAAACGGCTCAAATATGGTGCGCACCGGCAAAAATAAAAAATAAATTTGGTGGATACTAGCAATTATGGTAAATAAATTTGGTGGGGCAATGTTTTTAGGTTACATTCGTACATAAAAATTTTAGGCAATGGAAGACCATGTAATCTTTTTCAAAAGAAAGATGTACGATACGATGCTCAAATGGAAATCGGAGCGTAATGGAGATACAGCATTGCTGATACAGGGAGCCAGGCGTATCGGGAAATCTACCATAGCAGAGGAATTTGCCCGTAATGAGTATAAATCATACATATTGATAGATTTTTCAAACGTTTCAAAGGCAGTCAGCGATTTGTTCAAGGACATATCCGATTTAAACTATCTTTTTCTCAGGTTGCAATTCATATATCAGGTGCAATTGTACGAAAGAGAATCGGTGATCATATTTGATGAAGTCCAGCTACAGCCGCTCGCAAGACAGGCCATCAAGCATCTGGTGAAAGACCATCGATATGACTACATTGAGACAGGATCTTTAATATCTGTCAGGTCAAGAAGCCGCAATATTATCATTCCAAGTGAAGAGACAAAGGTAGATATGTTCCCTATTGATTATGAGGAATTCAGATGGGCGCTTGGCGATACAGCTACCATTCCGTTATTGCGTAATGCTTTTGAGAAGAAATTGCCGCTTGGCGATGCTGTTCATCGGAAACTCATGAGGGACTTCCGCTTGTATATGCTGGTGGGAGGAATGCCACAAGCTGTTGTTGCATATATTAAAACGAACAATTTTACTGCCGTTGATTTGGCAAAACGTGACATCATTGCTCTCTATGAAGAAGATTTCGGGAAAATAGATGACTCGGGGAGAGCAAAAGCCATGTATGATGCCATTCCGGCTCAGCTCAGCAAAAATGCATTGCGTTATCAGGTGGGTAAAGCCGTTAAGGATGAAAAGGTGGAAAGGATTCTGAATGTCGTGAAGGAGATGGAGGATTCAATGACAGTAAATGTTGCATGCCACTCAGATGACCCGAATGCTGGATTAGCCCTTACAAAGAATGAGGAGTACTTCAAGATGTATACTTCGGATACCGGCCTGTTTGTCACTCTCGCATTCAAGGATAGTGATATTACAGAAAATGTCATTTATGATAAGTTGCTGAATGATAAGCTAAGTACCAACCTCGGATATGTATATGAGAATGTTATAGCCCAGATGCTGAGAGCAACCGGAAAGAACCTGTACTATCATACGATTCCATACGCCGAAGGCAAGAAGTACTATGAAGTAGATTTTGTCATCCCCCACAAACATAAGATTTCGCCTGTTGAGGTGAAGTCCTCCGGGTATAAAACGCATAAATCATTAGACGTGTTCTGTTCCAAGTTCTCCGATCGTATAATGAGCAAGTATTTGATCTACACAAAGGATTATAAGAGGGAAAATGGGGTGGAGTATATACCGGTATATATGACAGTGTTTTTGTAGCGATTATGCCAGAAACGGTTTGGAGATGTTTATTCATATGAAAAACGCAAATATATTTGCTTTTTACATATGAAAAATGCAATATTTCCACTATCTTTGATGTCATAAAACACAACAGACATGGAAAGAGACGTATTGGTGCAATTGATAGACTGGGGGAAAAAGGAGGATCGTAAGCCATTGATGATGAGTGGTGTACGTCAATGCGGAAAAACCTATCTCTTGAAAGAGTACGGCAAACGATACTTTGAGAACACGGCTTATTTTAACTTCGAACAGAATCAGAAACTTTCATCTATCTTTGATTTCGATTTTGACGTTCACAGAATCATCAAAGAACTGACGGTTGCAGTGGGAGGAACAAAAGTAACGGAGGGTAAAACGCTCGTTATTTTTGATGAAATACTGGCCTGCCCCAAAGCCATCACCGCGCTGAAATATTTCTGCGAGAATTGGCCGGCTTTGCATGTGGCATGTGCCGGATCGCTGCTCGGTGTAGCTCTGAATCACCAAAATAGTTCTTTCCCCGTGGGGAAGATTGAGCATCTTCAACTGTATCCCATGTCGTTCCGCGAATTTCTCTGTGCCGATGGATTGAGCGAAACAGTTCAGATAGTGGAAGGGTTCGACAAGACCCGGGCGATTCCCGATGCATTTTCCGTTTCATTGGCTAAAGCCTTGAAAAACTATTACATCGTAGGGGGAATGCCTGAAGTGGTGAAGCGGTGGGTTGACACGCGTGACTATAAAAAAATCGATGTCATTCAACAACACATCCTGGCTGATTATTCCAACGACTTTGCCAAACATGCACCCACAAAGGATATTCCAAAGTTGGGATGGATATGGGACTCCATACCCAAACAACTCGCCAGGGAAAACAATAAGTTTATATTTTCACATGTCAAAGCCGGAAAACGCTCGGCCGAACTGGAAGATGCCTTGCAGTGGTTGGTCGATGCCGGTTTGACCTATAAATTGGAACTTGTTGAACACGCTGAACTTCCGTTGTCGTTCCATGCGAATGCCACGCACTTCAAGTTGTATATGGCAGATATCGGATTGCTTAGACAAAAAGCCGGCGTTTCTGCCAAGACGATACTGGAAGAGACGGCACTGTATAAAAATTTTAAGGGAGCCTTTACGGAGAATTATGTAATGACAGAGTTGGTGAAGCTTGGTATGAAACCGTACTTCTGGCGTTCCGGCAATACAGCTGAACTGGATTTTCTCATCGAAAACGAAAATCAGCTTATCCCCATTGAAGCAAAAGCCGAAATCAATACTAAAGCCAAAAGTTATCGGTTTTTCTGCAAGAAGTACGAACCGCGGATAGGTTTTACGTGTTCCATGAAGAATATCGGCAACTACAGGGTGGAACAGACCAAAACATTCAGCTTGCCGCTTTACCTCCTTTGGACGCTGTTATGCGAGCCCCAGACTGCTGCGCATTCCGATGAGATTTTATAGAAAAGTGTATTATTTTGTTGTTTGTATTATGCGAAAAGTGTATTTTTGATCCTGTAATTTTATTGCAAAAGTGTGATTTATGTTGTTCAGGAAAATACAGGATGATATTGAAACGTACTTGAAATTGGGATCTAACAAGGTCTTGATCATTGATGGGGCACGGCAGGTGGGAAAAACGTTCATTATTAGACATGTAGGGAAAGCACTTTTCCAAAACTATATTGAGGTTAATATGCTGGAAGATGCTATTGGAGAGCGTCTGTTTCAACACGTCAAGTCTGTCGATGACTTTTACTTGCGCCTTAGTATCCTGGCTGGTAACAAGATGAAGGAAAAGAAGAACACGCTTGTCTTTTTAGATGAAATACAGGCGTATCCGCAACTGCTTACTTTGTTGAAATTTTTGAAGGATGATGATAAGTACGCGTATATTGCCAGCGGTTCACTTCTCGGGGTTACGTTGGCAAAAACAACGTCCATTCCGATGGGCAGTATTGAAGTTAAACACATGTATCCATTGGATTTTGAAGAATTCCTTTTGGCAAATGGCTTTGGCATGTCAAGCATCAATACCTTACGTGAAATGTTCATCAAGGAGGTTAGTCTGGATGAACCTGTGCACAACAAAATGATGGATATGCTAAAAAAGTATCTTTTAGTTGGTGGTCTGCCCGATGCGGTCAATTCTTTCTTAAAAGATGCTAACATAGTCAAGGTCCGCAACATTCAGCAGGAAATCCATGGGTTTTATGCGCTGGACGCTTCAAAATATGACTCGGATAAGAAATTGAAGATTCGACGTGTATTCGATATGGTGCCGTCTAATTTGGAAAACAGGAAGAAGCGCATTGTTGTAAAAGAAATTGAAAACAAAAAGGGAAAACGGTATTCCGATTATCAGGATGAATTTGACTATCTGATAAGCGCCGG
>JBAZIG010000141.1:0-4053 GCA_041651955.1 Minisyncoccota bacterium | reverse complement strand
GCCTGAACCCAGGCTTCGAGATGTTGTCTAAGACTTCTATTTTTTTTTAAGTTGTCTAAAACATAAACCCATGATTTTTTTGAAGCGATTTTTGCAATTAATTTTTCTTCACTTGAATCGTAAGATTTAATCCTTTCACTTAGTTCTTTTTCTAAATCGCTGCTAAGTAAGTTTGTTAATTCATCGGATGCATGTCGATAAAGAATTGCTTGTTTTAAATCTGAAATATGAGAATAAGAAAATTCATTGTTTTCTACTTTCTCAATTAGACTCTGAAATGATTTTGATAATTCATTGCGAAGATCATTAAACCTCGCATATTCTTCAAAATCGTCGTGAAGTTGTGAAAGATTGTTGCATAGTATTTTGTATTCACTTAACGTCAAATTGGATAACGATTGATGAATATCTATCGCAATTGGATGAAAGTTATTACCGGTTAAATAGCCTTGAATAGAATTTCTTTTCTTTTTGTAATCAGTTATTTTATTTAGAATAACAGTATTCTTTGTGTTTTGAATCACTTGCTGTAATTCTTTAAGATCAAAGCCATTAAAGGAAATATCCGAAATACTCTGGATTAGTTTAATTTTAGTTTGAGCGTTTGATATTGTTTCAAATAACGACAGCGTTTCGTTATTCAATTGTTGGTAAAAATTAAATTTCTCATTGTATAGATTTGAAGTGCAGGTACTATCCCATATCTCAGCTAATTCTTCAAAATTTTGTTTGACTTTAATGTCATTTATTACTTTTTCAAATTCTTCTTTGGTGTCGCAAGGGCTGCCATTAACTGTAACTGATTCAACGAAATACAGTTTCTCTTTTATTTCTGAAGGCAGAAAAGGTTTTCTAAGCTTAAAACTTAACCCCGATAAAACATTTCCTGCATTTAGAAAATCTAAAAGAGTTTTAGCATCGCTTTTTAATTTTATAAGTGATTTCTCTTTTGGAAAAGATATTTCAATATTCCGGTCAAGAAACCGTAAGTCAATCCTTTCTAACTCTGCAAGAATTGACTTGGATTTTTCTACTTTGTTAAACCAAACTTTATTATTGTGATTTATAAAGTCTGAGACAAGTTCTTCTTTGTTTGGGTGTTGATTGATTAATATTTTTTTAAATAATATTTGAAGCTCATCCAATTGACCTTCAAGATGTTCGAAATCATGACAATTTATAATATCGGCATTTTCTATTGAAAGATTTTCTTTTTCCGCAAATGAAACAAGGTTTATAAAATTTTCGAAATCTTCAAAATCAAATAATTCAGTGATCTCTGGTAATTGATATTCAAAAACCGATTTATCAATGTTTATGTAATGCTGAAATAACGATATGTATGTCTTTATTTTTTCTAAAATTTCATTGTCTGTATAATCATTAAAATCATCTTCATACCAGTCGTAAATACTTTTGTCAATTTCTAATGCTGTAGCAATCTCTGTAAGATTGCCTTGATAAGCAGGATTTATATCAATTCTTCTTGATGAGCTTTCTTTTATTTTTAAAAGTTCATTTGTGTCATAAGCTCTTCTTTTCTTTAAATATTCCAAATCTGATTCTAAACCATCAATTTCATTTTGAAGGACATCAATATCTGTATTAGACAGTTCATCATTAATTGTATTTACACTTGCCTCCAAGTCCTGAATTGAGGAAGAATCACCACTCAATAAATTAACTGTGAGACTTTTAAACTCGTCAGGAAGTTTGTCTTTAAGAACTTCTAATGCTCTCTTTGTGTATGCAGTTACCAGAACTTTTTTGCCATTTGCCAATAAGTGACATATCAAATTAGCAATAGTGTGAGATTTTCCAGTTCCCGGGGGACCTTGAACCAACACTTTGTTGTTAAACCTTGCCTTATTAATTATTGTTTTTTGTTCTTCATTGAATTTATTCGGGAAATATATTGTACCCGAATCACGCAACTCAATATTGTCTGTTTGTGTCCCACCTGAAGATTCTGTTCTTTCAAGTTCGATTAAATCATCCAGAGTTGGGATTTCTGTTTTATCAGAACTTTCAATATCCTCAATTATTTTCTCATACACTGAAGTGAAACTTCTTGTATCTCGTTTTCTTAAAATAATTGCCGGGGCAAAAAATATTGTCTCTTTTTTGGGAATTTCATTTGATTTGATTTTCACCTCCTTGTAATTCCCATCGCCTGGTTTAATTCTCTCCGCAAGAAGTTGAAGTACTTCATGTATATCTTCATCAAAAGGATTGACTAATTCTTTTCCTTTAATTAATTCTTTCGCTGATTTCTCGCTCTCTATAATATCGTTCGAATCAAATTGCTCAAATAAGTCAATGATTGAATCTGTTTCAATTTGCAATCCATTTTCAATACTCTGACTGATAATCAAACTTGAATCCCTTTGAGAAAATTCAAACTGTATTTCAGCTTTTGCGGTAATAATGTGTCTGCAAATTAGTGGTGTTTCATCACTCTCCTTAAAATTGAGTAATCCGATTCCGACAATTAGTTCGTATTCTTCACCAAATTGTTGTGACTTATTGTAGATGGAAAACAGTTTTTTGTAAATAGAATTTACTTTTTCAAAAGCCGCAAACTTTATATCATAAATATTTTTTTTCTGCCAATATAATTCAGAATCCGTAAACCATTTTTCTTCGCAGTACTTATTGAATTCTTCTACTATTTCTGGATGGTCTTGTAATTTTAGAATTTCATTTTCTTCTGATTCTATTTCTTCAAAAAGCTCTGGTAAATCATCTCTGTTCAACAAGCTTTCTGCTATAATCCAATTTTGCAGTTTTTTAGGCGGCTTGGGGAAAATTGGCTTTTCTGGTTCAATAGGTTTTGAAATTTTCAACCAGTAGTTTGATTCATTTGAATAATTATCCTGAATAATACAATCAATCTTTTCGTCAATGGGAATTTTTGACATCCAAAGAATCTCAAGATAATTACTAGAGTTTTCGATGTCTCTAACTGGTTTACTTCTAAGTTTCGAGAATTCAAGTAAATAATTGAATATCTGTAAATATTTTTTTGTTTTCATTTAATATAAGTCACTCAGTTTGTCGGTGTCAATATTAACGATTCGCTGGCAAGATTTGGCTCTTTTTGTATGCTTATGAGTTTGTTTATGAGATGGTGCTTTCAAATGTTGTAATTGTACGTTGGCAAAATATATCATTTATTTCAGTAATTAACTATAAGTCATTCTTTTTTTCAGCATAGCACACAACGTGTCATTCACGTTATAAAAGCTAACTTTCACAAATACGCAATTAATTGCTCTTATCTATCCCAATGTGCATTCATGCTTAATTCATCATTACAATTAAGTTGGAGCGCATAAATTATATAATATTCTCCAGCCAGGGTTCATTTTTTCCTCATTGCAAAGATTTGAACAATCTGGCTCAGTGTTGTTTATTTGTCCAATTAAGTTAAAAACTCAAAGTTAATAAAAAATGTAAATAGAATGCCTAAAAACCATCTATTTACTTGTATGAGTTTCCTCTTATTTGGTTATCACCCTCTTCGTTTAAAGAATGCTGTATCTTTTATTTACTGATCCTCGATGCAAACAGTGTGTGATCATTCTTGGCATTTCTAGACAAAGAACAAAGATTGGAACAATATTTGACAACTTATGTCATACGTGCAAGAAAGCGAATGCGCTGAACTAAGCTTCGCGACAACCGCGGCGTTGTGCAAGCCGATGCCCGTGATATAGTGGTTGATCCCTACATCTTCCTGAAAAAGAGCAGCAAACCTACCCCAATTCCGAGGAAGATCAGGCTGCTTTTCCAGGTGTCTTTGCCCTCCACATGTGAGTTGAGATAGGGGCAGCAGGGGAGGTAGCGGATTGAGATGGTGGATTCCGCAGTGGGCTTCAGGAATACCGGCGAGGCGACTCGTTGTCCCGTGCCGTGGTATGTTTTTCCCTCCACCGTGAACTTGTAGCCAAAAAGATAGGTGTATCGATTCGGAATCACCTCATTTCTTTCGCCATATTCCTGGCGGTAGCTGGTAAGGATTGCCTCTCTGTCTTCGCCAAACAACAGGAG
>JBAZIG010000140.1:0-4098 GCA_041651955.1 Minisyncoccota bacterium | reverse complement strand
TTTAATGTAGGTGTTATTTTTTAGTCTCCTGCGATTGTATCGCATGGATGAGCATGAGCCATATGAATGTGAAATATACGTTCTCCTCACGTGGTAAGATCGCTCCTTACGTCAAAGGCCGGGTAGGACATGGGATTCTCTTATCCACTTGCGGGAGAAGCTCGTATATTGTTAGCTGTTTCTTATCATTATCAGCGGTTAACAAATAGATACCTGGAGCATCCATGAGAATATAGCCGGTTGCAAGACAATTCCTCCGTAGGATTAAACGTCGATATTCTTTTTTAAGACAAATGTCTATTGAAATAGTAGCACTATCATTTCAGCATGCTGCCTTTTAAAAATTTTATGGAAATGAAATTGATTAAGTACTTTTATTTGACAGCTATATTGTCCCTGCTAGTAAGTTTGGGGTCAAATATTACTTTTAGAATATATTTGATTCCAAGCCAATTTCTCTTTCAGAATTACCCGCAGGAGTTTTGTTCTTACATTCAACAATGATCACGGCACTATGTGGGGGGAATTTGAAATTAATTGATAAGGTAGAGTTGAGACTTTAACTAAAGTTTCTTTGTAAACTCTAAATGACAATATTGGATAAATACTCTATCCTCTTCTCAATGGCAGCAAGCTTGTGGCTGAAATAAGACAAGCAATAAAAGCAATTATTAATTTCGTCGTGAATGCGTAGGGACATAACACAATTTTACAAAATGAAAAAGTTTAATGTATTCATGCTTGTAGCATGTTTTGTTGTTTTTCAGTTTTTGTCTTCATGCAATAAAAGTGAAGATAATTTTGAGAATGAAATTTTGGTTAAACAGACAGAATCTGTTTCTGAGATCAATGCTTTTAGTAGTAAGGAAGAATTAAAAAATGCGATAAACAATACAGGTTATACTCGATCGGCATCTTCTGTTTCAGCATTTGACTCTGATATTTCCGAGGTACTCGTTCCAAATGAAAATTTCAGAAAATTATTGAATGAAAAAGGACAAATTATCGTAGATGATACCTTATATATGATTACAAGACAGGGTACACTATTTACCCATATGTCAAATCAAACAGTTGTTGACACGCTTTCTGATTTTTCAGTTTTTGAGCAAGTTTCTACCGATTTAAAAAAATTCAATGAAATATTTCTTTTTGATACTTTCAAAGATTTGTCAGAAGAAGATTTTTATGAAGAACCGGATGGAGATGAAGAGGATATTTCATCTATCTCTACACGTGCAACCGCATATAATCTACAAAGAGATCCTGTAGATATAAAGAATTTTCCTGTTATGTCAACAGAACCGTATACTTTGGTTGGGAAAGGACTTGCAGGTTTATTCGGAAATAACAGTGCTCACAAAATAGATATTCAACATAAAAGAAGATTGAGTGCTTCTTTATATAGTTATAATTATTTGGTCTATAGTGAAACAGGATTAAAAGCGGCTGTAATAAGAAGACGATCGTTGCTTCATAACTGGACTAAAGAAGCAAGTTGGGGGCCTGGAACAGTTATGGGATGGGAACATATTCATTTTGTATATGATAAGTTAGATATACCTGACATGCCTGATTTACATGATCAGACTAAGAGAATGACCTACGGCAAATTCATGGGAAATTTAGCTAAAGTCTCTACATTGTATAAATTTGACAAGAAAGTCTCGGATGGTAATATTATTACCATACCTATTATTTTAGGAAAAGAGATTGAAGTTAATTCACTTGATATTGCAAATGCAGGTATAGACTTAATGACAAAAGCAGGATTAGATTATCTGAAAAAATTAGGAGACCCCTATCTTACTCAAGCTCTTGAGCAAAGAGAAGCGGCGATTAACAAGAGTATATGGAATACAAATCCTTTTCAAAAAGTACCGATTCCGGGTATTTCAATACATATTATAGATTTGAAGAAAAAGCAGATGCATGTTTTTATTGGTTCCGATAAAATTTGGAAACCCGGGCCAAGCCAAGTGAAAGTTTTTGATAGTGGTGTTGTATTTGAAGTTGAATACAATTCAAATTTAGGACTGGTTGGAAGTGCCCTTAAAACTTTAGCAAAAAATGTCAAGAATAAAGCTCCTAATGTGGAATCTGCATTTGTTTACGCATATACAACAACTGATTCCGGCGGTGAAGTAAAAGGTATGATTCTTAAAAAGACAAAAGACAAGTAATAGAATCATAGTAAAATATTATATTTAAATTTTATATCCGGCGTGAGTGTTTATTTGCTTGCGCCGGATTAAAAGTAAAATAATCAAAATAATACGAATATATAAATGGAAACGAAGAAACTACTTTTTAGATACTTTTTATTTTGCTCCCTTTTTATTACAAACACTTTGTATTCACAAGAGTTGCAAACAGTATCCAGAATAGGATTGGGAATAAATGGACTTGATCTGGCGGTTGAGTTACCCATAGCGAAAAAAATAACCATTGAACCGAGCATTGGTCTTGGGCCAAGTTATGATTTCGGTGAAGGTGAAGCCCTTACGTTCAGGATGGATTGGCATTGGACATTATTGAATCCGAGCGTACATTTAGGAGTAAATGGCAAGTTTATTTATAACCATAAAAGTGAACCGAAATTATTCAATTCGGGAAACTTTATCGGTTTAAAAGTGAAATATGTATCAAAACCATTAACTGATGAGATACATTATTTGACCAATACATTGCTAACAAATCTGAATTGGGGAGGACAGCGAAATATTGGAAGACATTGGATTTTCAGTTATTCGTTAGGAGCAGGATACGGCTACAACCTCGATGAACCGTATGGTTTATTCTATCCGGCTTTCGATCTCAAATTTGCCTATGTATTGCCCTACGGAAGAAGCAATTAAAATTTAACTATAGCAAACAAAATACTAAATAGTCTCTTAGCTAATAAATTAATGTTTTCACAATTATAATTAGTATGAGGGACTATTATTTTACTAATTGTTTCTTTCTGCAAAAATAGAAGAACAAATAATGATACAAATATCGGCATGAAACGTATAATATTTTGTACTTTGGTTTTGGTTATGTTTTTTCTTAATTCAGTTTATTTGAATGCGCAAATCCAAAAAACTTTAGGTATGGATGGCGGTTTTTACTTTAATTCCAGTAACATAGCATATCATTTTTCGTTGACTTATAGCCTTCAATTCAATCAGTATTTTGGAATTTCTGCTGGAACTATGTTCCTTTCCGTTCCATTGGATATTGCTGGATGGTCGGATAGTTCAAGAAATAGCAGCTATTATTTTGATGAAGATAATATTAAACGTTTCAATCTGTTTTTTTCTACTTTTTATTCACGACCACTTTTCCAATCTACAGGTGTTTACACGAATTGGTCGGTTTCATTCGAACCAATTCCATATGAGTATATATCATTAGAGAAACGGATGAACAATGATATACTATCCGAGAATGTAGGTAAATACCAATTTACTGGATTTTCACCCGGTACATTTTTAGAAATGGGCTTAGTTCAATATTTAAATAGAGATAATAATGGATTAAGGCTATCCCTCGGGTTTGGTTATGGCTGGTATGATATGTATGCCGGTTATAATAGAGCTATTATTGATGGACAAAGAATATCGACATATATTCCTAATAATAATCTTTATAAAAGGATAAGTCTAAAGTTAATTGGACTTTAGACGATTAATGACTTAAAAATAAATGTAATTACACTTTCTAAATTCTAACGCGCTCATACCATATTTTCATTAAACAAATAGTTGGGATAATGTTTTCATTTAGCGAAGGTGCCTAAAATATCACATTTTACAACCAGTTCGGTGTTATACAGGAATTGGTTTCCTTATCTTTGAAATTAACAGACACAGTCTGTCATATTTCGGGAAACGATCATCCGGTTACAGACAATAGACTTATCGTATTATATTTTTTGTTTGGGTTTAATAGTTTAGAATTCACCTCTCTCCTTTTTTTGGGGGATGGATTATTATAGCCGGCGGTTACATTCTTTCCAGTACTATGGCCAACCATTTGTTTAACGAAAATCTCACTAATATACATTTCGCTTGTAAGATGAGTTACGTAGCTGTTACGGGTATAGGCGGTCGA
>JBAZIG010000139.1:0-4105 GCA_041651955.1 Minisyncoccota bacterium | reverse complement strand
AGGTTAAAAATATTGCGGTTCGCGAAAATCAATCAGGGATCTCATACCAGTTGTTATTTGGCGATTATGTCAAAGGCGCTACGCAAATAACCATCGAAGATGCATACATCCGATTACCATATCAAATCAAAAATCTGATTGAATTTTTGAGTTTGATCGCGCAGCTGAAAGATATTGACGCCGATGTGAAAGTGAATCTTGTGACTTGGAACACCGATGAGTATATTCCGGATTCAATAGATGCTTTCGATGAAATAAAGGAATCGGTTGCGGAGATTGGTATTGACTTCAACTACGAATTCAAAAATATACACGACCGTAAGATCTCCACCGATACTGGCTGGGATATCTTGCTGGGTAGGGGTTTGGATATTTTCGAGCCTCGCAAAGGCTATTCTATTGAGGAGTTCTTGCAGGAACACCGCAAATGCAAAGCATTTTCAGTTACCTATGTCAAAAATAACAGATAATTATTTTCACATCATCGATAATCTGCTTATCTAGTTGATCGTCTAGGTTTGGTTGATCCGGATCAATCCTTTAGTCACGCTTAACCCCAATTAAAAATCTGGGATTCTCTTATTGCAATTAGTTTATTTGTTTGTTCCGGAAAATAATGCATAGCAACCAGCGAATTAGGCCCTTTTGGGATATGTACAACTGGTATATACGGAATCGTAAGTCCTGATATTTTCAAAGAAAATATTTTTCCAAAGGATTCTTTCATTTTTAATTCTTTATCCATATAGTTTTTTGACATTAACTTAAGAACAGTTTCACTTAAGCCAATAATCAAATCAGGTTTTATTGTCGCAATTTCCATCTCTAATAACTTTCGGCATGATAAAAAGGTCCTATCAAAGAAATTAATGGAAGATAAAATGTCCTCAGGCAGGGTTTTAGTTTGACACTTGATTATATTAGTACAGTATATATTAGAAACACTTATACCTAATGGCTTTAATATAAATTCATTAATATATTGATATAAAGGCTGCTTGGGTTTATTCATTTTCAGAACGAATGAGGCTTTTTCAGAAGTCCTTACTGTCGGAGAGTGACCTAAAATCATTACATTAGGGTTATCCGATCCATAAAATGAGCTTGGCCTTTCTAGTAATATATATTCTGAAATTATCTCATCACTTTTGCACTCAATACAATTTTGTATTAACTTTTCAAGTTCTAAATGTTCCATAACTTCATCTCCCATTTTTTTATTACTAAAAACAACGTTTTGTGGTATAGTTATATTAGCACTGTGTTTAATTCCGCAACAACGTTTGGCGGTATGAAACGTTGGGGACTACGGAGCTACTTCACTATCAACGTGCAACAGACTTTGATGCGAGATCCGAAGCTCGAATAAACACCTCGCCCCCCAATGTTTTATGACCGCGTGTTGTGCCCAGTACTTTATCCATCTCTTTCCTTTCTTAAATCAAACGGTAATAGAGAATCGATTTCACTAATACTAAAAGTCATCTCTTCGTTTACCTTAAGAGCTTTGGTCGCTTTTTGATAAGCTTTATTCAAAGTGCGAGGAGAGCCCTTATAAATATTTAGTAATTCTTTTTGTAAGTCGTCTCTAATCTTCTTTATTTCTTCAATCTCTAATAAATTTGCTTTTATATCTGTCAATAGAGATAGATACCTTTCACGAACATTCCAAAGTGAGGCGGCTGAATTTGAATGCTTTTGAGCAATCTCTCCTAAATCATAATCTTTAGTATACGTGTTAAGTCCAAACAATAATGCAGATAAGATAGCAGAGCAAATGCCAATCCAATGTTTATCACCAAATACAGCTACTAATATCCCAGTCGTAGTTAAAGCAGATAATATAATTTGTGTGATTTTAATACGCATGTGTCTTTTCCATACTATATCGGCACACTTCTCTTGAGTTTTGTGAGTCCAAACAACTCGCCCAAAACATTCTCGTACTTGAGATTCTAGAATATTAATTTGGGAATTTCGTTCCATAAATTTCTCTCCATTTTGATTTAGCAGTATACGGATAATCCTTCTCCTTTTCAATTGCCTCCAGTGAAATATTGTAACATCTTAATGCTTTATATTCGAATGCTCCTTTTCTATATACTCTTTGACCACTACCAGGGGCTAGCCAATAATCCTTATTTGAATCTTGGTTTTTTAAATATTCAAAAAAATCTCTTGACATCCAGTCATAATATGTATAAGATTTGTCTCTATGCTCCCAATCTTTGATAAAATTATAAGCAAGAGTATCAATGAGTAAACCACCTATTGGAACATCCCAATTATCTTTCCAAGCTCTCGCCATCCTACAAAGGCGTTTTAAATTTTTATTACAACTGTTATTTTTACTGTTAATTTCTTTTATCTCGGCTCTCGGTTTTGTTGTTTTCCACGAGCCTCCATTATTAGTGTCAGGATATGTATAGCTTTCGCCATCATTATTTATAAATCCTGGAACAATCTCATAACATATACCATCTGTAAAATCAATCTTTACGACTTGACCGTCTCCTCGAACATATGATTTACTGTAAGTTTTTTGCAATACTGATTTTACTTCTTGAATCAATGCCGATTGACCATTTCCAAAATAATTATTAAATTTTTCATAAGTGCTATATGGTAGACGTACTATCATATCTATATCACTGACGTGAATTGCAGTTCCACGTCCATATGAGCCAACAAAAAGGCTATTGTTTGTTTCTGAATCAGTCCACCAATAATCTAAATTTATGCGTTTCGTAATCTGTTTGTATCTACTGCTCACGTTATTAACAACAGTAGTGCTCATTCTTAAATTCGAACAAAAATCATTAAACCAATTTGAAACGCTCATATTATCGGGTTTTTATTTGTATTGGGCACAACGTGTTATTTACGCAATAAACATAAAACTTTCGTAAATACCCGATTTAAAACATTCGTATATGAATATCGATATAATATTATTGCAATTTTAGAGCATATTGACTATCAACTCATTACGCCTCATTTATTATTAATAATATATTTTCATTTACGAAAGTTTCATTTAATCCAGAAGTGTTGGTGGAAACATATGTTTCTCATCAGTACCAGGGTTATAGTTGCAAAAATAACAATTATTTAGATAAATAAAGGAAAATGTCAAAAAAATGTTTCTTTTATTTTGAATCTTAGTACCTTAACCCTCGGAGGAGTATAGCCTTTTATTCCTACTGTTCACAGTCTGTTCTCATTCGCTATTACGCCGAATATATTCGAACGATATTCGAACGAGTATCGAAGGAGATACGAGCAATCTATAGCGATGTCTAGTCCTAAAATAGGTTTACACTAAATGTAAATTAAAATCAGGACAATGAAGACTGTCTCGTCCTGATATAGGTTTACACTTAATCTGAATTTAAAACAGGAAAACACAGGCAATCTATAGCGAAAGGAGGTGAAAAATCCTACTCGCCCAACGTAAACCGGAGGCCGAGTCTTAGGTTGAAATGAAGGGGGTTCTCTTTGTAAATGGTCTCTAACTCACTGCTGTTCTTAAAATAATAGGAGATGCCGGGCTCTGCATAGAGTCCGATGTTGTTTGAGATCCGATAGCCTAAACCGATTGCTGTATTGACGGACCATTGCAATTGATCCGTGGATATGTTTTCCCGGGTAGTTATTTCCAGTTGATCGTCGAGATAATAGTTTGAAGTCAGCCTGCCTGCAACGTTCTTTTCCACAAGACCACCCGAAGTGAGATAGGCTGATAGTTTCGGGCTCTGCCAGAATGTGTAGGCAATGTTTAATGGAAGTCCGATATAATGCAGCGTCTGGCGGTCATCGTAATAATAGTTGCCGCTTCCCGAGTGCAGCTCCGACGATAGTTGTGAATAGGTTAATCCGCTTGCCACGCTCCATCGTTCGTTGAGATTGTATCGCAGGGTGAGGCCGAATGTAATGGGCTGATGATGCTTCACATCAGT
This sequence comes from Minisyncoccota bacterium, assembly GCA_041651955.1. Taxonomy (GTDB): domain Bacteria; phylum Patescibacteriota; class Minisyncoccia; order Minisyncoccales; family Minisyncoccaceae; genus UBA2558. Next base: position 146 of record JBAZIG010000139.1, on the reverse strand, counting down.
ATATGCCTGCTCCCTGGTGTCATTCGCAAGAAAATGATACTGCTCCTCTACTGTCTCCGTAACTGCAAAGGTGCCGTATCCGGAATAGGTCTCTGAAGAGCCGGAAGGAGCGTTAGACAGGGAGAGCCCTGCTTGCCATTTTGTTT
>JBAZIG010000138.1:0-4144 GCA_041651955.1 Minisyncoccota bacterium | reverse complement strand
ACCGACTGCTCAAAGATGTATGCAAATCATAAAGATTTGAACGAATTCTTAAAGCAAATGAAACGGCAAAAGACCAATCAAATTATTCCAAAATCCAAACGGATGAAATTCTAAAAAAACAACCAAATCGGGATGAAAAACCGCTTGTAAAAAACAAAGAAAACACCAAAATCAGGTCTCATCGCCAGCGACGTGCACAGCATAAAGAAAGTAAGAAGCAAGTTTGTGTTTCGGGCTGCCCGAAACCTGTTTTTCATCCCGCTGGTCTAACAAATCACCCATAAACAGACATCAAAATGACACAAAATAATTACATAAAAAAAGGCGGTCGTCCCGCCAAAAGTTTAGCCGAAAAACGCAAGTATCGGCTCTCCTTAAAACTGAACACAAGCGAATATTTGCAGCTCAAAAGCAAGTCGAAAATGGTTGGAAAGAACCGATGCGATTTTCTTCGCGAGCTGATATTTTCGAGTGAAATCAAACAGCGTTTTTCTAAGGAACAAAACGAGATTTTCCGACAATTAACCGGAATGGCAAATAATCTGAACCAGCTTGTGAAATTGGCACACGTGCAAGGCGTATGGTATATTGAGATTACGGCTAAGAAACTATTAGACGGTTTGGACGAACTTTTAAAACGGATAAAGCTATGACGGCAAAAATTGTAAAAGGAAGCAGCTTTTCAGGTGCTATCGGTTATATGCTAAGCAAAAAAGAGAAAGCGGAAATTCTGAAAGCCGAAGGTGTACGTATTGAACCCAAAGAACTCACGGCAAAAAGCTTCGAGTTGCAGGCATCCATGAATCCAAACATAAAGAAGCCCGTTTGGCATATTTCACTCAATTTTTCGGAAAATGACAAAGATAAACTCTCCAATGAAAAGATGATAAAAATAGCCGAAGCATATCTGCAAAAAATGAATATCCGAAATACACAGTATTTGATAGTACGACATCACGACCGTAAACATCCACATATTCATCTTTGCATTAACCGTATTGATAACAACGGAAAACTTATTTCGGATAAAAACGAGAAATACAGGAGTACGAAGGTATGCAGAGAACTGACCGAAAAGCACGGTTTATATATTGCACCCGGAAAAGAGAATGTGAACAGAGAACGGCTTATCGGGTACGACAAAACCAAATACGAGATTTACGATGTCCTGAAACAAGCCATTCCCAAAAGTAAAACGTGGAATGATTTGGAAAAGCAGTTGAAGAAAAGCGGCATCATTTTTCAGTTCAAGACAGCAGGTAAAACCGCCAACATTCAAGGGATTATTTTCGAGAAAGACGGAATTAAAATCAACGGATCCAAAGTGGACAGGGAGTGCAGTTACTCGAAAATTGATAGTGAAATCAAAAGCAATGCTTTTCAGGCTTTACGAGAAGTGGAACGACAATCACAGCAAACCGGCTTAGCAGAGAGTGCAGTAGAAACGCTCACATCACTCATTGCCCAACTCAGCATATTTACAACACCCAATAGTTCGCACTACGATGCCACGTTAGCCGAATACATCCAAGCGCTAAAGGCAAGAAAATGGGCGGCTAAAAATAAAATCAGAATCCACAGAATACGATAAAACCACCACACAAAAAACCAACCATTATGGCAACAACAGACAACGAAAACATCCTGATGATGTTTGAAGAAATCAATCAAAAATTAGACAAAACCCATTTGCAGATTGAAAAAATTGGAAAACAACCATCAAACGAAACTATTGAAATTGACAACGATGAACTAATTGACGAAATCAGGCAAGTGAAAACCTTTATTGAAGTTTTGAACAACGAGCAATCTGATAGATTGAGCAAGTTAGAGACAGTTCTAAGAAAAGAGAAGCGACGAATCGATTTTTCGCCCACATCCATCAATACAATGCTTATTGTTCTGGGATTTATGGTAATTATTCTCGGATTAACACTATGGGTTACATCTCTAAAAGTCGAGAAAGAAATGTATTCCGACAACGATTTAAAATACCGTTATTTCCTAATGATTGGACACGCCACACAGGAAGAAATGGCTACAATGGATACCATTTTCTATTTCCATCGTAACAACAGAAAAATCAAAGAACTTCGGAAACAGGTGGAGATTTTTGAGAAGAATGTAAAGCAAAGGGCGAGGATTATTGAGCAGGAGGAGAGATTAAAAAGAGAGAGAGAAGAATTAAATATGAAAATTGAACATAAATAAAAATCTGCTTGTCTCTCATTGCAGGTTTTGTTGATAAAATATTGTTTGTTCGGTATTTAAAATCAGTTAAAATATGTAGCTTTGCAAAAAGTAATGCTTGAATAATGGAGATTAGACATAGAGATTTAATAATAGACTCAGAAAACCCTTTTGAAAATTGCAAGTTAGAAAGACGACAATATGCACATATTCTTACGACAATAGTTGAAAGCTATGCCGAAGGATTTGTACTCGCCATAAACAATAAATGGGGAGCCGGAAAAACAACATTTGTGAAAATGTGGGAGAAGCATCTACAAAACAGTGATTTCATGACAATGCACTTTAATGCTTGGGAAAATGATTTTGAAATGGAGCCATTAACTGCAATGTTAGGTGAGCTTAAGAAACTAATAGGAAAGAAAGAAGATAAAACATTTGAATCATTAATAGAAAAAGGTGCTGTAATTTCAAAAAAAATTATACCTGCAATTACTAAATATTTTGCTAAAAAATATTTAGGAGATGAAGCTGTAGATATGATAACGAGTAGTGCTGAAGCTGCTACTGAAATATTAAACGACGAAGTCAATGACTATATTAATAAGAAAGAAAAACTTGAGGATTTTAAAACAGAATTAGAGATATTTATCAAGGATAAAAGTAACGATAAACCGATTGTATTTATCATTGATGAATTAGATCGTTGTCGTCCCGATTATGCGGTAGAAGTATTAGAAAAAGTGAAACATTTCTTTTCTGTTCCGGGTATTGTTTTTGTTTTGTCTATAGATAAAGAACAATTAAGCTATGCTATTCAAGGATATTATGGTAGTGCAAATATCGATACCGATGAATATTTAAGAAGATTTATTGATATAGAATATCAATTGCCTGATCCAAACATTGAAACTTATACTAAATACTTATTTGAATATTACGGCTTTGATGAGTTCTTTAAAAAAAGAAGTTTTACGAACGAGTCAAGGGAAGATAAAGAAGAATTTATCCGTTTTTCTACTTTTATTGCCAATGAATTCCATTATACATTGCGACAACAAGAAAAACTATTTGCACAGGTAAGAATTATTTTGCGTACTTTTTATATCAAAAATTCTTGTTTTCCTGATTTGGTTTTAATGTTGATACACTTGAAATTCTTTCATGAAAATTTATTTGATAACATAAAAAAGAAAAAGTTAACAACACAAAGCCTAGTAGATAAAATTGAGTCATTGTTTAAATTTGATTTTTTTGATGAAAATATAAATCGATTAGTATCTGTAGAAGCCTTATTAGTCTATATGTATCACAAATACATAACTAAAGAAAAAAGATTATATGGAAATAGTGCTTCTCTATTTAAGAAAGTTGATAATTCTGACGAGAAAGAGTTTCTATTATCATCAAAAACAATAGACATACCAGAAAGTACTTTCCTTCATTATAATTTAGAAAAACATATTGAGCATATAATCAAGATCGAACATAAATACTATAGTATGGATTTGAGTTTTTTCTTGAATAAAATAGAATTATTAGACAACTTAGAAATTGACTAAGAGTTCAAATTGTAAATACAGATTCCTATGATAAAAAACATTATTGATAAAAACGAACAAACCGCGCCTAATGCTGGCGAAATGGAGGTGTTGCACCGATATTTTCCGCAATGCTTTACCAATGAAGATAGGTTTGATATAGACCGTTTTAAGACACAGATACAGGAAAGCGTGAACATTACCCACGAAGGATACGACTTGAATTTTCTGGGGAGAAACTATGCAAAACTCTTGTCGAGCATAGATACTACCACCGTTATCGTACCCGATGAGGAGCATAACGCCCTACCCGAAAACGCCAAGAGTGAAAACATTTACATTAGTGGAGACAACTTAGACGGGTTGAAATACTTGCTGAAATCGTATGCCGGACAGGTAAAGTGCATCTATAT
>JBAZIG010000137.1:0-4179 GCA_041651955.1 Minisyncoccota bacterium | reverse complement strand
CGTTGTTTGTGAACTTGTGGCCGGGCCTACAACCGATGGCAGGTATTTCAGATTCTCTGCCATCCATTCCTTGCCATCTATGGTTATTGTTTTATATACGCTACCATCCCGTGAATCGGTTAATGATCCGTATTCAATGTTTGAGTCATTATCGGTCATGAATGTTTTTTGCTCTCCATAAGCTGTTCCTTCAGCGTTAGTGGCATATGCCCTGACATAATAGGTTGTGTTCGGAGAAAGACCGGTGATATTATATGAATAAGTGCCAAGATAGGTGGTGTTTGTTGTCTTTGAGTTTTTTGTTGTGGGATTCTCAGATGTGCTCCAGCAGAATCCAAAAGTTCTTAAACGGCTTTCATACCAACCGTCTATAGCCCAAACGATATTACCTGAAAAGGTGGCTGTAGTTGAATTAATATTGATGACCTCTCTTGTAGTAACGGTGGGTTTTATATTTTCCAAATATCTTTCTACCAACGAATATAAGAGACCATTATTAGAATTAACCATCAAATCCTCGTGTTCAAATGTTCTCATATGTAAATGGGCAATTAGTGTAGGTATAGTTACATGAGCAGTACTAGTCTCAGAAGCATTTACACCTATTGCACTATTAACTGAAACAAGACCATCATTAGGAGAATCAAAAAAATCATCAAAGGCACCATTATTTTTGCAAGCAATTGTATAGTATGGGATAGGTGGTTTTGCCAGTTCTTTCATTCTTTTAATGAAGTCTGATTTTGGGTTTAAATCTTTTGCCCCTAGTGTATTCTTATAAAATGGGACAATCCCAACAATATCACCTTGGATTAATACAAGACTGCTAATTATATGACGTAAAGGTTCTGCAGGTGAGCCAAGGTGTGGAGTTCCTAATGTTATTAGTTTATCCACTAAACTCGCTCCACCATATCTTTCTATCATTGACCGGGAGACAAGACCGCCCATGCTGTGTGCTACTATATGGATGGTTGGATTTTTACCTTTTAAATATTTATCAAGCAATTTCTTAAAATCATCACCTCGTATATCAATTGCCTTATCTGAATGGTATCCGTAAGTCCAAATATTCGTATAAGAAAGCGTAGGTGACTCTTGAATAATTTTTTTTACATACTCCTCCCATCCTGTAGGATCTCCTGTTAATCCGTGAACAAAAATCAGAATTTTTGAGGATGAATTTATATTTGCGGGTTCATTGTATTTTACTTCACCAGAAACAATAGAGACTTCTTTAATACCGAGGTATCGATCATCGATATGTACTTGATCGTCTATCAAATCACTAAATAGCGAAAACCCAAAAAATTCAGCTATTTTCCCTTTAGTTGAAACATCTTCCCAATTAATTGTATCAATTGTAACTACAATTCTACCATCGACAATTTCGTATTCAAATGGGAAATAGGATGTTCCATTATAGAGCAAGAAAACGCCATTATTGACTGTTAAGGACTCTGCCGGCAAAGGAAATGATAATGTGAGGGGAGCAAGCAGTGTGTCAACAGGCAGTTTGACAGTGAAAGGTTCACCAACTACAGTTAAATCTGGATTGGGCACAGTAGACGGTTCTTCTCCTGTTTTTCCAACAAACACTACACCATCACCTTCGAAAGCACCTGCTGGTATCACCAATGTAATGCCACTTTCAGTAACAACTACACCACCTTGTTCTGCAACGATTTCTTCTTCTGCATAATTGGTAATTGCATCAGGACTACACCCCAGTGTTGCAAATATCCAAATTAGAGCAACAACAATTGATTGGATAGTTATTTTCATTATTGTAAAATTTTATTTTTGGTATCAATGAGTTATAAAATGCTTGCAAACTAATCTATAGCTCGCATTCGGTTATTTTGACAGTAGAATTCTATCAGGAAAAACAATTTCTCCTTGAGTCATGCCAATTAATTTGGTGTTCCAACGAATGAATAAAAGTAAATACCAGCGCAGAGGTCCCTTTTCCACCACTATGAGAAAAAGAATAGACGTAATATAGCTTTTGATGAAACTTTAAGGCAAAACGTGTAGAAGAGAAAAACAAATCCTCTATCTTTTGCATGATTGCTACGGTAATATTAACCACAGATATTGTTTAGCTGTATTTAGTAAATATAGCCTGAAAACAAATATGATACAAGCGATTCTTGTGGTTGGTTAATATGACTTTGATTTCGGTCAGTTTGGATTTGATTTTGGTAATATTGGCACTTCAGTCTGCTGTAACCGGCTGATTATGTAAATTTTTTGGAGTAAATTGGGCACATTAGCGACTACCCTACTGTGATCATCACATGTATATTATAAGATAAACCGGTCACATAGGTAACACGAAATAAAAAGCCCCTGTATGGGGGGGGGCATTTTTTTACAGCTTATCAATTAAATCAGCTTTAATGTCAATGTTTATAGAGCGGTATCGGGCGAATGCCCTACTACCCTCTTTATGGCCGCTCAGGCTGCCTACCAGGTTCGGATCCTGCACCTTATTGTAAAGGTTCCCTACGAAAGTTCTTCTGGCCAAATGCGAAGAGGCAATAACGGCAATGCTTTTCTGCTCCACCTCACCGGTCGTGGGATTGATCACAGATACTTCCCTGGTGATTCCGCATGCCCTGAAAACATCCTTGATGTACTCGTTATACCGTTGCTGGGCTATCAGCGGGAAAAGTGGCGCATCGGAAACGGAAGCCGGTATTTTACCCTTGATCGCTTTTGAAATGTTCTCCTTGGAATAGCGGTTATCCACCAGCACTTGGTTCTTCATGTAGTCATACTTCTTCAGGATTTCGAGCACTGTGGCATTCAAAGGAACATAAACCGTTACGGGATTCCCTTCTTTTGTCTTCCGCGGAATATAACTGATGCACTTCCTGTCACCTTTTGATGTTCTCTCGGTGATGATATTGGACCGACGCATGGCATACAGGTCACTGATCCGGCAACCGATGAGGCATTGAAAAATGAAGATATCCCGCTGCTGTTCCAGGCGCTTGTCATACGAGAGATCTGTTCTATAAATCTGACGGCGTTCGTCATCTGTTATGAATATGGGGGTGCCGTAAACACTCTCCTTGATCTGGCGCTCCCTGAATGGATTGCACTGTGTCTTTCCAGTCTTGTTTGCCCAAATGAAAAAGGTTCTCAAAATCACCAGGAGTCCTTTTATGTAGTTATCCCCTCTTGGTTTCGGAACCCGGCATTCAGGAAATTGCTCGAAAATGGCTCGATATTTTGCGACCGGAACCCGGAGGGCTACATCCTTTTTATCTGCGACGAAGAACGTATGCTCCTTGCGAAGAAACTTTTCAAAATCTGCAATTATAGCCGGGTTAAATGAATCAAATGATATTTCATAATTCCTGTAAAGGCTGTAGCGCTGCAAGGCACGGTACAGGACCAGAAAGTGATTTCTCCTGCTCACAGAGAATTGGGAAACTGCCAGGTAATCGTCAAAATGATCGAAGAAAGATTTTGGTTTGCTGACTTCAACTACCGGAGAACTGGAGTCACCATAAATATATTTATCGACCTGTTTCTGCAACCAGTCAAGTGTAATATTTTCCGGCTTTTCTTCAGAGATCCTGTCTTCGAACAAGCGGCACATCTCTTCAATCTTGTTCCTCACCTCTTTTGCCTGGATAACTTCCGGTGTAGGAATTTTTGACTTTACAACTATTTCACCAAGCACAACATGACCATCTTTTTGGAGTTCAAAATACTTAGGCTGAATAAATAAATGAGTTCTTGCCCGGAGTACTTTATCACGACCGTAGCGCACGCTCAATATAATTTCTGATTTTCCGGAACCGGGATTGACCTTCTTGGATAGAATTTTTATGACTTTAGGCATGACGATAAATTTTAAGCATCACAAATATAGAAAATGTCAACCTTAATTCATAACAAAATGTTCCGCTAATATTCCGCTAAATTTAAAAAGTAAAGAAAAGGACAGAAAGCTTTTGGCACAATAATAACAGCCTATTTCATTATCTTTCAATTCTTTACTGGCTTCTAAAATACTATATGTCAGGGTGGTGCAAAAAGGTAAAATGGCTATTGGCGAGTCTTGTCCTGGGCACAAATAAAAGCTGTTCTTCACGAACAGCTTTTTTTGTGCCCCTGGGGCATAGAGGTGGAACCTCCGTGAGCCATTTTTTAATAATATTT
>JBAZIG010000136.1:0-4212 GCA_041651955.1 Minisyncoccota bacterium | reverse complement strand
TTGAACTGGCTATATCATAAAATTGCAACAACACCTCATCTTGCATAAGCAGGTTGTTTGGGATTCGGTCGCCGATTTGTACGATGGTTTTGAAATCCTTCTCCTGATAGCATTGTTTGAACCCGGCGCGCAGGGCTTCTACCCTGGCTTCTTTGATTTTACTTTTGGGTTTAGACGCTTCGGTTTTGTAGGCCTCGAATTGCTTGAGCAGGCGTTTGGTACGGAGCTTCTCCAAATCTGCTTCGTTTTCCGGATCGGGCAGGTACCATTGGCCTTTGTAGTTTTTCAGGAAGTTTTCTTCCAATATAGTGCGCATCTCGGGCAGGGTATCGCCTTTGCGCATATTGCCGGCCACTTCCTTCATCCATAGTGGGTGCAGGTCTTGCTCGGTTTTGGGTGCTGCCTCCAAAATGTGGCGCAACCAGTAGATGGCATCCTGCTCGTTGGCCACAAAAATGCTGAGCTGCACAAAGTTGGGCACTGCGGCTTTTTTGCGGTCATATTCCTGCACCTGCTCGTTGGTAAAGAACATGCCATCACGCTCGATAAACCGCTCCCGCAAACCCTGCTGAAACTTCCCGGCATCGATAGGCACAGGCAAGCCCCTTTGTACATAATAAGCAATCATACGGTCAAAAAGAATCTTTGGAGTTCTTTCAGGATTTGCACTAAAAGAGACTTCATTTATAATGAATGGAGGGAGACGTTTTAGATGCGAATCGATAAAATCCCAAATAATAATATTTTCCCCTTTCTTCTCAGTACTAGCTCTAACTTTGGCCAAGTTGGGTTTATAACATGAAATAATGAGATCCTGAACGGCCGCACCAGGTCTAATATCTGCCAAAATGGTTGTGGATCCTTTATCTAATTTATTAACCTGAGCAACAACAAATCCCGCTTCTAAAATTGATGTTTGAATCAAATTCCATATCGATGCTTTAGTATTATGAAACTCAACAGTCATCCAGTTTCCTGATTTTAAAACTCGGTAGCATTCAGTAAAGCACTTTGTTATTAGTTTTCCATATTCATTAAAGCCTTTATTCTTAGTTACATCTATTACTGACTCTGTGCTATCATTTGTTTTAACTTTTAACCATCCTTCTAAAAGTAAATTCATTTCGCTGTATATAATATTTGCTCCAAATGGAGGATCTGTATAAATATAATCTATGCTATTACTCCGTATGTTGCTTAAATCAGTACTAGATTGATTACTTATGAAATGGTCAAAATTCACTTTCGGTTTGGACAGCTCTGCATCTTTATACTTCTTTATCTTTCTTTTGAAAGACTCAAAAATATTTTTCTCCATTCTCACTACTGGCATATATAGATTCCCTGACATTCCTCCTCCTCCACCAAAATAACCTTGTCTTTCAGATACTACAGTAAATATTGACGTTAGTAGTGATTTAACGCCATTTTGAATAGTTGTATCATTAATCTTATTTGACCTATCCCATAGATCAGCAAATACTATTAAGTTTCTAGTCGATAAAAATTTGCTTATATCACCTATTGCTTTATTTCCTAACTGAGCCAGTTTAGCAGAATAACCTTCAGGATTGATGGATTCTTTGGGATACCACTTGTTAAAACCTTCAAAATAGCTTTCAATCTTCTCCACTAATTCTATGTCGAAATCAATGGCTTCACGATTAATTCTATTTTTACCAGTTCCAGCATTAATCCAAACTATACATTTCTTTTTTCCCTTATGGTTAATAATTCTTTCAATTTTCCTAATATTTAGTTTTATGTCGCACTTTGGACAATTAAATTGTTTTCTTGTTTCGACTTTATTACCGTGATGGATAACTCCATAAGGGAAGAACGGAAATTCATGAGCACAATTCGGACAACAGAAAATATCGGACCATACTGCGTAATTGATGTCTATGGTTCTATTACCATGCTTTGTTTTGTAAATCCACTTGTATTCTCTCGTAGATTCTTCAAGAATCCTTTCTGCTTCCCTCACAACTAATAAGGCTGGCTGAGTAATTGAATTTATCCCAGCTATAAATGATGCCACAGTAGAAAGATCATTGCAAATAACTCTTCGATTTGCATCTCTTGCCGCGACTGCAGTCATTCCAGATCCACCAAAAACATCAAGTACAATATCCCCAATGTTTGTATAGTGTTCAATTAGTGTTCTAATTATGCTTGGTGGAACCTTGGTGTGATATGGATGATATAAGTAGATTGGATGTCTCTGATCAACCTTAAAATCATTTGCAAAAGGTAATTTATCATCATTCACTGATGTTGTGATTTGAATCTCATTTAGCCAGGGGTTGGGGCAGGCTGTGTAATAGGGTGGGTCGCTCAGGTTCAGAATGTCTTCGTCATCACCAATGGGAAAGCCTTCCATCAGTTTAAGTTCTGGTAGCTTTTTGCGCAGCTCTTCGCGAAAGTAGGCTCTGCGTTCTTCTTCGGAGTTAAAGGTTTTGCCTAAAACGGTGATTTTATTTTCGGTGCTCATATCAGCTCAATTTTTTAATGATGTTATCAATGTCGAGGCTCAGTGTGCCGCTTTCGTAAGTGGTGAGTAATTTGCCCGGAAAGTGCTTATCGTACCACTGCTTTTTCTTTTCCCAGTGTGCTTTGTAATTGGGCAGGTCTAAACGGCCCACATGTTCCAGGTAATACTCTTCGCCTTGCAGCATTACCGTAAAATCGGGCAGGTAAAACGAACCATCTGATGCAAACAAGGTCTTCTCGTACCAGAATGGCACCTGCCGTTCACTTAGCATATTGGCAATAATCACTTCCGATTTGGAACGAACCATATATTCCGAAAGGGTTTGGTGTATTTTGCCTTCTTCGTACCACTCATTCATAATGAGCCATTCCTTAGGCAATGGCTTAAAATCAAACAGCGAAGCATTGATTTTAGAAAGCTTGTTGGCTTCCGGTCGGGTGAGTTGTAAAAAGGCAGAAATGTCCTGTTCTGCAAATACGGTCAGCTTGGTTTTTGCCCGGGTAACGGCTGTATAAATCAATTCTTTGGAAAGCAAGGACTTTTTATTCTTAGGCAATACCAGAAACACATAGTCAAACTCACTGCCCTGTGATTTGTGCACAGAGATGGCGTAAGCGAGTTCAAGGTTATCAATGGGTTTTTCTTGTGGCAATTGGTTGGTGTAGCCTTTAGGTGTTTTGTACGTTCCTAAATCTTTCCCCATGGGAATGTTGGCATTTCGACCTTCGAGATTTAAAACAAAGCGTTGTGGCCTGAACGAAGGAGCCATGTGCTTTTGGTTATACCAACGGTTTTCGTTTTCATCTTTGAATTTTTTGCTATCAAAACCATGGGGTCGTGTGAAGCCCAACTCCCCATTGTAGATGTTGATTCTTACATTCCCTTCGCCCGGCACCCACGCAAAAATGGGATTCGACTTGGTGCGATTGCGGTATTGAATCACTTTATCGAAAATGGAAATGCCGTCCACAAATTGCTGGTGTTCAAAACGTGTCTTGTTGAATTTGCTTTGAAAGAAGGTATTTAATGCATCTGTGCCAAAAAGTTCAGAACGGTAGGGAGAAATCACCTGAAACTTGTTGGCTCGTTTTCCGGAAGATTGTTTTGCATCTTCAAAGGCTTTGCCTAATAGCTCCCAATAGCGGTCTTCGTTGTATGTGAAGCCATGTTCATCTTCCAGATTTTTAACGAGTGTATTGAACATTAAATCGTTCAGTTCTTTCTCTGTATCCCAAAAATGAACTTCAATATCTTTCAGGTCGCCCAAAAAATCCAGTTCCTGAATGCGTTTGAGCAAATCGGTTTGTTGGGCTTTTTTAGTACCAGTTTCTTTCAAGTCTTCGTCAGCGGCTTTGCTTTGAATAAAGACAGAAGCCAAGTCGAGAATACCAGTTCCTCTGCCTTCGAGTTTATTTTCACGCTGACGAAGGTTTTCTTTTAATTCTCCTTTGTTTTCTTCGGGCAGCCATTCAATTAGGTCAGAAAAAACCTTGGCATAGCCAATGGGTGGTAACTGGTTAGGGTCACCCACAAAAATAATACGCTGTACGGTATTCCAATTAATGGCACGGAAGAGAGTAGCCATCAGAGATTGGTCAATCATGGAAGATTCATCGATGATAAAAATCCGCACGTTTTCTTCTTGTTTGCCTCCTTCACGCTTGTAGGTGAAATTGTCATTCATCCAGTTTCGTTCGGTTAGAAATGAATGAATGGTT
>JBAZIG010000135.1:0-4218 GCA_041651955.1 Minisyncoccota bacterium | reverse complement strand
GTTTCATTTTGTGCACATTCTTTCGGAATTGCTTTAAAAGTTCAAGCCCCACCTCTTCGCCTTTCCAATCAATATCAATACCAATAAATAGTGGTTTATTGTTATTATACAAATCACAAATATTCCAATTTTGAAATTCTAATTTTTCTTTAAAAACGAACTTTCTTAAAGGGTTCTTTTTTTTATCGGGGGTCTTGATCTTAAATAAATAATCCAAGAATTCTCTATCAGTGCTGTAATAGAAACGTGATTTGGGGAACCACTCCTTTAACCTTTGGTACTTGTCAAGATAAATTTTGTCCTTATCTGTGTCCAGTGAACTTAAATTTACATCATCCAGAAAAATAAAATCAGGGGCTTTTTTTGCAGATGGTTCACTGTACGAAATACATGCATCTGTAACGTTCTTAAAAAGATCATAAAAAAAGAGTTTGCTTTCCAGACTGCCTAATTCTTTCGCTTTATCGGGATCAAACAGCAATTTGTCTTTCGCATTCAGCAACCGGTGAGCTGAGCCCGATGCCTTACTGACAAAATCAGAAAAACTGGAATCGAAAAACTCCTTTTCAAAATGGTTGTTCCTGTTGTAAAGGTGAAGTTTTGCCAAATCAGCAAAATCAAAAGTCTGGTTATTTTTTTTTAGTTTATATTGTTTTAAAATAGATTGAACATTATTTGTTAAGGCTTGAATTTGCTCTTTTATTTCTCCGTTACCAATTTTATTTTTTTTGTTCGCAATTATTTCTTTTATTTTATCTTCAGGATAATTCATAAGTTCTCCCATTTCCACTTCAAAACAACGATTCCTGATTTTTAGAAAATCACGCATGAATTTGCTATAACCCCATATCTTATCTTTAATTTCATATTGTCGTTTAATTCTCTTCAAGAACTCAGGATTGTTTTTTTCCTTTTCTTTTTCATCTTCGGGAGATAAGATCCAAAAAAAAATGTAAAAGGTATTATTGTCAATCTTTGTTATTTCATTGCGCCAATAACTCTCATCGCTACTTTGAATGTTCAATAATTTAATATTATAGCCATCTTTAAATAGTTTCTGTAACTTATTTATGTCCTGTGCTTTATTTTTTACGATATCACAGAATTTCTTGAATTCATCCGAGATAATTCCTATGTGGCCAATTATTAATTTGAAAAAGGAATAAAAAGTTTCATCTTTATTTGTCTCCTCTTCTCTTTTTTCCCCTTCTGAAAAATACACGGGTATACTGAAGATAATCTGCTCTCCATCTTCTGGTTCTGGGTCAGGATTTTCTTTATTCAAGTTGGTTGGCTTAAATTTCCAACCTTCAAGCCCGCAACAATATTTTGCATACCTGCCAAGTGCATTTGTCAATTGCTGGGTCATTTCAAGGCCACCGGCTCCATAAAATTCGAGTGTAGGCATATTTCAGTGTTTTAATTTGTATGCTTTATTGATATTCTTTAAACCGTAGAAACAATTTGGACGCAACTTCTCCAGTTTTAAAATTTTATATCGCAGTTGATCGGCATTCATTCCAAGCATTTCAGCTGCCACTGCCTTTTGACCGAAACTTTTTTGCAGTGCTTCATCTATTGACCGGAGTTCAAGCATAACGATTTTCTCCTGTTTGGATTTTATATCGTCAGAGTTCGCGAAGCTTCTTGATAAAAAAGACGGCTCTGCCAGCTCCCTTTTCAAATGTTTGGTTTGTAATGTAGTATCACCATAAAGTCGGGCTTTGGTACAAGCATCCCAGATCACCGATTGCAATTCACGGATATTGCCCGGCCAGGAATATCCGGAGAACAGGTCTATCACTGAAGGGTCAACCGAAACCAGCTTTGTTTTCTCCTTTTCCTTAAAAAGGTGAAAGAAAGAGAGCGTGAGTATTGGAATATCTTCAATCCGGTCGCGAAGTGCCGGCAATTCAATCCTTATCCGGTTGATGCGCTGGTATAAGTCTTCTCTGAACCTTTTTTCCTTAATCAGGGCAGGAATGTCCTGATTTGATGCCAGTATAAGTTGCAGGTCGAGCTGTTTGCTTTTCCCGCTCCCGACGGGAGTGATGGTTTTATTGTCGAGGAAGCGTAATATCTTCGTTTGAATTTTCAGGTCATAATCGCCGATCTCATCCAAAAACAGGATGCCCCCATCGGCCAGTTCAAAGAGTCCTTTTTTATCGCTGACAGCCCCGGTAAAAGCACCTTTGACATGTCCGAACAGCTCGCTTTCAACAAGCGATTCGGAAAGCTCAAGAATAGAAAACTCTTTATATGCTTTTTTTGCCCTGGTGGAATATTTTCTGAAATAACGGGCTGCATGATTTTTGCCCGTACCTGTCTCACCGATTAGAAAAATACTTACATCACTGCTATTGGAAGCGAGGTCTCTTAACCTGAGTCTGACATAATCAATTTCAAGTGTAGAACCCAATATATCAGAATCATCAGCACTTTTTTCCAATTCACGGTTTCGCGTTTCCAATTCACGAATCCGGAGTGAGCTGCTGGCATAATTCATTAATCGTGTTTTCCACTCTGTCCAATCCAGATCTCGCTTGTTAAGAAAATCAGAAGCTCCTGCTTTAATTGCCTGGACAGTTGTTTCAATGGAAGGGTAGTTGGTTAGAACAATAATGGGAGTATCCGGAAGAAGTGTCTTAAGTTCAGGGATAAATTCAAGACCTTCCTGCTTTTCAGGCGATTTTTCGTCAAAAACCAGATCGAGCAATACCAGATCAATCGGAGCGTGAATTCTTTCACGCGCTTCGTCCGGCGAGTGGGCTTTCAATACCAGAAATTCTGTCAACACAAAGGCAACAGAATTGGTAAATGCCAGGTTATCATCTATGATCAGCAGGGTTGGTTTCATCTTGTTTCCGGTCTATCTCGGAAGCCATTTTCTCTAGGAATGTAATAATTTCCTGCAAGCTTTGCAGGGTTTCTGAATTAAATATATACAAAGAATTGGCCTCTTTTGTCTTTAATAAGTCAAGATTTAATAGATTTAGATTTCTTTTAATAATCTTTTCTTCTTCAGAATAACCGGCTAATGATAAGATTGGTGCATATTTGGTAAACCTGCGAGTAAACTCCATCAAATTTCTTTTCCCTGGCATCAAAAACCATTCATTTAATCCTTCTGCAGGCCAACTACCTGTTTTTGCCATTTCAGAATAATTCCACAGATAATAATATACTTCTCCAAGGCAACCTAACAATGTCTGTTCTCCATGACCCCTAAATAGCAACTTAAGTTTGTCCTTTAATTCATCTGGTTTGTAAACCTCAACAGGTGGATCTGAAGCAAGAACTCTTGTAATTTCATTCCTAAGACAAGTAGCATGAATTAAATCGATTGGATCGCCCTCATTAATTCCTAGGAGTATGAGATGGTACTTATGCATTTCTGAGATTATCTTCAAGAATCTATCATCATACTTTTCTGTATCCAAAACATAAATCTTTGAATTATCTTCCGGGATGGCACTCTTTTCTGTTAACAAAGTCAACTTCTCGTTCAAGACATATCTAAAATATCGGTCCAGGGATCGATAAAGATTTAAATACTGAACTGTGAAGAAGTAATTCATCTTAAGCGATGTGTGATTGATCTTGATCAATTTTTGTGTTCAGCATATCAACGACCTGAGGAAACCACTCAGACAGTGCAGAAACGGATTGAATATTGCTAAATTCTTCTAGCTGTGATGAAGATAATAATACTTTTTCTTCAAAGGTAAGCTGGAATTGCTCCTCCAGAACCTCAGGACTTTGATCGGGAGCAAGAATGTTCTTTATTTCCTTCCATCCTTTTTTTAATTTGCCAAAGTAAGATTCTGTATACTCAGTCTTTACTTCGTTAAGATACGCTGTATTTTTTTCTTTAGCTGAAATGTGATTCAATATCTTAATATCTATAAACAGGGGTAGAAAAAGGTCAATTATCTTTTTTTTTTGATATTCAAGTTCTAATTGGTCCCAGTAATAGTTCCAGACATAATCAAAATTATCTTTTTTAATTGTATCATTATCATTATCATTATCATTATCATTAACCAATGCGTGTTGTAAGCAATATAATAATGTGTTTCCATCATTTTCTGGGTCTCCATCTGCTAAAATAATACCTTTACCCTCACTATAATAAACCTTACCGAAACCCCCTTCGAACCCACGAATCTTAAGCTTCTCTGAATTGTTATTGAGTTGGGTTTTTAATAGATCAATTGA
>JBAZIG010000134.1:0-4255 GCA_041651955.1 Minisyncoccota bacterium | reverse complement strand
GGTTGAGTTTGCAAAAGAATTTGGCTCTTATTTGGGAACAGATGTGAAGAATGGATACAAAATTGAAGTAGCCAAACTTACCACCAATCAACTGCGTAAATTTTTTGGCGAAGTTAAACGCCAACAAATGAAAGGTTACAACGAAACAGATTTTGTTTTGCTGAAACCTAAATTGGCTTATGCAGTTGGGCGTACAAAGGAAAAATCAAAAATCACAGATTTCTATGAAATTATGAGCATTGCTATTGACGAAGTAAAATCGGAAGCACATTTCAAGAATTTTATAAAAATTTTTGAAGCTATTGTAGCATATCACAAAGCCGCTGAAGAGAAAAAGTTAAGTTAAAAATTTTTAAATTAGACTTTAAAGATTATTACAATGAAACAGTTAATAAAAAAAATAAAGATAAACACAACACTTGAACTAATTACAGGTTTGCATATTGGGGGAAGTTCCGAAAACGTAGAAATAGGCGGCATCGATAATCCTGTTATAAAAATCGTTACAAAAGACAAACAACCTTACATACCTGGCAGTTCACTCAAAGGCAAAATGCGGTGTTTGTTAGAACAAATATCAGGTACAGCTAAAGTTGGCGGTAACAAGGAAATTGACAACCTGTTTGGAGGTGCCGATGCAAAAAATCCAAGTCCCGCAAAAATTATTGTTCGTGATGCTTATCTGAACATAAATTCAGCTGAGGAATTAATGAACTACGACAATCTTGATATGCCTTATACAGAGGCAAAATGGGAAAATGTGATTGATCGTGTAAAAGGTACAGCCGGACACCCTCGGCAAATAGAACGTATTCCTGCTGGCGTTTCCTTTGATGTGGAATTTGTTATCAATGTTTGGGATAGTGATAATGCTGAAGACTTACTCAATTTACTGATAAATGGAATTGCAGCCCTAGAAAACGACTATCTTGGCGGTAGCGGCTCACGTGGATACGGTCAGATTAAGTTTAGTGGATTAGTAGCTCAGGATATTACTTTTGATGAAAAAGTGAAACTTGGCGAACCTTACAAATTGTAATGTAATAAAAAAGGATTTTTTAATCTATAAGTTACACTTCACAACTCCTTTACATTTGGGTGATGCCCGTGATGATTACAGTATTTCGCTGAAATCTGTCGCTTCGGATACGATGTATGCAGCATTAACTTCGTCTTTGGCAAAAATTGGAAAAGCAATCCCCCCGAACGGCGATCTGGGTTTTACGATAAGTTCGCTTTTCCCTTTCTATCAGAAAGATACTAAAAGCAATACTGTATTATTTTTCCCAAGACCTTACAAGAAGATTAATATAAATATTGAAGATCCTCTTGTTAATGCTAAAATGATTAAGAGAATTGCCTGGCTTGATGTGGATTACTTTAATAAAGTAATTAACAATGAAGATATTTTTCTTGAACATGCTTCTTTAAATACGGAATATCTGACTGACAAAGTTATTGACGAGAAATTTATCATGTCAGATGTCTCACCTCGCGTGAAAGTGCCACGCGATTACTCCGTAATAAAAGACGCAACGCCGTTTTATATGGATAGGATTTATTTCAAGGATTATTCGGGCCTATATTTCATTGTAAGCGGTGACGTTAATCTTTTGAACACAGCATTGGATATATTACAATATGAGGGAATTGGAACAGACAGGAATGTAGGTAACGGTCAATTTATATACGACACAGATCATATTGTGATTGATCTACCCATTGAAAAAGATACGCAATTCGCACTTTCTCTATCTATGTTTATACCCGAATCAAAGAAACAATTAAACACCATGCTTACTGGAGAAAACGTTGGCTATGATTTTGCGCGACGTGGCGGTTGGATAACAACGCCGCCGTTCAACACATATCGCAAGAATGCTATTTATGCTTTTACACACGGTTCAGTTTTTTCTAGAAAAATGGTAAATACTGTTGAAATTATGGGGAAAATAGTTGATTTATCCCCTGATAAAGAAGATGTGGTTGATGTAGGACATAGTATTTGGCGCAATGGCAAGTCATTTTTTGTGCCTATTGTTGTCTGAATATTGATTTTTCATATGATATAGTTGAATAAAAGGTTTTCTATGAATACAATAAATAATAAACATCATATTGAAATAACTGTTCTATCACCCTTGGCTATCGGGGCGGGAGCGGAAAAGGATTGGGTAAAAGGCATTGATTTTATTGAGAAAGATGGTGAACTCTATTTGCTGAATCTGAAAAAGTTAGTCGATAACGGTATTGATCCTGCTCATCTTATTAATTATTTCACAAACAAGGATTCCGCCGGTCTTTTACGCAAAATTGAAGGAAAGCTAAAGTTTGTCTCTGACCGCGTAATGATGTTGCCAGCAAAGAGTGAAAACGAAATTAAGTCTTTTATAAAAAATGAATTATCGGGCAACCCGATCATCCCCGGCAGTTCGCTCAAAGGGGCAGTCAGGTCTGTGATCCTGGAATATTTGTTGAATGGGAACAAGCCCCGCCACCTTAGTGAAAAAGAATATTTTGGTAACTCTAAAGATGGCGATGACCTG
Organism: Minisyncoccota bacterium; assembly: GCA_041651955.1. Taxonomy (GTDB): domain Bacteria; phylum Patescibacteriota; class Minisyncoccia; order Minisyncoccales; family Minisyncoccaceae; genus UBA2558. The sequence goes on along the minus strand of JBAZIG010000134.1, from coordinate 1,709 downwards.
ATGCGTTTTATCAAATTTTCTGATTCGGAGTTTGGAGAAACGGCATTGGTTAATACAAAGATTTTTAATTTACATAGGGTCGATGATAATTGGGAAGGTGGTTGGAAACATTCAGGCAATCATACAAATGCAAATTTTCAACCAGGTGGTTTCAACACTTTATACGAATGTATCCTGCCCAATCAGAAAAGCGTATGTTCTGTGATGTTGTCGGACTCAGATTTGTTTAATGAAAAAATTGAAAGATACAGGGAATATAAACATAAACTCCTTGACATCAAAAAACTCTTTACGATAATCAACAAGCACACAACTGAATACATTGACAAGGAGATTGATTTCTTTAAGGTGTACCCTACAAATAAAACCGATAGGATTGTTGAGAGTTTGAATTCAATTAAAAGTCAAGTACCTGCTGATAATTCTATCTGTATATTGAAAATGTCTGCCGGTTCGGGATTTCATTCTATTACAGGTGATTGGCAGTTTGAAGATTATAAGAATACTGGTCAATGGGAAACAGGAGATAGAAATCGTACTCACCACGCCGGAGCACCAAAATATAAATCCCGTAAAATTGCATGTCAGACAAATGACACTTTTTCTTTAATGGGTTTTGTGAAACTTCGCGTTATGACTGATGAAGAAGTTTCACAATATGAACAAGATTTAACTCACAGAAAAGCTGAACAGGAAGAAGAACGTAGAAAAATTGCTGAAGAAAGACAGATGATTCAGAAAGAAAAAGCAAGAGCTGAAGTAGAGCGTTTGGAGACAGAGAAAGCAGAAAAAGAACGACTTGCAAAAGAGAATGCCGAACGTGAAGCCGCCCAGAAAGCAGAAGAAATACGGTTGGCAAATCTTTCACCCGATGATAGAGAAAAAGAAAAATATCAAAATGGTATTACGGGCGAGTTGATCAATGATTCATTACAAAATTCCGAACTTACAAAAGATTTTTTCCAGTGGTTGAAAGAAAAACTGATTTCTGAAAAGTCATGGAAAACCGATGGTGATCCAAAAAAAAATAAATCTATTAAACGCTGTCAAAATATTGAACAGAAAATAATTCAATAATTTATGCAAATCCTTATTACCAATATCGGCAACCGTAATATTAAGTACAAAGGGCAAGTATATTCTACATTGGAATTAAAAGAAGGTAGAGGCGTTAAGCAATTCTCTTTCCGTGATTGGACCAATCAACTATTGGATAATTATGAGAACGAAAAGGAAAACATCCAACTTAATATTTTGGATACGGTTTTAAAGCAGACTGATGTTAAGCCTGCAAAAATTATTATCGTTGTTTCTAATCAGCAAGATAAGGCATACAATGGGCAGGATACGTTATACGAAGGAGAGGTTATTAAGCGGTTACTATCGGAAAAGTACCAAATTACAGACATTGAGCTAAAAGAATTGACTGGTAATGTGACTGACGAAAATTTTCTGATGCAGTTTTACCAAAAACTCTATTTGGAACTGTTGCAAAAATTTTCAAATGCATATTTTGTTTTTTGCGACGCAGGTGGTACAGGACAACAAAAAACAGCCTGTAAACTGATGGCTGAATTTATGTTGTCAGATGCCCAGTGGAGAATATTGTATCCGAAAGAAGACGGCAGCATTGAGGAAAAAATGCAAGTCGAATACCGGAATATCATCAACAAGGAACAAGCCATAGCTCTTGTCCGAAAAAGTCAATA
>JBAZIG010000133.1:3839-4282 GCA_041651955.1 Minisyncoccota bacterium | reverse complement strand
ATACAAATTATCGGGAAGCTGTATGGAATAATGGACGCGGATTTCGAAAAGCGAATGAGTAGAGAAAAATAAAAACATCATATATTACATGAGAAAAATAAAATTAGCAAATGATGATGATATTCTAAAACACTTAGATAATCTAAGTTTACCAGAATTATCCAAAACGCGAGGAGGTAATAACGAGCCAGTAGCTCCTGTATACGACCCTCCAATTATGTATACTGGACTTAAAGTAGGCATTCCAATTTGATAATGACGAATAATTAGGTTGTATTAGTGGAAAAATTTAGATATTTTCTAACTTATAACAAATAGGTGTTATAGGATTATTCATTTAAATAAAAATGAATAAGTTTCAGTTTAGGGATTGTGCCGAAATAACTTGACGCTTTAAACTTGCTCTTTTGTCCTTTAACTTCCTTGAAAATTCATTTAATAGC
>JBAZIG010000133.1:1216-3829 GCA_041651955.1 Minisyncoccota bacterium | reverse complement strand
CTATTCGCAGAATTTTCAAGTTGTTAACGAATAAAATAGCTTCGTTTCAAACAGTCAACTTATTTCATTACAAACCCTTAGCACAATAATAGCAACCTAATTATATGAAAATAAAAAATTATGAGTAAAAAAATAATGTTAAATTGTATGCCCCCTGCTTTAGTAGGAATGCCTTCTCCTGGTTTAACCGTTATTAAAACGCATTTAGAGAGACATGGATATGTTGTTGATATTGTTTATTGGAATATTATTTTCAATACTTTCCAAAAAGATTTTTTTCGTTTCATGAATCGTGTTTCTGAAGATGAATCTTTAAACATACTTCCTTTTAATGCATATATTGCTGTTAAGAAAAAGAATGAAGATTTGATTGATAAGATTATTTCAAGAATTATTTTTGAGAAACCTCAATTCCATATAAAAGGTAGACATTTCTTAAGAAAAAAGTTAATTACTTATACTAAAGAGATAGACGCTATTTTTGATAAGGAATTAAATAATTTAGCACTCAATGATTATGAGTGTGTTGGAATATCATATCAATTCTACCAATGGATTCCAGGAAATATCTTAATTGAGAAAATAAAGATACTTAATAGTAACTTAAAAATAATTATTGGTGGATTTGGAACAAAAAAATCAGCTTTTGCATATTTGAATAATTTTAAAAACTTCGATTTTGCAATTTGGGGAGAAGGAGAATATCCAATTTTACAACTTCTAAATAAATTACAGTCACACTCAAATTACTTTGAAGATGTTCCCAATTTGATATATAGAGAAAATAAAACATTGAGAGAAAGTAACAAACGGAATAAGTTTTCAAACCTTGATGAGAAATTGATAAATAACTATTCTGATTACTTTAGCTATACTGATAAATACAAATTAGATGAAATAATTAGAATTCCTGTTGAGACTGGCAGGGGTTGTCATTGGAATAAATGCCATTTTTGTTTTTTAAATACAGGATACAAATTCAGAAAAAAATCGCCCGAGAATGTTATTATTGAAATTGAACATTATCTTTTATCACATAATATAAATAAATTTGTCTTTTTAGATAACGACTCAATCGGAAACGATCTTCCCTCATTTGAACTTTTATTGGATTTAATTATTACTTTTAGAAAAAACAATCCAACGTTCGAAATATTTATGGCTGAAATAATTACTAAAAATATAGAATATGATGTAATAAAAAAAATGAAATTGGCCAATTTTAGAAGTCTTCAAATAGGATATGAATCACCCAGTAATGAGCTTTTAAAAAAAATAGATAAAAAAAACACTTTTGCAAGTAATCTATTATTCATTAAATGGTCTTTCTATTTTCAAATTAAAATCACAGGATTAAATATTATTAGAAATCTTTTGGAAGAAAAATCGGAAGATATATATGAAAGTATAGATAACCTTATATACTTGCGTTTCTTCTTAAGAAGAAACTTATTAGAGCATAATCATTCTACTTTATCAATCACTAGTTCATCCAGATATTTTAAGTTGGAGGGAAAATATAATATTGAAGAATGGAAGATATCTTCATTTTTAGAATTCCTTCCTGAGAATTACATAAAAGATGAAGACAAATTTCATCTTTTTGATTTTTTAAATTTATCATTTAACCCTATTTGGGATATTTTTAAAAAAGTAGAATCACATTATTTAGATTCCTTGTATGAATATAAATTAATTAAGAATGGCAATCTTATTGTATACGTGGAATTATTAAATAGAGAAAAAATAAATGAACTACATTTTGATACAAATACTTCTGTGCATTGGGATATCTTGTGTCTCTGTAATAAAAATGTTGTATCAATAGAATATTTATCCTCTTATTTAAAGACGGATAAAATAGAATTAAAAAGCTTATTGGAAGATTTAAATAAAGAGGGATTACTATATTCAAGTAAACACTTTGAAGAAAATATAACCGTTATTAACACAAAATATATGTACACATAGGTAATAATTATGAAAACCTTACAATCAATAACCAAAACTAAGTTGCTATTAATATTGATAGTAAATATGATTTATATTTCTCCTAGTTATTCTCAGAAGTTAAAAGGAGACTCATTAAATATTCATCTGTTGCAGCAGCATGAATATGCTTTTGATATGAAAGATAATCTCAAGCAAAAGCTATTGCAACAATCCATAAAATCGAACATGGGGATGGATGTTCCTTTTAAGATTGATTTATCTTCTCAGTATGAGATACCTTCGTATAAACCTCTGTTAAAGCCAACAGAAAATTTTAATATTCTTCCACCTAATGCTTATTCAATAGGCGACTACAGTAAATTGTATTTGAATCATGGGCAAAACAATGTTCCGGGAATATCTACAGTAAATACAGCTACAGCAACCTTCAGAATTCAACCCACCGAAGATTGGTTTATAAATATTGGTAGTACGGCATCTAAATACAGAGATTACAGCGGTATGTACAACAACCTTACTATTGATGCATCCACCTATATTCCCATAGCTGAAAACTTCCGACTGAATGTTTACGGAAGTTACTCAACTAACGCCCAAAACAATGTTAATGCTGGGGCAATCATGCATTCGCCCTTTGCCCCTAGCTCTTATTATGGAGGG
>JBAZIG010000133.1:0-1206 GCA_041651955.1 Minisyncoccota bacterium | reverse complement strand
GCGAATTTAATATGTGGACACGCAAGTGGCAAAATGTCTATTTTGCTACTCCCAAGTTTTATAAAAAAAAGTAAATTGAAATAACGTGCGCTTCTTTAAGGCATTAAGTCTGTGAAATAGAATTTGCGCTACAACACAATTTGATTTATAACACAAATAAGAGTCAATATGAAACACAAATTACCTCTTCTCCTAATTGTTCTGATATCTGTTGCCTTACCCATATCATCCCAAATAAAGGGCACAGTCAATGACAACATTGGCAATCCAATTGAATATGTAAATGTTGCCCTATATTCACTGCCCGACACAACACTTATTGGTGGTTCGGTTACGGATAGTTTGGGCAATTTTACAATTACTAGCAATGAGATAGAAAACACATTTCTGCAAATATCCATGTTGGGATACGAAACGCGACGTGTAAAGACGCAAGCTTTCCAAAACATTGTTTTGCAACCATCATCAGAATATTTGGATGAGGTGGTGATTGAAGGTGAACGTCCAGCCTTAAAAGTGGATCAAGGCAAACTTATCTATCATGTGCCTTCGTTGCTAAAGAACAAACCAGTAACAAATGCATACGATGCATTGAAAGAAATTCCGGGCGTAGTAGAGCAGGGCGAAAACCTGATGCTTATCGGAACAAGTGGGATGACCGTATTACTCAACGGGCAAAAAACATCAATGAGCTACGAGCAATTGATGAACCTGCTGAGAAGTATTCCTCTATCGCGCGTGGAAGATGTGGAAATAATGCACAGTGCTCCGCCACAATACAACATAAGAGGTGCTGCCATCAATGTGGTGTTGAAACAAACGGCTGACGAAGAGACCGAGAATATATGGCAGGGAGAAATAGCCGGTGAATACCAACAGCGTACCCATGCAAGTGGAAATGGACGTGTTAGTTTGTTGTATTTAGGAAAGAACATTACATTCGATGCGCTTTACTCTGACCGATACACTGAAATAGAGAACCGCGAAGATAAAACCAATGACCATACAGTAAATAACCAACTATATTACATAAAGGAAAAAAACAAAGGCATCAATAAAAACAACTCACACAATGTGCGCACGGCACTGGGCATTACGCTTACAAATAAAGATAAAATAGAGGTGGCATATACGGGTATGTTTGATAATCCCAAAGGACACCGCATGGCTGATATAGCTATTGACGAAAATAAAATAGATAGTGAT
>JBAZIG010000132.1:0-4363 GCA_041651955.1 Minisyncoccota bacterium | reverse complement strand
CGCAGGCGATTATCCGACCCGAAGAATGAGGGTCGGTAATCGACGGAGAGAACGAAACACACACGGCAATAGCGGCGGTGGTAATCGCTGGGAGCGTTGCGGTGCAAGCGGAGCGAACGGCAGAGGCAGCCTGGCCCGAAGCATGAGGGTCGGCTGCCGACAGAGAGAGAGCCGCAGCGAGCACTGCATTAACGCGGAGGTGCAGAACCGAGAGAGCGATGCGATGTGAATGGAGCGAGAGGAGGAGCCGGTCCGACCCGAAGCATGAGGGTCGGGCGGAGAGGGAGCGAGTGGAATGAATATGGCAAAGCGACTTGTTTAGAAAGGGAGACCGGTGATGTGGTGGGACGGTAGATTTACAAAAAGTGTGACACCCCGATTAGCCTGAGCGACCCGCAGGCGAGCAGAAACACTGAGTGGCGGTTGCCCCCTTTCAAATAATGTATGAGCGAAGCGAATACCTTATTGGGGTTAAAGGGGGCAAGAGTAGCCACGAGTGAGGATTGAGCGAGCGTTGTGCAACAAAACAAGCAGCCACGCAGCGATGAGCACCAAACGAAGCGACCTGAGATTGGCTGTGATTGGGAACGCTGTTGGGTTGTAGATGCAAATCACATTGCAGCTGAGAGGAACGGTAGCGAAGTGAGTGGGAGCGCAAGAGCTAAGTGTGGATGCGGTGTGTGCAAGGGTGGCGAAAAAAATACTACCTTTTGAAAGAGAGGAGCCGCAGGCGGATCTCCAAAAGGTGGAGATTTTTTTCAAGCCACTTGCTTGCCCTTGCACACATGTTTTGTGAACTAAGTGAGCGATTGACGAACACCTTATAACCTGTTCCGGTTGGACTTTGTGGGACGGGGGTGGAGATGGGGCGATGAAAAACCGGCTTCGGATGGGAAACGGGGAGACCGGTACATGATCGGGTTACGGTTTGGAGCAGGTATTACGGTGCGGATTTGGACTGGTGCATGAAAGGGCTTACGGTGCAATACGGACAATCGGGGAATGTTGCAAGGAACAGAAGATGGTAGATGGATTTCACTACCGGTAAGGCAAAAACAGCCTTTGCGGGTAAGGGGAACAGGGGTAAATGGGGGATTGAGAGGTTTATCTGTTTGAAAAATTGGCGATGTTTGTTTGTACGAATATGGAATTTACACCCCAGACCTCCCCCATTTGCCTTTGTGACCGAATGATTTGAACAGCGGAATTTGATATTCCAATAGATGAATATTTATTCTGAAGGATTTTGATATGTAAAGGTTGTTTTTGCCGGGGGGGGAATTCAGAGTGATGTTCAATCAGAGATAAAGGTTTTACATTAAAAAATCAGTCAGTTATTGAAGAAGAAATATCCTCTTCATTTTTGTTTACATCATTGTTTTGTTTCAAAAAAGCATCAATATTGATGATCGGAAGAGGATAATCCGACAAGCAGGTACCTACTGTTTTAGCAACTAGATAACCCCTTAATGAGCCAATGGAAATATTCAACAAAATGGGAAGAACATCAAATTTATCTTCAAGGCCACTTTCATGAAAAGAGAAATATTGTTTCAGTTCGTCAAACTCAAAAATATTTGAGGTACTTAATTCCAATACCTTTTTTTTCATCTTATTCATCGCCGGCTCAACTCCATCATGTTTAGGAATATGATGGTATCGAACCACAGTCTTGATCTCAAAAATATTCCCCTCCACATTGTCGGGTAAATTAAAACCAACTTCCACATCAAAGTTTGCATGGAATGTTTCAATTTCATCACTTTTTAAGAGTGGTAAATCTATAAAAAAACTGGTCTCAATAATCTTTGATATTTTGACTTTAATCTCTTTATTACCTTTTTTCTTGGAGTTCATATTTTCTTTTAAGGCCATCGTTATTGGGACATGAGAGTCAAATCAAGATTTCTTTTGATGATAGGATTATGCTTCTGCGAATGCCTATCTTTAAGAAGTATGGTTAAGAAATCGCTCGTATTTGCTTTGTGAACTTCGCTATCAGGTTGTTTCTTCTCTATATCAAATATAGATACATCCAGCGCACTTTCAATCTTGGCAATACTTCTGATTGTAAAATTGTGGGTCCCAGTCATCCATTTGCTTATTTCCGATTCCTTCTTACCAAGTAAATCAGCAAGATCTTTCTGGGTCATTCCCTTTGATTGAAGAATCTCAGAAATTCTATCCACAATGAAAAAGGAAAGATCAATCTCTCGTTTAATGTATGCCGGCGTTTTTTGACGAATGGACTCAAGTATTGCGTTTTTTTTCATATCAACTATTACTCTTAAAATAGAAAGACAAATCTCCAGATAACTTATTACTCTCTAAATTAATAACACCTGTTTCAATTTTAAGTTGTAGGATAAAAGATAATTGAGCCAAGTGTTCAACACATTCATACAATTGAGGGTCCTCATTGTAGGTTCTTGTTTTTTTGTGTCCACCATTTCCCAGTATAAGGATGTTATCAGATAGTCGTATCGCATATAAACGAAGTTTGTTGGTTTCAACCGGAATAGCCTTAATATTTTGAGCAGGTTTTCCTTCCGGTCTAAAATAGCGTTCCAGCACTCCATTTTCCTTAATCTTTTCAATATAATAGGTTATCCTTTGGACGTCATGAATGAAAGAAGAGATGCCACTGTATTTATTAATGAATTTCATAAACTCATTCTCCTCCTCGTCATCGAAAAGAATGGAATATACCGTTACTTTGTCCGTTTGCTCTACGATTTCCAGTGTAAAATATCTCTTAGCCTTCACTTTTAAGTTAAGTACCGCAAAGGTACATATTTTTCGGTTGAACAAAAGAATAAACAGAAAATATTTCAGTAAATGTAACTTTATTTATCAGAAGTCACAAAAAGATCACAGATAAAAAATTATTATATGGCTAAATAACATAATATTAATACGATTATGTTCCATTTATCAGTTGAGAACGGTTTTTATTGGATAAGCTGTTTTTGCCGGGGGGATTCTCATATTTCATCAGACAGATAGACACTATTCTGGTCACAGAAACAATCGACATGAATTTACTCCTACCTTGTTCATGAAGATAGAAATATAAAGCGGGGACAAACCCCGCTTAAATTAAATTAAATTTTCACTGCTTCGAACTTGTAGATATCACCTTCTGAATTCCTGTAATCAATCTTAGCTTTGTTACCGGACAGTGACGTGAACTCAAAATATTCCGTTACAGAACCAGATACACCGGTCACTGTACTTCCTCCGACAGTGTATGTTCCGACATAACTGTCACCTAAAAAATCCACGTAATACTTGCCATCACTTTTCAATTCAAGCATTATTGCACCAGATGTCAATTCAGTTGTTTCGCCATTCAAGGTGATTTTTGTCACATTCCATTTCCCCACCAAATCAGCCTTGGATAATTCAATATCTCCCTCTTTTTCACAAGAAAATGCCAGCAGTAACACTGCCAAAATCATTAATACTTTTTTCATCATAACATAAAATTTGGACGTAAATAAATTGATAATGGACCAAAAGTATCTCAACCGTTTGACAACTTGTGTCAATACTGAATAAATCAGATAAAATATCTACCTGACCTTCGTTGAAATCATACAATTCGCTGGGATAGTCGGATGAATGCTTGAGCTACGTCCTTTTCATTGGGAATAGGACGATAGGCCAGGGCGGATAACTCAGATTGGTACTGTTCCTTTAATTTGCTCCATAGGGAATTAAAATTGCGTATCAATGGAGATTCAGCTATGGACCTGCTGGTCCACCCCTTTGGTTCATCGAACATCATCTTGTCGTGTTCCAAAAGAGTGAGAAATAGCAGATTCATGAGAAATTCCATTTATCGGCTACCGGGAACGCAACTTTAAGACCCGGCAGCTTGTATTTGGTAATAGGATTCAAGGAATCGTAAAGCGGCCGGGAAAGAGCATCGGACTGAATAGTGTCAAGAAGCGTACCCAGTAAAGCCCTGGCAGAAGGTGGGTATTTCAAGGCCAGTCGGACCAGGGTAGACTTTTCAGTATCGGGAAGATTCTTGAGAATAACCGAAAGCCGTTTGCCGGATTTGCTGATTGTGGTATCGGGAATCTTTTGGATGTAGCGGATCGCATCCAGGATCTGCAGCAACATAATGTTCTCTTTGGTGATGATGTTGTTTTGCTTGATGAAGGAGATAGTGTATTGGCCTCGTTTGAAAGCAGGACGAACCACATTCTTGCCGATCTGGATGAGATTACTGAGCTGTGTGGTTAGCCCCAGGCTGTTGTAAATGCTATAACCGGTGAGGTATCCAACCGTCTTCCCATTTTCTTCCAGCAGATCCTTGACCACCTGTGACCGGGCGGGCTGCAAAGTCCCGAAA
>JBAZIG010000131.1:0-4388 GCA_041651955.1 Minisyncoccota bacterium | reverse complement strand
CATCAAAAAAGAAATCACACTTTTCCGGAGTTCATGAGTTTGATGAAAGCACACAAATTGCCATAAGATCCAAACGCGATGCCCACATACGCATGATCCAAAAAGACTTGACATCCCTGAATGAATCAGGGGGAAGTTTAGATCAACTTATTGAAAGAAGCATTAGCAATATTGAAACATTGGCAAAGAATAAAATTAATACTATCAGCGGACTCAATTATATCAAACAAGTTTTTCCTGAACTTATAGGAAGGTTTAAAGGAATGATCGATGAATTAAGTATTGAACAAGAACGATATCAACAAAAGATTACAGACATAAGAGCCGGTTACGACATGCTCCTTACGGAGATTCAGGATGCAGCGAGTATTTCCCGGTTTAATTTTTTTAGAAACAGAGCCAAAGCTATTGAATACGCATGTGATGAATACGTTGTTGCCGTTAATACCGAGGTAGAGAATCTATATGAGGTAGAACTAAGAAACGCTGCAATAGCTTTATATAGAAAAATTATCGAGCTGACAGAAAATCTCCTTAAAAAAACAACTGATTTTGAAATACGCCTCAGAAAAGTAATTGTTAATACTGCGAGAGAAATTCAAAGGATAAAAAGCAAGAATCCTATGCATCCATTTACGATTCATTTAACTCCAGATTACATATCAAAAATGGACTCTCGATCAAAAGATGCAGATATTGAGATATTTTTGAAAAATATTAATCTTTCCAATTATGTATTCGAAAAGGTGCTGGATTCAGAAGAATTATATGCAACCATAACAGATTATTGCGAAAAATTAGATAAAACTAAAGATTATAATGAAACTACTATCTTAGATGTACTTCAAGATATGCCTGAAGAAAAAGTAAGGGAACACTTCAAGTCACTGAAAAATGCCACACAAATTTTGAGGAGATTAAATCCCAACTATACCGGCATTGATAATGCAATAAACTATGTAATAGGGGTTTCTGACGTTAACCATCCTGCAATAATCGACAAAAACAAAGCGTTAGAAGTTGAGATTTATAGTACACATGGAGTACAAAATAAGTTATCTCCCGGAGACATTCTAAGAAGTGTATTTTCATTCCATGGACGGGTTCCCGAATTATCAAATACGAATGACCCGAATAAAATAATTGTTAGTTCTTATGAATCTGCAGTTCCAGCTTTTCTAATCAAAAATTTTGAGGGATATCAATTTGATATGGAAAGCAAAAAGAATACCATACCTGAAAAAATCCGATATGCCAATAAATTCTGGGGTGATGTAATAATGAAACATAATTATTCAATTTTCCCGAAAAATGAAGATGATGTTATGACAACCTGGGTACTAGCATTTTTTGTTTCACAAGTAGAAAAAGAGAAAAAAGGAACATCAGCAATGCAATTTATTACAAAACCTAAAAACGGTAAATACGCTGTATATACATCCACGGGTGATAGAACAATGGTAGATCTAGATACAAACCGCGTTGAAGCTTATGAAATGTTCAGGTGTCAACAAGGATTAATCAATGATCTTCTCCCAAGAATCAAACAAAAAATTAAGGATGATCAAAGAACATATCGGGAGAAACTAAAGGAACTTAAAGAGGAATATACAGGTGACCTTTATATTAGCACTTACTCAAACCACAACCTGGCAAAAAACACTTACAATAGTAAAGCCAATGAGAATACACGAAAATTAGTTATGGAAGAGTTTCGTTTTCTCCAAGCTGCCGATATATCAGATTTTATTTCCTGAAAATTTACATAATGTGTGCTACGATAAAACGTACCGTTCTGGTAAGTATCCCGACTATTACTGAGAATCTTATTGATGAATTGAATAAAGAGTTGCTTCTAACTTATGGGAAAGATCATGCCAATCTACTCATGCGAAAGATCGCACCAATAAGCATCGATGACGACTGTAAGATCTGTTTTGGTAATTGCAATTCATTTATTAAAACTGAGGCAAACAAAAACAAATGGGATATAACAACTCTATGGGGAGAACTTAATAAAATTGAGAATAATATAAGAGAATTATTTGGCCAATCCATAGATTCTATAAGTAAGGGAGTAGATGATTTAGATATAAAAAGAAATCTACCTGAAATAGAAATCGCCGACAATATTAACATACTGGTTATTCTCCCTCTATATAAGCCGTCACAATCTACCTTTTTACCGTTTCTTTTACATGAGGTTTTTTTTAACCTTGGTATCCCGGGATATAACTATCATATTATTGGCCTACTACCGGATTTGGAAGAAGTTGAACCAAATGATGAAAATTATTACATACGCACCTATGCATGTCTTTCAGAATGTGAAAAGATCTTATCTGAAAAAAGAGATCTCATTAACAGTTTTGTTTTATTATCAGGCATTAATCAGAATAATCAAATCCTAGGTACATTTACAGCTCTATTGCCTTCACTTCAAGAGTTTCTAAAGATGTCTTTTTTTAATCATCAGACACCAGTGGACCTTCGAAGTGTTTTGATTACAGATTATCGCATGAAACCTGCATTTTTCAGTTCTTGGGGTTTCAGTACATTTATATACAAAAAATACAGGTTTAACAAACATTTTCAAAATCGTTATATCACAAAATGCATTGATGAGTTCTTTGAAAAAACCAAATCCCCTGAAGACAGAAATCTATTTTTTACAGATCTGGACAGTCTTATAGAAACTCTTGCTTGGACTGATCAATACAAGTTACTGGAAAAGGATTTGAATTATTTGTCCTTTAGTAAAAACAATATACCGGATGTGTTCCGTCTTAAGGAAGATTCGGTTGATTCGATGATTAGTGCACTTGAACAGCAAAAAGAACATTATGAAAACACACCCGGCGGATATTTCCGAAGTACATACCTGGTTTCGTTGGCCAGAAATTTTGCCCAAAGTATTGATGATAGCAAAAAAACAATTACACAAGCTATTAAATCATATTTAAACAATGGTCTATACGGAGTTAAAAAGGCATATGCACTGACTTATGCACTTTTGGGCAAAGACGACCCGCATATCTTTCAAGGAGAGGCGACTATTGATCCGCTTAACTTGAGAACAGCAAGAGAGGTAATTGCAGAATTTTACAAACAGTATCTATCGGACGAGGAGATCATATCTCTGGAAGCTATTCAAACTCTAGAAAAAAGGATTCGAGTCAAACAGGAAGAATCTGAAGAATTACTTAGAAAAATCGAATCTCTTGAGTTGAGTCTTTTTGGGAAAATTGAAAGTGTTACCGAAATAGAATCTAACGAAGAAAATCTTTATTTCACGATCGATGGCAGAAAAGTAAATATTTCCGGGATAAAAGGATTTGATGGTCCCATATCTGAGAAAATTAGCCCTTTCACTCCAATAATAAATGGTACTATACCAAAAATTATTGACTTAAGACCATTTTTAACATCTGTTGAAAATCAATCAGATATAGGCAGTTGCACTGCTAATGCATTGGTAGGAGCCTATGAATATCTAATTAAGAGGGGATCACAGAAAGATAAAGATTTCAGCCGTTTGTTTGTATACTACAATGGAAGAGAAAAAGATGGTATAGCTGACACAGATAATGGTTCCCATGTTGCTTCCTGCACCGAAAGTATGATGGAGAAAGGAGTCTGTTTGGAAAGCACATGGAACTATAATCCTTCAAATGTAAACAAAAGACCTTCTGGAGAAGCTTATGAAGAAGCCTCAAATTACAAAGTTATAAAAGCTGAATTTTTTGACACTGACCTTGAACTTATGAAAAAGTGTCTGGCACTTGGATATCCTTTTATTTTCGGATTAAATTTGTATAAATCATTTCAATTGGCGGAAGCCAAGGGTTTTGTCCCCTTACCGGAAAATGAAGACATATTATCGGATAAACATGGAACACACGCTATGCTATGTGTAGGTTATTCTGACGAAGAAAAGTGCTTTATAGTCAGGAACTCATGGGGAAACAAATGGGGGGATAAAGGTTATTGTTATATCCCTTATGACTATATGGCAAACAAGACATATAGGAGTGGAAACAATAATTTTTTATTAAAAACCATTTCTGATGTTGAAATAAACGAAACAGAACTGACTACATACATCGGAAAGGATAACGGTTCATTATTTGATTCAAGATATGATATATACGATTTAAATGCATATAAAGAAAATAGAGAAAAATTAAAAGAAAATCTGGCAGAATTAATTCCTCAACTTGATGATTTAAGAAATAATTTCACAAGACAACGAGAAAAAGTACTGAGACCAACTTTTCGTTTCGACGCAGAACATATTGACATACAAAAAAATCAGGCCAAATTGGAAGATTTGGTCCAAAAAAGCAAGGAGGCAAATACGTTATTGCAACAATTGCAGGATCAAAAAG
>JBAZIG010000130.1:0-4390 GCA_041651955.1 Minisyncoccota bacterium | reverse complement strand
AAATATTGGATTAGAAGGAGTTTTATTCAATCAATCTTTAAATTTTTCAGTTGAATATTTTAAGCAGAACAGAAAGGATATTCTTACAAAGAAAATGGCTTCTATACCCTCTTATACAGGTTTAACGCTTCCTGATCAGAATATTGGGGAGGTTAGTAATCAAGGATTTGAATTTTTTGTTAATTATAAACAGAAAGTAGAAGATTTTAAATATTATTTTGGCGCAAATTTAACTTATGCAAAAAATAAAATAGTTTTCTTTGATGAGGCTGCTAATACAACTGAATGGCAAAGGAGAACGGGATACCCCATCGACTCATGGTTGATGTATAAGACAGATGGTATTTATCAATCTTTGGAGGAAATTGAATCTACTCCACATTTCCCCGGGACAATACCAGGTGATATAAAATATGTTGATGTGGATGGTGATGGAAGTATTACAAGTAATGATCAGGTTAGAGATTATATTAGTAATATACCTCAAATAGTTTTTGGTTTGAATATGGGTGGATCATGGAAAAACTTTGACTTAGACGTACTATGGAGTGGTCAAGCGAAAGTTAAACAAATGATTATTCCGGTTTCGTATAATACTTATCAAGAGCTATTTGATAATAGATGGGTTTCGGCTGAATTAACTCCAAATGCAAAATATCCACGTGCATTTAACAAGGATGATGGCATGAATACTAGATATTCTGATTTCTGGCTTTATGATGCATCGTTTATTCGTTTAAAAAACGTAGTGTTATCATATACATTGCCACAAAAAATGACGAATAAAGATAAAGTAAGTGCTTTTAGGATATTCCTGAAAGGTGATAATTTATTCACTATAGATAAAATTAAATTTTTAGATCCTGAGACTAGTTCGGTAAATGCGGGTCATTACTATCCTCAACAAAGAACTTATACTCTTGGTGTTAATATTAGTTTTTAATTACTTTAAAGTATTTAGTATGAAAAATATAACAAATAAAATATTTGTCTTAATTATAGTAATATCAAGTTTATTCGCATCTTGTGAATTCTTGGAAATTGAGCCACTAGACTCATATACAGAGAATAGTGTATTTTCTGACCTTGCATTAACAGAAGCATATGTTACTAGAAATTACATATTACCTGTTAATGGTTTTAATAGTACGGCACTTCGATTTGTTTCGGATGAGTCTCACAATAATTTTAACTGGGGTGGTGCATGGACTATCACAAGAGGTCAGATGACTCCTGATCAATTTGGAAGTTTTGGGATATGGAACTCATACTATGGTTATATAAGAGCATGTAACGTGTTTTTTAATAACGTAGATAAATTGCCGGGTAGTGAGGATGAGAAAAATAGGCTAATTGGCGAAATGACATTCTTTAGGGCTTATTATTATATGGAACTAATAAATAGATATGGCGGTGTGCCTCTGATCACAACTACATTTGAATTGGATGATGAAGACATGATGATTCCTAGAGATAGCTATGATGCATGTGTTGATTTTGTTGTGTCGGAATTTTCTAAAGCTGCAACATTACTTCCAGAGAGATGGACAGGCAGCAATTTTGGTCGAGCAACCAAAGGTGCAGCCCTGGCAATGAAGTCGAGAGTTCTGCTTTATGCAGCAAGTCCGTTATGGAACACAACTAATAGTATATCGAAGTGGCAAGCTGCTGCTGATGCTGCTAAAGAGGTTATGAATTTGGGTGTATATCAACTTGATAGTGATTATAAAGGTTTATTTATTAATAGTAATAGTCCTGAAATTATTTTTCAGAGATTATACACAAATGAATATTCAAATAATTATGATTGGCAAAATACTCCTAATGGTTGGACTGGATATTCTGCAACTTGTGTTACTCAATCTATGGTAGATAGTTACGAAATGACAGATGGATCTATGCCGGATGTTTCTATGTATGCTGAGGCAACTAACAATCCGTGGGCTGGTAGAGAACCTCGTTTTTACGCTTCGGTTGTTTATGATGGTCAGATATTCAGAGATGATGAAGTTGAGTTTTGGATTAATGAGGATGGTAAAACGGGTGGAAAAGATAGTGAATTTGGTACTGATAATTGGAATCACTCTAAAACTCATTATACTATTCGCAAATTTATGGATGAGTCTTTAAAAGCACCTTGGACGGATAAAGGTGGACAGCCATGGATATACTCGCGCTATGCAGAAATATTGTTAAATTATGCAGAGGCTATGTTTCATGTTGGTGATGAAGAAGAGGCTAGAAGGTATATCAACTTAGTAAGAGAAAGGGCTAGAAATGGAGCCAATGATGTTTTACCTGATATTACAGCAAGTGGTGATGGACTATTAAAAGCAATTCAGCATGAACGTAAAATAGAGCTTGCATTTGAAGAGCACCGTTTCTTTGATGTACGTAGATGGAAGATTGCCGAGATAACTGAGAATATTGATGTACACGGTATTAAAATAGTTAAGAAAGCTGATGGTACTAAATCATATACTATAGTTAAAGTGGATGATAGAGTTTTTATCTCGCCTAAACATTATCTATTTCCAATACCTAATGATGAGATCAGGAAAAATAACTTGTTAGAACAAAACCCTAGTTATGACAAGATTCAGTAAGTTATAATATAAATTGCGATATTTTGGCTCATTTTAAATTTGATGATTATTGAGAGTGTACGATTTAAATCGATTTAAAATGAGCCTTTATTTTAAATTATATGAAGAAAAGTATTTTAATATATTTAAGTGTTTTTAATTGCATAGTTGCATTAACGAAAGAGCCCGAGCTTATTTTTTCGTCATCTGTAAGTGAGCTAAATGAGGCCTTTAACTGGTCAAAAAAAACTGCACTAAGCTTTGCTCATGACTGTACTGATCCAGTTGGACTTTGGTATGAAGCTGCACTGCCAAACAGAGAAGCTTTTTGCATGAGAGATATTGCTCATCAGAGTATTGGAGGTGAAATTTTACGACTTTCGAATCATAATTATAATATGTTGATGAGGTTTGCTGAGAATATTTCTGCTTCTAAAGATTGGTGTACATTTTGGGAAATAAATAGGTACAACTTGCCAGCACCTGTAGATTATGTTAATGATGAACAGTTTTGGTATAATTTACCCGCTAATTTTGATGTAGTTCAGGCTTGTTACAGGTTGTATGAATGGACTGGTGATAAAGAGTATTTATATAATCCAGTTCTTGTAAACTTTTATGAGAAAACATTGAATGAATATGTAAAAGCGTGGAAATTGGAACCTGAAAATTTGATGATTAGACCCACACACTTGAACACAAAACTACCGTTTAGTGATGATACAAAGTTTAACAGAGCCAGAGGCATCCCTTCTTATATTGAAAGCGAATCGGGATTTAGTTTGGCAGGTGATTTGGTAGCTTCGATTTATGCTGCTTTTAATGCATATAGTGAAATGTTGTCTATAAAAGGAGATACAGAAAGAGTTGAGTCTTTTAAAAATAAAGCGCTGGAATATAAGTCGTTTATTAATGATAAATTTTGGAATAGTAAAGAACATCATTTCAATTTATTCTGGTCGTCAATTGAGGGTAGATTCGTAAGGAATGATATTCCTATGGCAGGTGAAACTTATTATGTTTGGTTTGATGCATTAGAGACGCCTGCAAAATCCCAAATAACAATTGATAGAGTCTTGGAAGCTGAGAATAATGTAGAGAATTTATCTCATTTACCTTTGTTATTATACAAATATGGGATGCCTGAGAAAGCTTATGAGATGATTTATACTTTAAGGAATCATAGAAGAAACGAGTATCCTGAGGCGTCTTACGGTATGATTGAAGGAATAACAGGTGGACTGATGGGAATTCAGCCTAAAGCTTCTATGAATTTGATTCAGACATTGCCCCAATTGGCTTCCGGCGAACAATGGGCGGAGATGTTGAATCTGTTGATATTCAATTCTCTAGTAGATGTTAGACATGAAGGGAATCATAAATCGATATTTGTGAATAATAGCGAGAAGGTTATGAAATGGAGAGCATCTTTTTACGGAGAATATGATAAAATATATTTAAATGGTAAACAGCATTCTCCTAAATATGGTGTTGATATTATGGGTAATATATACTCTTTTATAGATGTTGAAGTTAAGCAGGGAGAAAAACATGTTTGTAATATTTAAATCAATACATAATGTAATTCATAAGTATTCATCAACTACTTGTGTATTTGCAAAATCTTATTTAATAATCTTATGAAAAAAATTATTGTAATACTTTCTTGTATATTCATTGTAAATACAGGATTAGCGAATAGTAATCAAAAACAAAATCGTTGGGAGATTAACAAATCGGGAGGCATAACATGGAATATCGATTCACGTATTCCTCATCACGACCATATTGAGATGAGTGGCGAA
>JBAZIG010000129.1:0-4401 GCA_041651955.1 Minisyncoccota bacterium | reverse complement strand
AAACCGGGGATCCGGTTATTGGAGCAACTATACTGATTAAAGGAACTTCGCAAGGTACGATTACCGATTTTGACGGTAATTTTGCGTTGACTGTTCCTGCAAATGCACGTTTAGTTGTATCGTATGTAGGTATGGTAACGCAAGAAGTTGCAGCCACACCAACAATGAGAATTGTGATGGAGTCTGATGCGCAAATGTTACAGGAAGTTGTAGTTGTTGGAGCCATGGGTATTACTCGTCCTCCAAGATCTGCGGGTTATGGGCAATCAATCGTAGATCCAAGTGATGCTATACAAAAATCTGAGCCTGACTTATTCCGTTCGTTAGATGGAAAAATACCAGGAGTTCAGGTCAATGCATCTTCAGCTACTGCAGGTAGTGCCACTAAGGTTGTTATTAGAGGAAACTCTTCTTTCTTAGGAAGTAATGACCCATTATATGTAGTTGATGGTATTCCTTACAGTAACAGTGAAGTAACTACAGGAAACAGATTGATGACTTCTGGTGCATATGGAACAGGCCTTTCAACGCTTGACCCAAATAGCATCGAGAGTATGCAAGTATTAAAAGGAGCTGCTGCTGCTGCTCTTTACGGAAGTAGGGCTGCTAATGGAGTTGTTTTAATTACTACTAAAGCAGGAACTCGAAGAGTTCGTCCCTCTCAAAAGAAATTTGAAGTGACTATAAGTTCTTCGTATACTACCGAAGAAATAGCTGCGTTGCCGGACTATCAGAATAAATATGGACAAGGCTCCAATTTCAATTATTCAAATGCAAATGGTTCTTGGGGACCAGCTTTTGGCTCAAGGGAGACTATACCGTTATATCCGGATTATAAAAAAGCTTTCCCGGAAATGGAGACGGAAATACCCTACCAAGCATATCCAAATAATGTGAAAGATCTGTTCCGAACAGGAAGTATGTGGGATAACTCAGTTAATTTAATGAGTTATAATGATAAAGGTAGTTTTAGTACAACTGTATCGGACCTACGACAAGATGGATATGTTCCACATTCTGAATTTCAACGTACAGCATTTAGTGTTGGTGGAAATCAAAAACTAGATAATGGATTAGTTTTAGGGGGTACTTTGGCTTATACCAGAACAGTACAAGAAGGCCCTTTCTTTGGTGCTGGAAATTATGGTGGCTCTGTTAGTTCTTTTGCAAGAACCATGTTAATGCCACGTAACGTGGATGCTGCAGGATTACCTTATAAAAAGCCTGACGGAAGTACTGTAATGGCATTTAGTGGTACTACAGTTGATAATCCTTTGTGGTCGTGGGAGAACAATAAAATTGCCACCATCATGGATCGTACCGTTACTTCTCTTAATGCAGGATATGACTTCACCGATTGGTTGTCTGCCTCTTATCAGTTTGGTTGGAATCAATATGAAATGGATCGTAAGCAAGTAATCAATCATGGTTCAGTAGGTCCTTCAGATTTTCCTGGATTGGGTCAAATTACAAATGACATTTACAAAACTCAGGAGATTGAATCGAACTTCAACATAAGCTATAAACAAAAGTTTAATACAGACTACGATTTAAGAGTAACCGTTGGACACAACGTGAATCAGCGTTATGCGCATCGTTCTATGCAGCAAGGGAACAAAATGATTGCTCCCGAAATTTACAATGTAGGTAATACTGCAGAGCAAACAGCAAGTGAATCGGAAAACAAAAGAAGATTGTGGGCATTGTATGCCGATGCTTTATTAGGTTATAAAGATTTTGCTTTCTTGAATTTCACCTTGCGTAATGACCACTCTTCTACGTTACCTGTAGATCATCGCAGTTATATGTATCCGGCAGTTACAGGATCATTCGTATTTACTGATGTTCTGGAGATCAATCCAGATTATTTCAATTTTGGTAAAGTTCGTGCAGCTTGGGGTAAAGTAGGTAATGATGCAGCACCCTATTATGTGGATGGAACATATTTACAAGATACTCCATTTGACGGTCGTTACATTATGCTTTTACCAACAGCTTCTTACGATGCTAACTTAAAGCCTGAATTTACAACTGAATTTGAATTGGGTACTGAGTTGCAATTTTTTCAAAATCGTATAGGTATTGATTTTACATGGTACAACAGAACAACAACCGATCAAATTGCCCCGCTTAGCTTGCCTTCCTCAACGGGTAAAAGGACTTATTATACAAACTTCGGGGAGATGAACAACAAAGGTATTGAGTTAGGTGTTACATTAGTGCCTATAGATTTGAGAAATTCTTTTAAGTGGGATATTTTTGCTACATTCACAAAGAATAAGAGTGAGGTTATTTCATTAATTGAAGGAATAGAACAAATTACATTATCAACAGGATCAACTTCTGAGCCTCAACCCACATTAAAACCGGGTTATCCTTACGGATTCTTACGTGGAACAGTTATTGAGAGAGATGATGAAGGTAATGCGCTTATCAATCCAAGTAATGGAGCCTACTTTGAAGCAGAGGAGCTGGGAGATTTAGGTGATCCTTATCCGGATTACAAAATGGCTATGACCCATACATTCTCTTATAAAGGAATTTCTTTAAGTGCAATGTTTGATGCCAGAGTTGGCGGTGTATTAATTTCCGGTTCTGCATCTGATTTGTTGGGACGTGGAGTAACAAGAGATACCGAAGACCGTTTAGGTGGACGCATTCTTCCGGGAATTTATGCAGATCCCGACACGAGAGAACCTATACTTGACGCAAATGGGAACAAAATACAGAATACAATCCAATTAACTGAAAATGATTTATGGTTTTCAGGTGGAAGTGCTCCAACATTTGCAATGAATGGTGTTCAGGAATTTCAGGCTTTTGATGCTACTGTATTTCGTTTAAACGAAATATCATTAGGTTATGACCTTCCACAACAGTGGTTGAGAAATACTTTTATTGGCTCAGCTAACGTTTCTGTTATTGCAAGGAATCTTTGGTTCTATGCACCCGGATTCCCAAAATACTCTAACTACGATCCAGGTTCCAACTCATTTGGAAGTGGTAACGTACAAGGTATCGAACGTGAAACCGCACCTTCTACAAGAAGAATAGGAATTAATGCTAAACTAACATTTTAATGTTGAAAAAAAATAATACATATAAATATGAAAAAAATAATTAAAAATATTTGGGTTTTGCTTGCTGTCCTATATTTAGGAAGTTGCACAAGTGATTACTTAGATATAAATGATGACCCAAATAATCCTACGGAAGCTGTAATGAATCAACTTCTTCCAGGCGGGGAGTATTTTATGACTCAAGCTCTGTCACAAGGCAATTTTATAGGAAATAGTTTGCAAACATACGTACATCAATTAGTGATGCGTGAAGTTCAGAACTATGGTATGACTGGAACTGCGAATAATCCACAAAATACATGGAATTATCTTTACTCCTATGCTTTGCCTGCTTATGATGCAATAATTGTTGCGGGGGAAGAGAATGGAAATCTGATTTATGCCGGAGTTGTAAAAACGCTAAAGGCATATACATTATCAGTAATGGTGGATTTGTGGGGAGATATTCCTTACTCTGAATATAACGTTCCAGGACTTAATGCTCCAAAACCAGATAGCAGTAAGGATATTTATAACTCGTTGATTGCTCTTTTGGAAGAAGCAAATGCTGATTTAAAGAATACGGAGGCCGAAAATGGGCTAAAACCAGGAAGTGATGACTTCTTTTATGGAGGTTCTGTTGATAAATGGACAAGATTGAATAATACAATAAAATTGAGACTGCTTCTGCAATCGCGTAAAGCTAAAGCGGATATTACAGGTTGGAAAACTAAATTAGATGCTTTAATATCGGAAGATAAATTTATGGAATCAGGTGGAGATCTTCAGTTCTGGTACAATACCGGAACTAATCCTCAAGATATGCGTCATCCCGCAATATCTCAATATACAGGTCAACAAACCAATTATATCAGTCCGTTTTTCTACGAAACAATGTCAGGTTTAACGCTTAATACTAGTGACAATCCTTTTTCAGAGATTAGAGACCCACGAATTCCCTATTATTTTGTTAATCAGTTAAAGGATGGTCAAGATTCGGAAAACGCACATGAATATCGAAACGGTAATTTCATGTCGATATTTTTTGCTACAATCGGACCGAATGCTTCCGGTAGTAACGATAAATCATTAACTAAAATAGGATTTTACCCTGCAGGAGGTAAATATGACGATGGTAAAGGTGGAGCTATTTCCTTAGAGTCAAAATACGGACAAGCTCCTCATAAAATGGTGACATTCTTTTCGCTAAAATTTATGTTAGCAGAATTAGCACTTGCAGGAGAAACAACAGGCGATGCTAAGGAACTTCTTAAAGATGCAATTAATGCATCTATTGATCATATTCATAGTATGATTGATAAACAATTAAATGCTGATCAAA
>JBAZIG010000128.1:0-4407 GCA_041651955.1 Minisyncoccota bacterium | reverse complement strand
TGCAAAAGATGCACAGTTGTTACTGAAATTACTGCATCATTGTTACCAAAAGTGCTGCATTGTTGTTACCGAAAACACTGCACTTTAATTTACCGAAATTACTGCATTCTCAGTTTCCGTTAACAATAATCGAATGTTTTGCACGTACGCAGTGATTTTTTCGTTTATATTTGAATATATTTACTTGTATATTTGATTTTTATTGCCATTCGGTGTGTAAATATATTCTGTATCGTATGACATTGATATTATTTTGTTAAAACAACTCTTTTGGATTTATTTTCAAAAACTCCTCATAAGGAATTCCGCCCGTGCCAACGTTCTTCATCACTGATTAAGCTTGTCGAGCCGGGATAGCCGCCAAAGTAAACATATTGTTCGATGCTCCATCCAAATGCTTCCTGCATTTCCGGATAAGACCATATGGGCAAGTATATTCTACCGGGTTATCGTATTTGTATTTTAAATTCTGTTCGTGTTGTTCTCTTTCATCCTGCTCCCTCCTTCGTGCCCTCTGATACTCTTTGCAATAATCTATTCTGCTCTTCCTGCTCAATAGCCAATATTTTATTTTTGTGCGATTCACTATTTGTCCTTCTCCTTTCCTCCTTTAAGTACTCCTCTTGTTTTTTCTCTTGTCGTTTTAGGTAGGCACATACAGAACAAATATATCCTCCCAAAAACCGTCTGTCTCAGGACGTTTTTTGCCATAGGGAGTCATCATATGATAATAAATTTCCACATTTGGCACAATTCGGAGTTTTAATTCCCATGATTTTTTATTTTGTTAGATAATTTTGATTTATTATTTTTTTGCTAATACATCTCAAAGATATGGAACTTATAAATGCATTTTGTACATAAGTACTTTCTTCATCAATTTCCTTACGTTTTTTCGATTCGGCTAAAAGCCACTCTACCCTCAATCGCGAATAATTAGTAGCATACTTCTGCAAAGATATTTCACCAATGATTGGTATTTTGATTTATGAAAGACTTCAAATTCAATTTAACATCTTGTATTTCCATAGTTTTAAATTGATAAATATCAGCACATCGTTGACAAATAATAAAAGTGTTCTTTGAAATATTGCATACTTTGCTATTAAAAAAATTTATTGATAGCGAAGAAAAATTAAGACAAGATGCAGTGAATCTGTTTCTCAATAAGGAATCTATCAGCAAGATAGCATCAAGCCTCTCGAGAAGCCGCCAATGGGTCTACAAATGGATCTCAAGATATGAGAACAACCCCTCTCTCGATTGGTACATGAATGAGTCAACAGCACCCAAGGTGCAATTGAAACGTTTACCATTAGATGTTGAGCAATCCATTGTAGAAGCAAGAAAGCGTCTTTCTTCCAATCCTTATTCACAGAACGGGGCAATCAGCATTCTTTACGAACTGAAACGGTTAGGAATAACCACCCCCTCTGTGGCAACCATTAACAGGGTTTTGAAGAAGAAGGATCTGATTGGAAGAAAGAAAACTTCAACAGGCACCTTCAAAGAGTATCCAACTCACTATCATGATGTTCAGCAAATGGACTTGATTGGTCCCCGGTATCTGAAAGGTGGTTTTAAGTTTTACATTTTCACCATCATAGATAAAAATAACCATCTTGCAGGAGTATATCCAATAACCAATAAATCGGCAAATGTGATAGTGCCTTGTCTGGTTGATTTTTGGATCCTGTATCAAATGCCGGACTATCTTCAAATGGATAACGAGTTATCTTTCAGAGGTAGCAACCGGCATCCCAGAGGGTTGGGACTTCTATTAAGGACGGCTATCAGTAATGGCGTAACTCCGCTTTTCATACCCCCAGCCGAACCCTGGAGAAACGGGGTTGTAGAAAAGTTCAATGAAAGCGTGCAGAATCACTTCCTTTCTACTCCCTTCTCCTTTCTGGAAGAAATGCAGGTAAAAGCAACAGAGTTCTCAGTCTTTCACAATACCGAACACAGGTACTCATCGCAAAATAACAAATCACCAAATGAGATGCTCGAAGAGATGAAATACCTGGCTAAGCTCAAAAGAGAGACAGACCTGAGTAAAAGACCAGTAATCGAAGAAGGTCAGCTGATCTTTGTCCGATTTATCAGGAGTGACTTGAAACTTCATCTTTTGAATAGCATCTTTGAAGTGTCAGAGAAACTCGTCTACTCTTATGTGGAAGCGATCGTCCAAATTGATAAACATCTTTTGATCGTCAAACACAAAGAAATGATTTATCACTACTTTGAATTTGTGATGCCCTTGTCTTAAAAATATGCAATATGTCAATGATCTCTTGATATATGACCTTCCTTAGAAGGCCCAAACCCTATAGGGTTTGTAAACGAGGTGATGATACGTCTAAGAAACTTAGAACTGTCAACGAAGTGATGATATGTAACATTAAATAATTAGTCGAAGTAAAGTAAATACCTAACCTTTTCTTAGCAAATTCTCAGTTTCAAAGTCCGTTACTCCCCAAAATTTTTCAATCACTTGTCGAAACATTTGATTTTGAGGCTTAGCAATTAAAAACAATGTTGTACACGAGTGAAATTTCTTATGATCAACGTGTCCGAAAATTCTTACAGGATTGTTTATTTTCGACTCAAGCAATATTTTAAAGCAAGTCTCCAGTCGCTTACCTAAAATAGGATGAACTAAATAAGCATGTGCTTCCTCAATACTCTCAAGGCTATAATAATCACTCATGTAGCTTTTGCCTAATCCTTTTAGTTGTGGAAAAACAAACCACATCCAGTGAGATTCTTTTCTGCCTGCACGAAGTTCTTGCAATACGATGTCGAACATCTTATCTTGTGCTTCTACAAACCGTTTAAGGTTAAATGTATCATCATTCATTTTGTTATAAATAGTATAATAATTACGGATATTTTGAACCTCTCATTTTATGTAACAATATTCGAATAACATCATCCTTTCGTACTTTATTTTCTTTGTAAAGATCAAAGAGTTGAATGTATATCTTTCTCCCAAAATCAATTGATAGTTTATCTGTTAAATTAAACAAATCTAATATCGTTTCAGTATTTTCAGTATTTCTCAGATGAAGTTCAATTTCCTCTAAAATGGATTTTGATATTTCAAGAGCAGAATATTTAGTGAAGATGTCCTGCTGGGAGCTGTTCTTTAAAAATGTAAACACATCTTTATCGTTAAATAAATTCTTTGTTTTTTGACGGATGAACACCGCAGTCATATCATCACTCTGATAATCTAAATTCTTTTTTGTTACAATATTCAACGCTTCCTGCATATTGCTCACGCTTAGGATACGCAAAGAGTCTTTCTCAAAATCCGGGCAAGTATAGAATCCATCTGAGACCAATACGATACCTTTTGTCCCTTTAGTTTCCTCAGGTGTAAACTCTTTAATATATAGTTTTACTCCAAATTGTCCGATGGCATTGTCTATTCCTGTGGCAGTAATCACAAAACCATCTTTAGTTTTAAGAGGTTTCCCACTCTTATCTCGCACAATAATCGATTTAGCATCATCTTCTGTTACTTGAAACAGTTCTGATTTTTTTTGAATATAGGTACGTGAATCACCAACGTTTTGAAAGTACAAACATTGATTCAGCAAATCATACACAACTAAAGTTTGCGTAGTCATTAAGCCTTTTTTATCATCCTCTATCCATAATAATTCATCATTTACCGCTACGGTTGCTTTTTTTATTCTCTCGGTAATTGTTCCTTGAGATTTGGTAAAGTGAGTACTCCAATTGTTGCAGACTGTTTCTGATGCTAAATAATCTGCCGGACGAGATCCAACTCCATCACAAACCATCGCAATCAATATTGATTCATTTTCCAATAATTCTATATTGAGATGGTCTCCGCATCTTGACTTAGAAGGTTTTTTTACAGATGAGAATGCGATATCGAAGTGTTCATTAATTAACGGATTAAATGTTGCAATTTCCATTTCTATTATTTGTCTGTTTTAAAAATTTTATTTTCGTGTCTTTATATAGCCAACTCAATTAGTCTTGTAATCAGGTCGGAGGACGATATTTTACAATATTCCCATAGTTTTGAGTACATACTAATTTCCGTAAATCCGGGTAAGGTGTTTATTTCATTCTACACAAAGGTATAATCAATTTTTATTAAAAAATCAATTCTGGCCACTCCTTTACAGCGGGTTACTTTATAGGCTTTGAGCGCAATTTCCCTTATTTCATCCAAAAGTATGGCATACTCCAAATATTTTATCGTCCGTCGTTGGCAAAGAACTCTTTGAGAGGAAGCCTTTAGGCGAACTGTTTATTAAATCTAAACGTCCGATGAAGGATTCCGTTTCAGATCAACTGAACCTATTGGGTAATTTCTTTGGACAGTAGAGTATTATTTTCATAAAATATTATTTACTATATATTGTA
>JBAZIG010000127.1:0-4407 GCA_041651955.1 Minisyncoccota bacterium | reverse complement strand
GGCTGCCTTCGATCGTCTACAGGATTACTACGTGAACCGCTTCGGCTGTGAGCCGGAGAGTCGCTGGCACCGCGACAGCGCTTTTGAAGCCTTTTTCCGGATGATCATCCCGGAGAGACTACAGGAAGAGCGCGAGCACTTCTTTCATCGTATTCGCAACAGAATTGCCGGAGTTGCCCTGGCGAAAGACAGCGTGATCCCCTATCATGGTGTAGAGCTGGCTATGGGCAAGGAAAACACGGAGAAAACCATTCAACTGCTCGACTTCGCTTTCCCCTATTCACATGAAAATCCTTTTCCAGTAACTACCAAAGATATTTCCTCTCTTACTCGCTCCTTTACAGATGTTTTTTCCCGTGCAGCAGGATTTTTGGCGTAACCGTTTTAACTTTTTTTTGTATTACTTTTTTTTGTATATTTCGCCCCGAAATCTTTCTGCTAAATAAATGTCTTCTTAATTGGGGCTTGAAGCTTCAGCATTCAGACTATTTCATTTAGTAGGCCGTGCATAGTGGAGGCATAGGTAAACGCTTCTATGACGGGAGTTAAATACATAACTAATATACAAACAATTATGCTGGCAAAATTGAAGCTAAAAGGGATATGTCTGTTGCTTGTGACACTTTCCTTCGTATCATTATCAGCACAGTACCACCCCGACTGGGATTCGCTGGATAAAAGGGAAACCCCCAAGTGGTGGAAAGGAGCCAAATTCGGTATATTCATTCACTGGGGATTGTATTCCGTTCCTGCTTATGCACCGGTCAATGAAGTGGATGGAATTTATGAAAAATATGCCGAGCATTATTATAATCGACTTTTGACAGGCAACAAGCTCTTTCAGAATTTTCATACAAAGCAATACGGGGAGCATTTTAAATACGGCGATTTTGCCCCTCTATTTAAAGCCGAATACTTTAAACCCGATGAATGGGCTGCGCTTTTCAGGGACGCAGGTGCAAAATATGTGGTGCTTACATCCAAGCATCACGATGGATTTTGTTTATGGCCCAGCACTCAGTCGCCTCATTGGAACAGTGTAACTATGGGTCCGCATACCGATTTAATAGGTGAGTTATCCGCCTCGGTCCGCAATTCCGGCCTCCGGTTCGGACTTTATTACTCTTTGCTGGAATGGGCTCATCCATTGTACGCAGAGCCCACCATTGAAAAATGGGTGGACAGTCATATGATTCCACAGATGAAAGAATTGGTAAACAATTATAAACCAGAGATTATTTTTTCTGATGGGGAATGGGATTACGACAGCAAAACCCTGAAAAGCGAAAAGTTTCTTGCCTGGTTGTACAACGAGTCTCCCGTCAAAAATACGGTAGTCGTAAATGACAGATGGGGAAAGGAGACCCGCAGCAAGCATGGAGATTATTACACTACAGAGTACGATTTGGTCCACAATCAGGAAGGTATCGGTGACAAGGCTGATCACCCCTGGGAAGAAAGCCGTGGTATAGGAACATCCTACGGTTATAACCGCTTTGAAACAACAAATCATTACCTTTCTTCAAAACAATTGATCGGCATACTCATCGATAAAGTGGCCAGTGGTGGCAATTTCCTGCTGAATGTTGGCCCCGATGCAACCGGTATGATCCCTGTCGTTATGATGGAGAGGTTGTTGGATATAGGAAAATGGCTGAAAGTGAATGGTGAAGCCATCTATTCTTCACAGCCATGGATGAGCCCCAATAAACCGAAAAGCGACAACATCTTCTTCACCAGGAAAGAGGAGAATTTATATATCATCTTAAAGAAATGGGAGAAAGCACCTATTATCCTTAGCGGGCTGAAAAGCACAGGCAAAGTGGAGCTACTGGGTTACCCTGATGTCCTGACTTCGAAATACCAACAGGGGCAGCTGACAATCACACTTCCACTGCTAACGGTGGATGAAATACCTTCTGCACACGCGTGGGTGATTAAAGTTTCCGATTTCAGTGAATAGTTCTACACTATTTCAGTAAGGTCTACTTCCATTATGTCGTTTTTTTGGTTCTGTTGAGTTTATAATTTCATATTGAGCATTAACAAATAAGAATGAGCACTGTCACCAAAAATAGGACTGAATTCGAAAAGATCTACGTTTCCCATTACTCGAGGATGAAGCGTTTTGCACAGGAGTACGTGATCCGCGAAGAGGATGCGGAAAATATAGTGCAGGATGTTTTTGTCGATTTATGGGAACAGAACCTCCTATTGGTAACGCACACCAAACTTTTTGCTTATCTGTTTACAGCGTTGAAAAACAGGTGCATCGACTTTCTAAGGCACAAAACAGTAGTACAGCATACAGCAGTAAAAATGCAGGACGACTATACGAAAGCCCTGCAGATGAAATTTCAATCGCTGGAAGCTTTCGATGAGCAACTGTTTACTGAACCCGATATTGAAACGATCATTCAAAATGCTATCGAAAACCTGCCTGAGAAATGCCGCGAGATTTTTATTTTAAATAAAATAGAGGGAAAAAAACAAAAAGTCATCGCTCAGGAATTGAACATCTCTATCAATACCGTGGAAAATCAGATGGCTATCGCATACAAGAAACTGAAAGAAATACTAAAAGACCACATCCCTCTCCTTCTGTTTTTTTAGATTTTTTTGTTTTTCCTTAGTGGTTTTTTCACTCTCAATCGTTAATTAATAAAGCGGATAAAGAATGGATGAAAAACTCCCCAGATATTTCTCGGGTGAATTGGGACAGTCCGACACAAACGAATTGTTCAACGAATTGAAAACGAACGAACCCTTACGGGGAGAATTTGTACATATGCAAAACGTATATGCGCTTAGTCACCTATCCAAATTTTCAATAGATGAATCGGAGGGCAGGAAAAGCTATCAACAATTCGTACAGCAAATAAAGATAAAAAAGCGGCATAAGGTTGCCCGGCTGACTTTGCAATATGCTGCAACAGCATTGATACTCATTGCGTCCACTTTTTTCGCCACCCAATATCTACTCACAGATAACGGTGGCATCACGGAGGTAAACACATTGGTTGTCCCTGCCGGACAGCGGGCACATCTGACGCTGCAAGACGGCACCTCAGTGTGGTTGAATGCACATTCAACGCTCACCTATCCGGCCCGTTTTTCCGGGAGATCACGCCGGGTGACTGTTTCAGGTGAAGCATATTTCAAGGTGGCAGAGAATTTAAAAAAACCTTTTATCGTCTCCACGCAGAACATAGAGATGAAAGTACTCGGGACACAATTCAATGTGTACAGCTATCCCGGGACCGGATGTATCAGAACTGATCTGGTGGAGGGATCACTAATGGTTTATAGCAAAGAGTCACCTCAGGCAAGCGTTATATTGAAACCCAACGAACAGATTGTCGTTAAAGACGGTAAGATGTCTCTCCGGAAAATCCGGAATTCCGATTACTTTCTCTGGAAAGAGGGGATATATGCTTTCGAAAACGAGCGTCTTCTGGACATTATCGAAAAGCTTCAACTTTACTACGATGTAAAGATCATTGTTAAAGACCCCGAAATATTCAACGTGCGTTACACCGGAAAATTTCGCCAACGCGACGGGATTGACGAGATCCTGAGGATAATCCAGAAAATACAGAAGTTTAATGTTCAAAAAGATACAGAAAATAACATTATCACAATTACAAAATAAATTTATTAATCCCTTAAAAACGCATGTGCCTATGATAAAAAACGAAAGATAGAAAAAGCGATAAGTGCGCCAACACCTATCGCCAAAATAAAGTAAACACAAAGAGATCAAATCTAAGTTATTCACTTTAAACACACAAATATATGAAAATAAACACTTCATCCGATCACTTTTTAATAAAAAAAAGTGACTTTAAAGATTTATTTAACATCATGAAAATCTGCTTATTTCTATTGTTTGCCTTCGCCTTCCAAATGATGGCCACAAATACAGAAGCACAGGATGCAATAATTAATCTGAAATCAAACACTGTAAATGTTCGTAAGCTGATCAGTGAGATTGAAAAACAAACAGACTACCTGGTCGTTTACAGCAACCGTGAAGTAAATACTTCACGCGAAGTCACTCTCAAAAAAAAATCGGATAAAGTTTCCGAATACCTGTACCAAACATTCAACGGCACAGATATCGGTTACGAATTTGAAAATAATTACATTGTCCTTTCCAGAAAGGCCCAAGAGACCGCATCTATTCTTACCGGATTGACACAAACTGCTCAACAGCTGGGGAAGACAGTGAAGGGGTCTGTTACCGATTCGAACGGCGAACCCATTATTGGTGCGACTATTGTTTTAAAAGGAGATGCTGCAAAGGGCACAGTTACTGGTGTTGATGGGAACTACATACTCCTGGATTTACCCGAAGATGCAGAACTCGAAATCTCTTTTGTAGGTATGCAATCCCAAAGTATTTTT
>JBAZIG010000126.1:0-4420 GCA_041651955.1 Minisyncoccota bacterium | reverse complement strand
GATATAATTTAGTATCAGTTGAGCCACCTTGCCAAGCAGCATACCCGGAAGCATCTATAATATCTTCCTCTGTAATACCATGTTGAAGTAAAGATGCCCTTACGCCTTTCTCATAATAATCTTTAGCTTTTGTATCTTGTGTGGCACGTGCAAAAACCTCGGCCAAGTAGAAGTTCACCTCCCATTCTGACATCAACATGATGTCCATATTTCCCGGGAAACGAACTTTTGCATACGTCTCCTTATCGTCCGTCGTTCCATTGTTATCCGTATCTTCTTTTGAATCAAAGTCACCGAAAAATGCTCCTCTTGTACCGGAGAAAAGAGTTGCCAGGCGAGGATCATCATTGAGATTCAAGTAGTCAATGAAGTTCTTGGAAGCAATCACATTTGTTGAGAAATAATTGGCTCCTCCTGCCTCAAACTCACGCATTGGATGTCTTTTACCCTCCTGATCGTCTGCCCAAATTGTTCCAGGGATTTTTGCACTGGTAGTCAGTAGATCCGCTCCATTGATGAAACTTAGGACAGCTGCATTATTAAATTGTGGAGTTTCAGAGAGACGAATCATCAACTTCAGTTTCAATGAATTTGCGAATCTGTACCACTGATCCAGATCACCTTCAAAAATAAAATCAGAGGAAGCATCAATGTACGATCCACTCAGATCTGTTTCAAGAAGGGCATCGATACGTGTCATCAAATCGGCATAAATATCTTCACCGCTATCCTGTACGGGATGCAATATACCCTCATCAGCCCTTAAGGCTTCAAAATAGGGCATATCTCCCCACACATCAGTTATAATCTGCCAAGTGAAAATGGACAATGCCTCTGCTACAAAGTAATAGCCCCTATTTTCATCATTAGCAGTCATTGTAATTATCCGCTTCAGATCAGTCATGGGTTCTCTCATCAAGGATTGATAGGTGGTATTAAAATCCTGTGGGAGATACTCGCACAATGTTTTAAACTGAGAAGCAGTGTAAGCCTGGGTCCAATATTCAACCCAATAAGCGCCGGCAAAACCAAAATCCCATCCCATCAGGTTGTTGGCTACTCCCAATTCAGCTGCGGGCAACAACACTTTCGCATCCGGGATCTCTTCCAAAGCATTTGGGTCGTGATTCACATCAAGCCAATCACTGCAACCATTCACGGTAAACAGCATGATGACAAGAGTAAATATAATTATAAATTTGCTTTTCATATTGTCAAGTTTTTAGTGATAATTAAAATGTTACATTTAATCCAAATACATAGGTCTGGTACGGGGGATTGGTACCGAACTCACCAAATTTTGCAGCAATATTGTTACCGAAAGTGGTTACCTCAGGGTCAATATACTGGTTCTCTGCAGGTGTCCACAACAATATATTTGATGCTGTAACTGAAGCACGTACATTCTGAACCTTCAGCTTGTTGGCGATGTATTTTGGCAGTTCGTAAGCCAGACTTACATTCCTTAGCTTCAAATAAGAGCGATCAATAACGGCAAAATCAGTGTAGTTAAAACCTCCATTACTATAGAATGTATGCAATGCAGTCGGATCTACAGGTGTAGTATTTTCGCTGTATGTGCCATCTGAATTTGCAACCACAGAATTGGGGATGATAAACGGTTCACGCTCATTATATACAGTTTCTGGACCACTTCCTACCCAATGCATATAATCCTTGGTGTAACTAAAGATATCTCCTCCATAGCGAAGATCAAATGTTCCGGAAAGTGAAAAGCCTTTGTATGAAAATGTGTTAGTCAACCCCATCCTGAATTTTTCGTTGATATCCTTATCCAGAAATTCATCGTTAGGAGTTGGTTGTGGATTACCACTACCATCAACGACGGTATGTTCAACGCCATCAAGCATTATCTTTAATGCTTTCTGAGATTTGAACTGACCAATTGGCTTTCCTTCTATGGCATAGATACCCATGCCACCAAATCCACTCAGAAACACCTCAGGAACATCAAGTCGTTCAACCTTGTTGTTATTTTTGGTGAAGTTATATGCGATATCCCACTGGAAGTCATTCGTTCTTATAGGAACAAATTTTAGCAATAACTCTACTCCACTGTTTCTGACATCACCCAAATTAGAAACCTGTGAGGTATAACCAGTTGTGGGATCAATCGGAAGTGTTGCGATCAGACCATTCGTAAGTTTGTTGTAATAGGAAAATTCCAACCCGACACGATGGTCAAAAAATGACAGATCAGCACCAATCTCGAACTCATCCGTTAACTCAGGTTTCAGATTAATGTTACCTGCAGTATTGGAAACAGTATATGCATTTACACCACCAACCGGGAATGATAAATTATCAACGCTGGGATAACCTGGATTAGAAATGATGGCTGCGGTCAACCTGTCGTAAACAGAATACAAACCTGCGTCTTTGCCGGTTCGTCCAAACGAAAACCTTAACTTGGCAAAATCCAGAGCCCCCGTATCGATACCTCTCGAGTTCAGATAGTCGGTAGCAATGAAGCTAAGCATGGCACTGGGATAAAAATAGGAATTCTTATCCAAAGGCAGAGTGGATGAATAGTCATTTCTGGCTGTCAATGTGAGGTAAAGATAATCCCTGAATCCTAAATCAGCATTTACATACATTCCCCATAGTCTGTATAGTGAGGAAGACTGAGCCGCTGTAGAAGGACTCAAAGAGTTGGTAAAATCATAGAATCCGGGAATATCGATTGATGAGATCTCTCCACCAATCGCATTGTAAGATTGCTCGTTGGTATTTGCACCGGCAATCGCATTCAGCGAAAAATCGCCAAATTGCTGCTGATAGTTAAGAATCAGATCGTGATTTACCTGGATTCTCTGTCTTCTTGTCTGGCTATAGGATCCCGGACTGGCATTTGAAGAACCATCATTTGGGGATCCAGGCGTGAATACAATGGCATCGAAGTGGGTATCTGCGATGGTAGCCTCGTAGTCACCACCAAAACGATAGGTAAGCTTCAGATTATCCAGTATATCATAATCAAACTGTAGTTTTCCGAAAAACTTGTTCTTTGTCTGTACAGCTTCCTTGATATCCAAGATATGATAAGGATTCATACCGTATGGTGTGAAATAATTATCCACATTGTTGAATTTATTGTTGAGATCTTTTAAATCAACAATTGAGATATCAGTCGCGATTTCGTTTAATGAACGATAAATTGAATTATCCTGACCTGTTGGCGAAGCTTCATTCTTTTCGGTACTGAAATTAACGGCTGTGCTTACTGTTAACTTATTGGCCTTGTGTGATGCGTTTGTAGCAATTGTGTAACGCTTGTAAGAATCATCATTCGTCGGGATTGGTCCATCGATATAGTTTTGTGATATTGATGTATGGAATTGGGTCTTATCTGATCCTCCCGTTAACGATACCGCATTGTTATGACCAATTCCGAAATCATAGAAATCTCGAATACGGTTTTTCAAATAAACATAGGGTTTCAATTGCTGGCTGTTATCAACCACATTGCCCCAAACACGTTCTTTGCCATCAAATCTTGGGCCCCAGTTACCATTTTCATCTAAGTATCGATCACCACTCCAACCCTGGCCAAACATTGTCTGTTCTGTTGGGATACGCCCAACTTGCTGAACGGTGAGTCCACCATCATACGCAATCTGTAACTTCCCATCGGTATTTTTTCCGGACTTCGTGGTAATCATTATTACTCCCTGAGCTGCACGGGATCCGTACAATGCAGATGCTGCAGAACCCTTCAAAACCGTGATATTCTCGATATCATTCGGATTCAATGCATTGATTCCTGATCCAAAGTCGGTTTGAGAATTCAAATCGCTACCAGCCCGGTTTTGAGCGTTTGTAATGGGTACACCATCCACTACATACAACGGTTGGTTATTACCAAAGGAGCTATATCCGCGTATGGAAACATTTTGTGTTCCACCCGGGTTTGGAGCCGAAGAGACTTCCATACCAGCAACTTTTCCCTGTAAAGCAGCCATAGGATTGACCGTTTGTGCATTGGAAATCTCGTCTCCAGAGACTGATGTAACACCATATCCCAATGTCTTCTTTTCTCTTGTCAAACCTAATGCAGTAACAACGACTTCATCAAGTAATTCAGTATCTTCTCTCATTATTACTCTAACACTTGTACTTACAGGTACCTCCTGTGTTTGGTAGCCAACAAAGGAAATAACAAGGGTTCCGTTTGTAGGAGCAGTTAAAGAAAAATTCCCGTCAATATCGGTAACCGTACCCTGTGAAGTATCTTTCACCTGTATTGTGGCACCGATTACCGGCTCTCCTGTATCATCCACCACGGTACCTCGTACCTGTGTCTGAGCAGTGATAATCCCTATTCCCAAAAAGAAAAGGGATAAAAACATCATTAGTTTTCTTTTCATAAACTCTACTTTTAAATTAATCACATTATTCA
>JBAZIG010000125.1:0-4450 GCA_041651955.1 Minisyncoccota bacterium | reverse complement strand
TCAGGAGTTATGGTATGGAAGCAATCATCACCCGCCTGCAGCGTTTCATTAATGAATTTACCTCATCTCGGTTGAAAAAAGCAATCGACCTGTTTGAGTTGAAATCCGAATATTGGGATGATAACACCCTACACACGCATATCCGGGAAGAAATTTACAAGGCGTCATGCGAGTTGGTAGAGTTACATGAAAAATTCCCCATACTTCACATCATCACCAATTTTCCCGACTTGAAGAATGTTCTTTGGGATAGCACCTTTATCGAATCCATTACTCCCGATGAAAGGAAAAAGTACCACAATTCCGAAAATATCAGCCTAAACCATGACAAGCTGAAAGACGATCCCGAAATATATGACGGGGAGTTACCCTATTTCTCCGGTATCATTTCATCCATTTACCTTACCGATTATATCGCATTTCTTCAATCCAAGTTACCCGAGGAAATAACAGCGGATATACCAAAGGAAGAAAAATCCACTTTTGAAGCCCAGCTCAATCCGGCACAAATCAAATTATTGGCCAAATGCCTGAATGAAGTACGCATGTTTCCGGAGAGCATCACAAGTGAGGCTCTCGAAAAATTTATTCTCCTGTAACCTTTCCCAGCCATTAAAGGCACGCAGCAACCGCCTGTTGGCCTATTTCTTTTCAGCGCTAGACGACCGCAGCCTGATTACACGCAACTGGCAATCGGTCATTGATAAGAACCGCCTGTTCCTCTCTTCGAAGAGCAAACCGCTCAAACAATCCGACCTGTCCACCGCAAATTCCGAAATTAAGTTCACCCCACCCATCGGTTCGGAAATCATTGACAAATACCTCAAACAACTGAAAGAACATTGAGAATAGGTTGAGACCTTAATCATTGTCAATCTGCGCCCCTTTCGATATCGCCTATATTTGCCCCCGTTATAACAAAAACGAGGGTTTGCAAACCCATTTGTATTTACTCATTAAAAATAAAAGCAAATGGAAAATTCAACTACATTGGAACAACGTGTCCAACAACTGGAGAACAGCCTGTATCAGGCAAAGGAGATATTGAGTTTTGAGGAGGCTTGCGTTTTCCTCAACTTCTCGAAAAGCTATCTCTACAAACTTACATCGGCATGTGCCATCCCGCATTATAAACCAAGCGGGAAGATGGTCTATTTTGAACGGGAGGAACTGGAAAAATGGCTACGGCAGAATCCGGTGAAGACAAAGGAGCAGATTGAGATGGATGCCAACGCATACATCCTGAAACACCAGCGGGGTAAGAAGTAATGAAAAAGGGCAACAAGTCCTGCAATGAACCGGCAACAGCAACGGGCAAACAGTCGAAGAACGAGCGTATCGAGGCTTTCCTGCGGGAACGGTACGATTTTCGGTTCAACACCGTGAAAAGCCGTACCGAATTTCGTCCGTCGGGAACGGACGAATTATTTACCCCGCTCACCAAGTTCGACATCAACTCGATCCGCCGGCTACTGGATGCATCACAGGGGTTCAACACGTCGGCAGAGAATATCCGTTCCATACTGGAAAGCGATTTCTGCCCGAAAATCAACCCTGTGCAGGAATATTTCAGGTTGTTACCCAGACTTCATGCGGAGGACAACTCCGAAATTTACAGGCTGTCGGAATGCGTATCCCTTCGGAATCCCAAAAAATGGCAGGAATACCTGTTAAAATGGCTTGTGGCGGTGGTGGCAAATGCAATGGACGATTTTCAATGCCGTAACCATACATGTCTGGTATTGGCAGGTGAACAGGGCAAGTTCAAAACAACATTTCTGGATCTGCTCTGTCCCGCAAGCTTGAAAAGTTACCTCTTTACAGGCAAGATCGACCCGCAGGGAAAGGACATACAAACACTGATCGCCGAATGTCTTTTGATCAACATCGACGACCAGTTGAAATCCCTGAACAAGCGGGATGAAAACGAACTGAAAAACCTGATCACCACACCAAGGGTAAAATACCGCCGCCCGTATGATGTGTACATCGAGGAATATCCCCATCTGGCAAGTTTCATGGCATCGGTGAACGGTAGCGATTTCCTGACCGATCCCACCGGAAGCCGCCGTTTCCTGCCTTTCGAGGTGGTGAGTATTGATCTGGAAGCGGCCAGACAAGTGGACATGGACAGGATTTATGCTGAAGCGGTTTGGTATTGGGAGAACGGTTACCGGTACTGGTTCAATGAAGCGGAGATCGCGGAGCTGCACCATGAGAACGAAGCGTTTCACGTGCAGACAGCAGAGTACGAAATGTTGCTCAAAGGCTTTGAAAAGCCGGAGGAGGGAGCAGAATCGTTTATGACCACATCCGAAATCCTCACCTATCTACGGGGTTATACAAACCTGAACCTGCAGGAAAAACGGATGGGGGAAGCATTGAAGAAAGCGGGATTTGAACGGAAATCGAGGCGTGTGGCCGGAAGCCCGATGTACGTGTACCATATCCGCAAAATTACGCCCAATCCCTTTACAACATAACTCTACAATGGAATGTAGTTACTACATTACTACAATAGTATATAATCCAATGAAAGAAAAAGGATTACAGGGTAGTAGGATGAAAAAAATTCGTTACGACATACTTACTACCTGACTACAAACCAAGATGAATGTAGTTGTTACTACAAAAAATGCACTTACGACACACGACCAATTCATTATCAATATATTGTAGATAGATATCCGTGTAGTAAGGAAAACCCCAGAAAGTTAGAAAAAATTCAAAGATTATGACAGACAGACAAATAAAAACAATATCCATAAGGGATTACCTGAACAACCAGGGAATCCATCCCGCAAGGGAATATTCCGGCTATGGGATGTACAGAAGCCTGTTCAGGGATGAGGACACTCCAAGCCTTAAAGTCGATTACAACCGGAACCTATGGTATGACTTCGGAAGCA
Organism: Minisyncoccota bacterium; assembly: GCA_041651955.1. Lineage (GTDB taxonomy): Bacteria > Patescibacteriota > Minisyncoccia > Minisyncoccales > Minisyncoccaceae > UBA2558. Next base: position 1,541 of record JBAZIG010000125.1, on the reverse strand, counting down.
ACGAGGGTGGAAGCATTATCGATCTGGTGATGAAACTGGACAGATGCCCGTTCATTGAAGCAATTGAGCAATTGAAAAACTTTTCATCCATTCCCGGGAAAGAAGAAGAACAATCTTTTTCCTTTCATCGGAATCCTGAAAAGAACAACGGGATCATTCTGGTTGAAGAAAAACCGCTGGAACATCCCGGACTGTTGGAATACCTGCAAAACCGGAAGATCGGTTTAGATATCGCACGGGAACATTGCAGTGAAGTCCACTACCAAACCGGAGGAAGAAATTACTATGCCATCGGTTTCGCCAATGATGCCGGAGGGTATGAATTACGCAACCCGTCCTTTAAAGGCTGCATAGCGCCTAAAGACATCACCCATATACGGCAGGAGGACAAAAAGGTAAGCTGTTTCCTTTTCGAGGGATTTATGGACTACCTTTCCCTACTCACTATACGGCATCAGCTCAATCCGGAATATCCAAGTTCCAACTGGCACGACAATATCATACTCAACTCGACGGCAAACCAGCAGAAAGCATTACCACTATTGGCGGACTACGAACAGATACATTGTTTCCTTGACAATGACAAGGCAGGGATGACCGTTTTCAGGAAACTGCAAAAGGAACTGGGTTACCGTGTACGGAATTCCTCTCACCACTATTCAGGGTACAAGGACTTGAATGAATACTTGTGCGCAGGGGTACACCTAAAAGCCAGACAAGCCCCAAAAAAGCCAATCCAAAAACGAAAAAAAGGATTGGGAATTTAATGCTGCAAAAAATGGGATGCATCCTGTTTTTTGGAGTAGCAAGTTTATGTTTTGGTCGTACCAAAACCCACTTGCTCCCCAAAAAGGGAGAAGGAATCCCGTTGGTCTGGAATGAAAATGATATTGAAAAACTAAAATTATGAATACGATAAAAAGAGGTGGACGACCTGCCAAGAAATTGGGAGAAAAACGCAGGTACACCGTCAGCGTGAAACTCGATCCGAGGGAATACCATTCACTTAAAACGAAAGCGAATACTGCAGGGATCAGCCGGAGTGAATATATCCGGCAGTCCATATCGGGGAGTGTAATCCGTCCACGGTTGACACCCGAACTGAACGGCCATATCCGCAAGCTGGCCGGGATGGGGAACAACCTGAACCAGATCGCAAGGAAAGCCCATATCGAGGGATATACCAACGTAAGGAGCGAATACCTCCATCTGGCCGGCATGATCGATAACGTGATAGAAGATATACGGGATGATGGCTAAGATCACAAAGGGCAGTTCTTTCAAAGGTGTGGTGAAATACGTCATCGATGAAAAGAAAAAGACGCAGATACTCGATACGGACGGGTTACGCCTGAAAAGCCTGTCTTCCGTCATCGACGGCTTTGTAACGCAGGCAGGTATGAACGGCAGGGTATCGAAACCGGTCGGGCATATCTCTCTCGATTTTTCAGCACAGGACAAAAGGAAGCTAACCAACGAAGTCATGGTGAAGATCGCACATGATTATATGAAGCGCGTGGGTATCAACGATACACAATATA
>JBAZIG010000124.1:0-4475 GCA_041651955.1 Minisyncoccota bacterium | reverse complement strand
CAAAATAAATTCCATCAAATTTACACCGACTTGTCAAAGAGCTAAATATTTTAATCTGCTTGTTTTAAACTGCACCTATCAGTCTTGAAGGTTCTCTTTTTTCGCCTTGTTGCTAACGTTTCGCAGCTACCCGAAGGTGGCGATTTCGAAGCACTTCACTGTCAACCAAGCACAAACTTTGATAGAAGCACAAAGCTTGATTTAACCACTGAACCGCCACTTTTGGGTAGGTGCTGTTATAGGCTGTTTTTATTGTCATTTTGGTAAATGAAAAGATATTACAGCTAAATCAATTTCACGATTTCTGTCACCGTTTAGATGAAATTTATAGTTAAACCAAGTCTCGTCATTTGCCTTTAATTCTTTTAAGTAATTTGGGTGAGTTTTTATTGAAGTTTTTACTTTATCTAAAACGTCTGAAAATTCGTTGTTTTGAACGAAGTTGATGACTGCAACTTTTGAATTTCTCCAAGTCAAGTATCCAAGAAGTTGGTCAATGGTTTTTAAAAACACTTTTTCGCCTTTCCAATATTTACATTCGCCAACAAAAACTACACTGCTGTCATATCTCAATAAAATGTCTGTCTTACCCGATTTGTTGAAAGTTTCTCCTCCCGCACTTCCTAATTCAAAATTAGGGTCTAAGATTAGTAAAATGTGGTCTCTAATGTCTTCTTCGCTTTTCCCTTTGTAAGTTGATGGTAAGCGTTCAAAGTTTTTACCAACGTCATTGATGATTTTCAGTATCTTTTGAAAGTTGTTATCGTCAAGCGCTGGTTCAGGTTTGAAGTTTTTTTCGTGAACTATCGGTTTTACAATAATTTTCTCTTTAAGTTTTGGATTGGGAACAGAAAAAGTTTCAGCAACACCTTCCTTTTTTCTAATAGGAACACCTAATGAAGAAAGTAAACTGTTTTTTTTGAGAATTTGTTGTTTTCTGTTTTCAATAGAACCCTTGATAAATGATTGTAGTCCATTATTAAAATTTGAGCAATTATTTCTAATGTTTTGATAGTTACTCGTTAAATATCCAACTTCTTGACTGTATTGGCTTTTAATTTTTGCAGGGTCGTTATAAAAATTAATAATCTCAATCAGCACACATCGTTGTCTTGTATCAATTTTTGCATCATAACTCATCAATGTCATTGGATTGGGACGAAGTTGTAATAAGTCAATATTTCCAGAGTATGGAATGTGATAAATAAAAACTTCTTTCCTAAACATTCTACTTGTGTCAGAAATCATAAACTCATATCGTGGAAATCTGTCACCTGGTATATCTTTTTCAACACTGTCAACCGATACGTTGTCAAAATGAAATTCAGGAATGTCCAGCGAATATTTTTGGGTAAGATGTGCTGTATAATCGTCAACATTTACATTTAAGATGTAGTTGTCACTTTGAGAGTTTATCTCATTTTCAATGTTTTTTCTTGTTTGATCTGCAAATGAGTCAAAATAATTTCCTGTATAAAGCTTCATTGTTTCGGTGTCTTTTAAAATAGCCTATAACGGTCGGCGGTATGAAACGTTGGGGATTTCGGAGCTGCGAACCTATCAACCGATAAGAACCTTGCCAGCGAGCGATGCACTTGGCATACCACTTAAACCCCAATGTTTTATGACCGCGTGTTGAACTAAACCCGCATACGCGGGTAGCATTTGACAAAAGTACCTGATTCTTTATATATTCGAAGATTATTCATCACAAAAATTCCCGAATATGAGAAAGAAATCAGGTTTTACTTTTGTCGAGCAGGCTATTGTGCTTGTTCCTGAGTTTGAAATGGTTGTCCACAAACTGGAACAACAGGTCACGTTACGGGGGCAGAGTCGGAGTACTTTACAAAACTACATCCGCAGAATTGCCCTTTTTGTCATTCATTTTGGCAAGCTTCCCGAGAAGATTGATCCCGAAGAGATCAATGAATACCTGGCCGCATTGGCGCGTGATCCCCGATCTCCCTCGCGAAGCAGTTTTAAACATATGGTGTACGGGCTGCGCTATTATTATCGCTTGTTGGGTATGAATCGTGAAGCCATCGCTTTGCCATCACTTAAAAAAGATTCGAAGCTGCCCGTGATACTGAACCGGCAAGAACTGAAAGAGTTGTTCGCTGCACCTACACTGCTCAAACAACGGATCGTACTCACATTGATTTATTCGGCCGGATTGAGAGGACAGGAGGTAATTAACCTGAAGATCTCCGATATCGACTTTGAGCGTAAAACCATACATATCCGTCAGAGCAAGTACAAGAAAGATCGTGTTGTGCCGTTGGCTGACAGCATGGCCATGGGATTGAAAAAATACCTCAAAGCCGAAAACCCTCATATCTGGTTGTTCAACGGTAAAGAACCTGACGGTCGATACAGCGTGCGCGGACTCTCATGGGTAATGCGCGAAAACCTCAAAAAAACATCCATCACAAAAGAGGTGAACCTGCATTCACTGCGGCACTCGTATGCCACCCACCTGCTTGAACAGGGGCTGAACATCGTTACCCTGAAAGAGTTGCTCGGTCATGCCGATATCACCACCACCATGATTTACCTTCATGTAGCTCAATGTCCGCTTATTAAACCACACAGTCCGCTCGATTCCTTGTACAACTTCACCAAAAAATGAGAACAAGGTTTGAGCTGGCCGATGTGGTTCATAGGTTTGCTCCTTCGCTGCAGGACCGCGGAAAGCTTACTCCCCTGCAACAAAAGGTGCTTGCAAAAATTGCACTCTGTAGAACCGCTGCTCTTGGCGGGCACGAGGAGGTGTGTGACAACTGCGGCACGATTCGTTATAGCTATAACAGTTGTGGCGACAGGCATTGTCCGAAATGTCAGGCAGCCAAACAAGCCTTCTGGATTGACGAGCTGGTGCAAAGCACACTGCCCGTGAGTCATTATCATGTCGTTTTCACTGTGCCCGACCATTTAAATGTCCTTTGTCTGCATAATGGAAGGATGTTCTACAACCTGCTATTTTCGGCCGTATGGCACACCCTGAACAGCTTTGGATACTCGCACCATGGTGTCGGGACCGGAGCTATAGCCGTGCTTCACACATGGGGGCAGAACCTCTCACTACATCCGCATATCCATTGTCTCGTCCCGGCTGCCGGATACTCCCTGGACGGCCGATGGAAAAACATCGGTCATGGAGGGAAGTTCCTTTATCCTGTTCATCAGATGAGCAGTGCGTTTAAAGCCAAGTTCCTGGACAGCCTCAAACGTGCTTTGCGTAAACAAAACCAGTTGGTGCTCTTCAATGACCAGATTCAGCGTGCATATGGCACTCCCTGGGTGGTCCATTGTCAGCCCTCTATGGCAAGTGCTGAACATGTGGTGAGATACCTGGGGCAATATACCCATCGGGTCGCCATCACTAACCAGCGTATCGTGAATATCACTGATGAAAAAGTGACCTTCATTGCCAGGGATTACCGACAAGGAGCGGCTAAAAAGTGCATCACTCTCGGTGGTGTGGAGTTCCTGCGCAGATTTGCCCAGCACATTCTCCCGCGTAGATTTGTAAAGATCCGACGTTACGGTATCTACAACCACACGGCAAAACGGAATCTGGAAATCAAGTTCAGGGTAGAAGATAAATCCGAAGGCGACAACAAGTCAAGATCCCGGAAAAAGATTGAATCGAACATAGAACGTTTCGAAAGACTTACCGGTATCAATCCTTGTCGTTGTCCGGTCTGTAAGACGGGTCAAATGATTAGAATCAGAAAACTGCCTCCCATACGCTCTCCACCGGGAGCCACCTGCAAACAGACTCATCCCCAACTTTAACTATCAGACCTAAATGCGCCTAAAGGTGCACAGGGTAGGATATGTCATCTTGTTAAGAATAAGCGATCACAGAACCTTCCTTTAATCCTGATTCATCCGAAAAACTTATACCGGAAAGCACAAAAACCTGCAAAATGTAAAAGATCGCTTGTTTATTTTTCTTTCAAAAAGCACAAAAACCGTCGTTAAGTACATAGCACTAAAAAAGCGGTGGGTGTAGTTCAACACCGACTCATCGCTGGGTCGTGCCGACCGCTCAGAGTCCTATTTATTAGCGGTTCGGTGTTTATTTATCTACTTTAAAATCGTATTTTAGTTTGTAATAATTTTTCGTACCTGCCCACCATATAATGTGCTTTAATTCTTTATAAACTCCAATTCCTTGTGATTGCCATTTATCTGCTAACATAACTTCAAATCTATATTCAAATGGCACGAGTTTTTTTGTCAATCCAAACGAACCAACAGTCGCATATTTTATTGAGTCAGGATACAATGGAGGAGAATCAACGAACATGTAATCAAGAATGCCAATTTTCGTAAATAAGGTCGAATCATTTTTTCTGTAAGACAAAGTCCCCCAAAAATAGCCAGGTAAATGTTCTCCATATAATGTGTCCTTTGAATTGTTTTTAATTTTAAAGAATGGACCTTTGTAGTATTCATCTCCTAAA
>JBAZIG010000123.1:0-4487 GCA_041651955.1 Minisyncoccota bacterium | reverse complement strand
TTCATATTGTCTTCACTATCCCTTCGTGCTTGTACCAGTTGTTTTATATAAACCAGCGAGTGGCCTACGGATTACTTTTTAAAGCGGCAGGAAAAGCTTTGTTGCAATGTGCCAGGCGATCAAATTACCTGGGAGTACAAGCCGGGGCCGTTGCCCTGTTGCATACCTGGGGCCAAACCCTGGTATATCATCCGCACATTCATATGATGGTGCCTTCGGGAGGGCTTTCGGAGGATATGACAGAATGGATTGCATCAGGATAGAAGTTTTACATTCCGGTTAAGGTATTGAGCTGTGTGTTTCGGGGTATTCTGTGTCGGTTATTGGAGCAGGCCTTTGCCACCGGAGAAATCCGGCTCACGGAAACAATGGAAACCTTTAAACCGATCAAAGAGGCGTGCTATAAAAAGAAATGGGTGGTATATTGTGAAAAACCTTTTTCAAAACACAACAACCTTATTCAGTACCTGGGGCATTATAGTCACCGGGTGGCCCTAAGCAACAACAGGCTGCTTGCGTATAAAGAGAATAAAGTCACCTTCTCTTACAAAGACAACCAAGCAGGTGGTTTGAACAAACGGATCACCCTGGATGCCGATGAATTTATCAGACGCTTTTTACAACATGTTTTGCCCTGTGGATTTTACAAAGTGAGGTACTTTGGTTTTATGGCCCTGTGTAATATGAAAGAAAAACTTTCGGCCTGTTTTGAATTGATAGGAAAAACCACTTTTCTACCGATGTTGGAAGGAATAACAGCCAGGGAAGCATGGCGGGAACTTACGGGCCACGATCCGTATGTATGCCCTAAATGTAAGACAGGCAGGCTGAGATCTGTGATGCTTGTGGCAAGCGGAATAAAAATGTGAGAGGATGGTTCCCCAAAACGTTCTTTGACCGGATACAGATCACAAAAAGAAGGTTGTAAAAACACCTTCAAGGGGGTGCTGTGCCCCTATAGAAAGGAACCCCGGATAAACTGAGATTATGAAGACCAAAACAGCGAAAGAAAAGTTCCCCAAAAGGTGTCATTTTGCTAACGGGAAACAACGACACAAAAGAATGCCCATAGACGGGCGGCACAGTCCAACAATATTTTATTCATTATTCCCGTTATCCATTTAAAAAGAATGAATTATACAATGAGATTTGTTTCTCTCTTGCTATATTTGTAAGGGAACAATGAATAAAACACTTTTACGTTATGTGGCATATTAAAAATCTGCACATCAAATAATTTCATACAATGAAAAAAAATAAATTTCTACATTTTAGTTGTATTTCACTGTTAATAATACTTTCATGTAAACCTGATACTTATAGAAACAAAAACATAAACGTGCTTGAGATTCAAATTGATAGTTTAAGGAGTATTTACAATATTCCTGCAATATCATATGGAGTAATTAGAAATGATTCTGTAATTGTCCAGAATACTATTGGATATAGAAATATTGAAACTAAAGAAAATGCACAAATAAGCGATTTGTTTCATATTGGTTCAAACACTAAAGCATTTACGTCATTTATAGCTGCAAAAGCTATAGAAGATGGGCTGATTACTTGGGACACAAAATTTTTTGATTTATATCCTGAGTTAAAAGTTGAAAGTAATCAGGCATATGCAAATATTAGTTTTAAAGAATTGCTTTCCCATAGAGCTCAACTTATCAGTTTTCAAAACACATCAGAGGTTTATCCAATAGTTGATTATGAAAAAAACATTTCGCCGGATATAAGTTTACCAGAGAAGAGGTATGAATTCATAAAACAAGTATTAAAATATGACCCTAATCCATTATTTGAGCACCCTGATGATAGGTATTCAAATGCCGGATATATTGCTGCTGCCATAATGCTGGAAAAGGCAACCACAAAAACATGGGAAGATTTGATTGTTGAAATGTCTAATAATCTTGAATTAGGCATTCATATCGGATGGCCAGATGATTCTAACCCAAATCAACCATTAGGACACATTAAGCCAAAAGAATGGCTTATTGATATCGATAAAGAAATGATTCCATTGCCATATGTCTTAAAAAAATATCACTATTTTAATCAATATATTCTTTTATGTAGTCCTTCTGGACACCTTAGTATTGCTCTCCCAAACTTTTTGGAATATTTGAGATTGAATATTAATGGCTTAAATGGAGAAAATAATTATTTAAAAGCAGAGACATATAAAGAATTATTTCATATGTATCCTGATTATTCATGTGGCTGGATGAATGAAAATTATTATACTCCATGTTTTCACCATAAAGGAAGTGCTGGAACATTTAACAGTATAGCGATTATTGTACCAGATAAAAAAGTAGGGATTGTCATAATGATGAATGCTGCAAATGGAGATGCAATTAACGAATTAGCAGAATTATTGATAAATAAATACGCCACATAACAGCGTGTATAAGCCATTGCTGGCAGCGGGTTTGCGCATGTATGCACTCTTGGTTACCTTGTGCTACCTAGACTACAAAGCGCCATGACCACGCAACGGCTCATACACGCTGACGTTACCGCCAAGTGTGAAAAGACAGACGACAGTACTAAAATAAAGAGTAAACCATTGTGAAAGGACAGAAAAACGAAATAATGACAAGACTAGAGAGCCGACACTCAAGCCGACCCGATGTTTTTTATTTTTTGCCAACCTCACTTTTTTTAAAACAATTGCCGACCCGCATTGCACACATTGCCAAAGCCCCACAAGCCAACGCTGAAAACAAAGCTTTGTCAAAGAGTGCAATTTTGCAAACACAACTATAATGATATACAATAAGTTTAATCAATATATTAAAAGAAAATTCTTTCCACCAGAAAAAAAAGGCAATACAATACTATTTTCTGTTGACGAAGAAACTATATCCGATTTTTTAGAAAAAGAAAGAATTGAATATATTGATTTCCAAAGAGGTATTTCATTTGAATTGAAAAATAATTGGCATTCAACATATGAATACTTTATTGGCATGTGTGCTATCCAAATTTATATTGTTAGTCAAATGCAAAAAGAGAATAATTTTTCAAGAAATCAATATAATCCTCGATTGGCATCTTTTTTAGATATTGACACAAACAAATTACAACAATTATATACCTTAAACCAAGACCGCATATGGATAAATCTTAAAGATTTTTGTTCGAACAACGATTTCCTTATAAATATACCTGAAACAACAACTGGGAAAGGACGTTATGTTCAATATCCTTTTTCGCAAGCACTTTTAAGTAAAGAAGACTTAAATAAGACACCAATATTATTTGAAAAATTAGGGCTAAAGCAAACTCAATATATTTCATTTAATGATTTCTCTCAATTAATCGAAGATGCCGATAATGGTTACTGTATGAATACTCATTATTACAGAGTAAAAGAAAAATTGAGAAACGAATTTGGAAGCATTGAACAATTGAATCGACAGATATACAATTATTTCATTGACGAATGGGATGGTTCATACCCTCAACCTACTAAAATTAGACCAGAAGTATCTCGAAATAAAAAAGTTCAAGATTTACATATTTTTTTAGATAAATCATTTGAAAAAATATCAGTACTAAATGATGAATATGAATCAATTAATGAAACCTATCTACAAAACTCTAATATATTTTCATTTATAGAAAAATATAAAAGTTTGTGTGATGACAATTTTTTGATTTTCAGACTCGACACAATATCTGGCGAGAGTGAATATGAACAAAAATTTGAAATAGGAGAAAAGTATGTTATAATATGCCAACATAAAAGCAAGGCAAGCATTTTTATTGATTCATTATGCAAGATTGAACAAAAAATAAGTAACAATTACGATATTTTTGTCACTTACCCATTAAAGAAAAACTCAAAACATCATTTTTGGTCTAAATATTTTTCGCAGCAATCAAAAGGATATAAAATAGAGGGTGGAATTAAACTTGCTTACAAAACGTGGATGCAAGGATGTGGACCAATTATTACGTGCAATGAAGAAGCCTTGATATGGATAAATGGGACAAAATATGAAGAAACAATCATCGATTGTTCCAATTTTTCAATTGGAGTACACAAAATAGTAAAAGACTCTTCAATAGAAAAAATAGAAATACAAACTCCATCAAATATTATAATCAGAGAATGTATTGGATGGCAAATAGACAAATCTAACTGGAATCCTGCTAAAAGTGAATTTCAGTTATCAGGTTTAATCTATAATTTTCAGGAAGAAAAAAAATCATCAAATATCACAGATTGGATAAATCTTTTAAATTCAAGGAATATAAAAAAAGATTTTTCTTCCACTGTACTAAAAGCAATAAAAAGGTCAAATTATGGAATTTAATGAGTCAACAATTCGAATTGGCAAACTTGCTAGAAAATTAAATATAAGCATATCTGATATAGTTAAACATTTAAAAAAAATAGGATATGATAATATAGATTCAAATCCAAATCAAAAGATTACTAACGAAATGCTAACAAGTCTTTTAGTGTCTTA
>JBAZIG010000122.1:0-4508 GCA_041651955.1 Minisyncoccota bacterium | reverse complement strand
ACCCGGTCATTGAATATATTTATTCCGGTCCCGGCAGCCATTATGTTCCCAAGAGTTTTATTTCTTACAACCGGAACATGACATCTTTGGCCGAGTTGGGATTTATTGTAGTGCAGATTGACGGGATGGGGACTTCTTTCCGTTCCAAAGCTTTTGAAGAAATATGTTTCAGGAACCTGGCCGATTCTGGTTTCCCGGACAGAAAACTCTGGATCAAAGCAGCTGCAAAAAAATATCCTTATATGGATATCGATCGGGTAGGGATATTCGGAGCTTCTGCAGGAGGACAGGAATCTACTACTGCCGTGCTGCTTCACCCGGAATTCTACAAAGCAGCTTATTCATCATGCGGATGCCACGACAACCGCATGGATAAGATATGGTGGAACGAACAATGGCTTGGTTATCCCGTTGGAGAACAGTATATTAAAGGGTCGAATGTTGAAAATGCCCATTTGCTGGAGCGTCCGCTAATGCTTGTGGTGGGTGAGATGGACGATAACGTGGATCCGGCTTCCACTATGCAGGTAGTAGATGCCCTGATTAAAGCCAATAAGGATTTTGAACTGGTTGTGTTGCCCGGGGTTCGTCATACTATGGGCGAATCTTACGGAGAACATAAAAGATATGACTTCTTTGTACGTCATCTGTTACATGTAGACCCTCCCAAATGGCAGGAATTGGAATAATTATTATGAAAAAAATATTATTTCTGTTATTGTTCTTAGTTTCTCTGTATGCTTGTGAGAAATCCGGTGGATCTTCAAAAATCATTAACACAGATTTCCAACATTACATTCTTGAAGGTTACGATATTACTTCTATAGCATTTGATAACCAGGGAAATGCATGGATGGGTACTTTTAATGCTTTTTCGCCCGGAGCAGTTAACAAACCCGAATTAATTAAACATAACATAGAATTAAATAGTACCGTTATTTATAATGCTTCCAATTCATTGATTAAAGATTCAATTTTTATTTGGGATATTGCAGTTGATAATAAAAACAACGTTTGGATTGGCTGTGATGGGTTGATAAAATTTGATGGCATTGACTTTACAAAATATTGTCCCGGGAATACAATTATTCCGGAAGATTTTATTACTTCAATAGCCGTTGATTCTAAAGACAATATCTGGTTTTCCTCCAGCAGAGTTGCCAGTGGAGGTTTAGTAATGAATAATGGCACAAATTGGAATGTTTACACTCCACTGAATTCGGCCTTATCTATGAATGGAATATCAAGTATTGCTGTCGATCACAATGACAATATCTGGCTTGCGCAATTTGGACATTTTGGTGAGGCTTGTTTGGTTAAAATCAATGATAATAAATGGACTGAATATTTGAAAGAAGAATTAGCATCACCTCCGGCCCAATTGCGCAATATTGCAATAGATAGTAAGAACAGGGTTTGTGCAGTATTGGATTACACCTTAGATAATCCTGATTATTCAATTCAAAGAGATCAAATCATAATATTTGATGGTTTAGCTAGTAAACAATTAGAGAACCCCGGTTTTGACAGTATTAGTGGAATCATCGTTGACAATGATGATAATATCTGGTGTATTATTTTAAATAATAAGGAAGAATTTCGGGGTAGCAGCCTGGCGATCTATGATGGAAGTGATTGGATAATTGATAGTTTGACATTTAGAAATACCAGGATCGAAACTATTGTTCAGTCAAAGGATAATAATATTTGGTTAGGTACAGCAAATGGCGTATATACAAACAAACACTAGTTCAACACATTTAATAAACCTATGAAAATTAAACTATTAAACAGATGCGTAGCTTTTATGTGCATTTTTCTTTTCTGCGCTTGCACAGAGACTACATCATCAACAGTTTCGGGATTGTATCCCAACAACTTCAAAGCAGAAAAGGACGGACAAAAAACAGGTCTGTACATTTTAAAAAACGATAAGGGAATGGAAGTATGTGTGACAAACTTCGGGGGACGCGTTGTCTCAATTATGGTTCCCGATAAAGAAGGTGTTTTGCGGGATGTAGTCCTTGGATTTGACAATGTAGCCGATTACATGGAAATTCCCTCGGATTTTGGTGCTTCCATAGGTAGGTTTGCCAACAGGATAGCTCAAGGACGTTTCACCCTGGACGGCACGGTCTACGAATTGCCAAAAAACAATTTCGGACATTGCCTGCATGGCGGTCCCAACGGATGGCAATATAAAATCTATGAAGTGGAAAATGTCACTGACAATTCCATTACACTTGTGATGCATTCCCCGGACGGTGATGAGTCATTCCCCGGCAAAGTGACCGCAAAGGTTACTTATACCGTAAATGTGGACAATGCATTGGAAATAGCCTATGAAGCGACTACCGATCAACCTACGGTAATAAATATGACAAATCATTCCTATTTCAATTTGAGCGGTAATCCCGGGAATACCATCCTTGATCACATATTGCATATTAATGCAGAATGCTTTACTCCGGTCGGACGTACACTCATCCCAACAGGAGAGATGATCCCTGTTGCAGATACTCCTATGGATTTTTCAGTACCTAAAGCCATTGGTGCGGATATAGACAATATAGAATACGTACAGATCCGATTCGGGAACGGTTACGATCATAACTGGGTACTGGAAAGTAAGGGAAATATGGAAATTGTTGCTGCTTCTTTGTATTCACCGGAAAGCGGGATAAAAATGGAGGTTTTTACCGATGAACCCGGGATCCAGGTATATTCAGGAAATTTTCTGAATGGGACAGTAACGGGTAAACACGGCATAACATACCAGCAACGTGCCGCTGTATGTCTTGAAACGCAGCATTATCCCGATTCGCCAAATCGTCCTGAGTGGCCAACCGTTGTCTTGCGGCCCGGAGAAGAGTATTCAAGCCATTGCACTTATAAATTCACTACTGTAACCTTGTAATAATTATCTATATGCAACTTTTAGATTGGATTGTCATATTTATCTTCACATTGTTATTGGTGGGGATCGTTGTGTGGGTGGTTAAAAAGAAATCTAAAGATTCTAAAGATTATTTTTTAGGAGGCCGTGATATAACCTGGCTAGCAATTGGAGCGTCCATTTTTGCTTCAAACATTGGCTCTGAACACCTCATAGGTTTGGCCGGAGCGGGAGCTTCCAGTGGTATGGCAATGGCACATTGGGAAATTCAGGGCTGGATCATCCTTTTGTTGGGATGGGTTTTTGTTCCGTTTTATTCTCGCAGCATGGTCCTGACCATGCCGGAATTTCTGGAACGACGTTACAACAAAGAATCCCGAACCATATTATCCTTGATTTCCATGGTTAGTTACGTGCTTACCAAGGTAGCCGTGACTGTTTACGCCGGAGGACTTGTTTTCCAGCAGGTATTCGGCATAGAAGAACTCTGGGGTATTGACTTCTTCTGGATATCTGCAATAGGATTGGTACTGATTACAGCTTTATACACGGTATTGGGAGGTATGAAATCGGTGTTATATACATCAGTCCTTCAAACACCGATCTTGCTTATCGGGTCACTGGTCATAGTGGTCCTTGGATTAAGAGCAGTCGGTGGTTGGGAAGAAGTGTTAGCCGTCTGCGGCGCCACACCGGTAAATGAATACGGCGATACCATGGTCAATCTTATAAGGAACAATAACGATCCCGATTTTCCCTGGTTGGGGGCTCTGATTGGTTCGGCAATTATCGGATTCTGGTACTGGTGTACCGATCAGTTTATTGTACAACGTGTCCTTTCCGGGCGTAACCAGAAAGAATCCCGCAGGGGAGCCATTTTCGGAGCCTATCTGAAACTGTTACCTGTTTTCCTGTTTTTGATTCCGGGGATGATCGCATTTGCCATGTCTCAAAAAGGGGTGACAATAAATGGTCAGGTGTTTGTTCTCGATAGCGCAGATACTGCTTTCCCTCAATTGGTAGCGGCTTTGTTGCCGGCGGGTATAAAGGGTATGGTAGTATGTGGCATTTTAGCGGCCCTCATGAGTTCGCTGGCATCACTGTTCAATTCCTCGGCAATGCTTTTTACGATAGATTTTTACAAGCGTTTCAAACCAGAAACTCCGGAAAAGAAACTGGTCCGTATTGGTCAGATCGCTACCGTTGTAATTGTGATTCTGGGGATCCTGTGGATACCAGTCATGAGAAGCATTGGAGATGTTCTCTATACCTATCTGCAGGACGTTCAATCGGTTTTGGCTCCGGGTATAGCTGCCGCATTCCTTATGGGGATCATATGGAAACGCGCCAGTGCAAAAGGCGGCATGTGGGGATTGATCACAGGATTTGTAATAGGTCTTACCCGATTGGGAGCAAAAGTGTTTTATACCAGTGTGGAAACTGCAAATCATTCAGGACTTTTCTATAGTGTTTTCTATGAAACCAACTGGTTGTTCTTCTGTGGCTGGATGTTTCTTTTCTGTATTTTGGTCATAGTAGTAGTGAGTCTCTTTACAAAAGCACCGGAACCGGCCCTGATTCAGGGATTGGTATTCGGAACTGCAACAGATAA
>JBAZIG010000121.1:0-4520 GCA_041651955.1 Minisyncoccota bacterium | reverse complement strand
TTCATACAATAACAGTTAAGATCTTGATGAAAAATCTAACTTTGGCAGTTGGTTGACAATGTCAACAGTTTGAACGCTCACATTTATTATACTGAGGAGAAGATCGAGAATATAGCGAGGATTACCTACTTCTGCAGCCCAATCGTTGGGATCGTTTTTGATTTGACTTTTCTTATCAACAGTAACCTGGTAGCGTTCCATGATCCACTCAATGGCAGATTTTCCGTTCACCACATATTCATAAGCTTTGTCCGGGATGTTGGATATTATAATCTTGCTGTTGAAAATGATGGTATCTTTCTGTCCTTTCTTCGGAAAGCGCATTTTCTGTACTTTGAAATTACCGGAATCATCTCCCGTAACTTTTACTTCCGGATACGGTGGTACACTCTCATACTCAACATGCAATTCCGCTAGTTGTCTACCGGCTTTGCTGAATTTCCAAAAGTCCCGGACGTCATCCACAAGAGGAAGACGGGGTAACATTTTCTTCAAGTCGTTGGCAAAAACTATTAGATATTCCTGGCAATGAAGGAACCCATACACGTAATAGAAAATATCTTCCTTCGTGACATTCTTACCGTATTGTTTATGTGCACGATATAGAATGAAATCTGATACTCCATCTCGACGTATGTATTCAGATTCATTGGGATCATCGAAGAGTGATTTTTGTTGATTGTTATTTTCTTCGTAAAAATGTAATGGAAAACATTGTGATTTTTCTAAAGTGTCTAGATTAGTAATAGAGTTTGTCAACAATACTGAAAAGTCTTTTGATGAACCTTTTCCTGTTAAACAAATCACTAGATTTTCAAGACAGTGATTTGGAAATAGTTCATACCACAAACCTGGACTTTCAATAAATGGTTTATGGTAATAAATTCCTTGTTTGCAGAATGGTCGATATAAAGAATCGGAAATTTCTTTATTATTGAAAGCGAGTTTGACTCCTTTTGAACACGATTTTTTTAATGAACGAGTCCAACTTATTTTAGTAGGATTAGAATCAATTAAATCTTCGATTGTTAAATCAGGATTTTCTAAAATTTTCTTTTCATATTGATTTGTCTGTTCATTATAGAAGTCAATCATGGTCTGCATGTTATTTTTAATTACTTCTTTTGAAAAATTGTAGACCCATGAATCTCTATTAGTTGATGTACCAATGGCGTTTATAACAAAGATTGATTTACTCCGTGTATCAAACTTCTTCTCCGGAGCAAGTGGAATAAATGATTCAAATGTGTCATTCCGATGATTAATCCAGTCACCGTGTTCATTGGGTTCAATCTTTTCCCAATTCATTTTTGGATTTCCAATAGAACCAAAATCAGAGATAATTTTTAGTTTTTCCTCACGATTTAAATAATCTCCAATGTCATGGTAATGGATTGTTGCTTTTTTACTTGCAGCATCCGGATTTTTCACCAACAAAGTAACAGTTATTGGAGCACGTGAACCTGATCCGAAAATCTTTCCTCCTTCTTTTCGACTTAATTCACCACTGGTACGTTGATTTCCACGTAAATTGAAAACCCAGATGCTGGAAACTTCATTTTCAATAGTCTTGCGAAAACCATCTGTGCTGTTTCCATCGAGCCATGAACCATTTGTAACAAATGCAATAATTCCACCTTGTTCAGATTTTAATCGATCTGTACTCCACCGGAATGCCTTAATATAGGCATCATAAAGAGATTTGTTCAATCCAGCTGATGATGATGCGACATAAGTGCTCTCGATTCGTTTTTCTAAATTAGGATAAGATTGATTCTGTGCATTGTCGTTCGCGGATTTTTGTCCTATGGAATAGGGTGGATTTCCAATAATCACACGAACTGGTGTCTTTTTCTGTTTGGTTGCTCGTGCAGAGTTCTGGGGAAATGTTTCTGAGAAAAGCACTTCACTTTCATCGGTTTCTCCCAACTGGAACGTATCGGTGAGGACTATTCCTTCAAAAGGAACATAGTTTTGATCTTTGACGTTATCTTCGGTCTTAGGTATCAGATCGTGATAAGCATTTTCGATATTGACGGTTGCAATATAATATGCCAATAAAACTATCTCATTTGCGTGGAGTTCCTGTTTGTATTTTCTTTTGAGATCTACCTCTTTTATTAAACCGCTTTGTAATAAACGTGTAATGAACGTACCAGTACCGGTAAAAGGATCCAGAATATGTATGTTTTCATCGGAAATGGAACGATCAAACTCTTTTTTTAGCACATCGTTGACAGAGTGAATAATAAAATCGACTATTTCGACCGGTGTATACACAATGCCCAGCTGCTCTACCATCTTAGGAAAAGCATTATAAAAGAACTTATCGTAAAGCTCAACAATGATGCGTTGTTTGCCTTGTGCATTATCGATGCCTTCGACTCTTATACGAACAGATTCGTAGAATCTCTGCAGTTTATCAGATTCATCGGCGACAGATTCACCTTCCAAGTGATTGAGCATTTTCTGCATCGCATCTGAAATGGGATTGTTCTTTTCAAAAGAGTAATCCTCAAACAATGCTTCGAAAATTGGTTTTGTTATGATGTGCTGTGCCAGCATCTCGATTGCCTGCCTCTCAGTGGTGCTGGGATTAATATTCCTTTGTAAACCAAGAAGAAATTTATCGAAAGCTTTTCTTTGTTCTTTCCTGTTTTCTACAAGGAAAGTAATTCTTTCAATCTGTCGTTCAGCGATAATGGAAACATCTTTAGCCCATTGCTCCCAGTATCTCCGGCTACCTACCTTCTCTACCATCCGGGCATATACAACCTCTTGCAGCTGTTCAAACTGTAAGGCAAGTTGATTGGCCAGGTTACTCCCTTTTTTATATTCTTCCGAAGATTCCTGAGCCGGTATTGGATTGCTATCTTCATCGAAGCCGTACGTAGGTCTCCCAATCAGAATGTTGTTCGGTTTTTTCTTGTTAAGATCTAATTTATTAATCGTGGCATTGAAACGGTCATCATGTGCACGGAGAGCGTTCAAAACAGTCCACACTACCTTATATCGTTTGTTATCGTCAAGCGCCTCGTTGGCATCCACATCAGAAGGCACGATAACCGGAATAACAATATAGCCATAATTTTTGCCAGGTGATATGCGCATCACTCGTCCTACAGATTGAACAACATCGACCTGAGAATTACGTGCAGAAAGGAAAAGTACAGCGTCAAGAGAAGGAACATCGACTCCTTCACTGAGAACGCGAACGTTGGTGATTATCCGGCATTCATTATCTGTTGTATCTTCTTTCAACCAACCCAGTAACTGATCACGCATTGGTGCAGTCATGGTACCATCCATGTGTTTGGCGACAGTAGAAACCATGTTTGACTGCTCATCAAGAGGTAATTGATCGATGTATGATTCGGAAGCTGAATTGTAAACTGATGATATTGACTTGGATGTTTCAATATTTGAACAGAAAGCAACAGCACGTTTCATTGGCGCCGGATCAGATTTTTTTGTCACCTCATCATCACCAATGAACTGTTTAGAAAGGGCATTCACCGTTCCAATGATTTTGGAAATATCATCGGTATCAATTTCCTTTTGATCTTTAGTGAGCATTTCCATCACACCAGGTGGTATATCCTTGTCATTGAGAGTAAGGATGAGAACCTTGTAATCGGTAAGCAATCCCTGTTCCACAGCTTCTCCAAAACCAATGCGATAAATTTCATTACCATATAAGGTCTCATCGTCCATTGAACAAAGAGTAGCATCTGCTTCGGCGGCTTTACTTTTGGTGTTGTCGTCGTAAAGACGAGGGGTGGCTGTCATGTACAGCCTTTTCTTCGCTTTAAGAAAATCTCCGTCGTGAACTTTTATGAAATCAGACTCATCTTCTCCATCTAAAGATACACCAGTCGTTCTATGAGCCTCATCACAGATAATCAGATCAAATTCGGGAAAACCTTCTTTCAACAGTTTTCTTTGTGCCTTTGCAATCACATCAATAGATTGATAAGTGGAGAACACAACAGTCATTCCATTTGGATGATTCTGTTTTATGTATTGAAACTGTTGCAAGATATAATCGGTATCGGTGGATGCAGGATATGCCAAATCGACCAGGCTGAATGAATCAGTTTCTGAATTTCTTTGTTTCTGTTGGCTAACTTTTGGGTCTGAGCAAATGGCTATTGCATTGATTGGTACCATTGCATCTGCACTCCATTCACGAAGTGTTTGCCCAACCAAAGCAATTGAAGGGAGAAGAAACAAGATAAGTCCCTTGTTATCTGTCTCATGTTCAGCTATTCTGAGAGAAGTGAAGGTTTTCCCGGTTCCACATGCCATGATGAGCTTCCCACGGTCGTAATCTTTATAATATTCATTAGCCTTATCAAGTGCCGTTTTTTGATGTGGATAAAGTGATTTTTTAGGTGTTCTGGCTGTTTCCCCGTGAATACCTTCTTCCAGTTTTACCCAGTCAACAGGTGCTTCCACAAGGTCGAAAAGATTAATTCTTATAACGGGTGGATGCTGATTGCGAATAGCCTCTGTTGCAT
>JBAZIG010000120.1:0-4525 GCA_041651955.1 Minisyncoccota bacterium | reverse complement strand
ATTCTAAGGACATTCTTTCTTTGGGCAAACAAGACAGGCAAGACAACTTGCAATCCATTCAGGGAGCGTCAGATTAAAGATAGTGTGTACGGTACTCCTATCTTCATAACGGATGACGAACGCCGGCAGATCTATACAACGGATCTTACGTATGACAAACGTCTGGAACAGCAAAGGGATATCTTCATTTTCCAATGTTTAATCGGGTGCAGGATCAGCGACCTTTATGCGCTTCGCCGGTCCAATATCATCACAGAAAGAACATCAAAAGGAAATCGCAAATGCATCAGTTACATCCCACGCAAGACCAAAGAGGGGCATCCCGTAACGGTCTATGTTCCTATGAATGCCACAGCGCTTGAAATTCTGAAGAAGTATGATTATATGAAAGACGAGGTGCTGGTTGATAATCGCTATTCCAAGGAAAAACAAGCCCAGGCAATCAGGGAAAAAATGCAGGATTCCAATTCCGATGCACCCCTGTTCCCGCTCATTGCCCAGCAGCGTTACAATGAGTATATCAAAGAGGTTTTCCGAGCTTGCGGCATCACCAGGGAAGTCTCTGTCATCAATCCTACAACCGGAGAAGTGGAACAGAAAAGTATTGCCGTTATTGCGTCTTCGCATTTGGCTCGGCGAACTTTCGTCGGGAATCTTTACAATAAGGTCCAGGATCCAAACCTGGTCGGCAGTCTCAGCGGTCACAAAGAGGGGAGTAGGGCATTCGCCCGCTATCGGTCCATAAACATTGACCTAAAAGCCGACTTGATAGACAAACTGTAAAAAACCGCCCTCATTTCGGGGGCGGTTTTTATTGTGTTATCTGTCCCATCAGGCCGGGACGGGACACCCGGGACAAGTGGAACAGTGAAAACAATATATTCGTTTATTTCATTCTTCCATAAGTAGATATTTGAACTGCGCCTTCTCTCTTTCAATATTTTTTTTCTGTTTTATCGAATTCAAAACCAAACCGACCAGTTACAGGTTCAAACCGACCGCATTCAAAGTGATATTGGATAAAGAGGGTGATTTTTTGTATCTTAGCAACTTGGTAACCCAAATTACATTTTCCTTTTTAAAAATCATAACTGTAATGATTTCAGGAATAACCAGGCGAAATACATCCGATATTTCTTTCTTATCTGCTGGTTATACCTCTGCCCTCTCTCACGCTATTAGAATTAGTACTCCAGTGTGTATTTTAAATTATTCCGGTCACAAGAGCCATGTATCCATCTGCCATGCTGGTAATAATAAAATGCCCGCCTGGGGAGCGATGGCATAATCTACAATGTCCAAAAATTAATATATAAACCAATATTTATCAAATACATACAATGATGAAAAAAAACATATTACTACTTGCAATGGGGTTGCTGTTGTTGTCCTGTGATTCTAACGATATTACTGGTGGCTCTGATATTTATCCCGAGCCAGAAACTGAAAAAACGAAGCCATATGTTACAACATTAAATGTAACTACAATCACATCCACTTCAGCTTTGTGTTTGGGTGAGGCGTCATCAAATGAGAGCGACAGGACCACGACCATAGGTGTCTGTTGGAACACATCTGAGAATCCCACGACTTCAAATTCGAAGCTATCATGGAAAGGATATAATAATAGGTTCTCATTTAAATTGAGTGGCCTTCAACCCAATACAATGTATTATGTAAGGGCATATGCCACAAATTCTGCAGGAACAGGATATGGAAAAAATGTAACCTTCAAAACACTTGATGTAAGTACTCCTTCAGTCAGTACAGATGACATCATCGACATCACTTCTACAACGGCTACTGTCTCAGGCACTATAACGGAGGATGGTGGAGCCAGTATCACAGAACGTGGTATTTGCTGGAGTTATTCATTGGAACCAACCATATTAGACTCTAAAGTTACAAGTGGTTCTGGTACAGGATCTTTCACAGCTACTTTGACAGGACTTCATCCCGGTACAAAGTATCATGCAAGAGCGTATGCAACAAATTCCAAAGGAACTGCTTATGGTAATGATAGAAGCTTTAGTACTGAGAGAGAAACATTTACTGATCAACGTGATGGTAATGTGTACACATTAAAGCAAATTGGATCGAATCAGGTATGGATGGTTGAAAACCTTGCGTATCTACCCAGCGTGGTTGGCCCGGCAACACAGTCGGAAAAAACTGCATATTATTACGTTTATAATTATCACGGTACAGATGTAGCTAAAGCCAAAGCCACAGATTACTATAAAACCTACGGTGTTCTTTACAACTGGACAGCCGCCATGACTGCCTGCCCCAATGGTTTTCATCTACCCAGTGATGAAGAGTGGAAACAAATGGAAATGCACTTGGATATGAGTCAGTCAGAAGCAAATAAGGGTGGTCTTCGCGGCACGAATCAGGGTGGATCGCTGAAAGAAACAGGAACCTATCATTGGAAAAATCCAAATGAAGGAGCCACCAACTCATCTGGTTTTACAGCCCTCCCGGGTGGTTACAATTTAGGTTCCTTCTACGGCATTGGGGACTGGGGCGTTTGGTGGAGTTCTACGGTGAGCAATGTTTTTAATGATTGCGCCTGGGGCCGCTCCCTGTCCTCCACTTACGGCGGCATCTACAGGGGCATGAGCTACGTCATCTACCAAGGCAAGGACCTCTACTACGGCTACCTTAAGGAATACGGGTATTCTGTTCGTTGTGTACGAGATTAAAATTAATTTATTTGATTATTTGACTATTTGACTATTTGGATTTTTGAATTTTGGGACAGTATAATGAACTTCCGGTATATAAGGCGAAATACGATTTGCTTTTGTCCATTTTTCAGTTCACCAGGGACTTTAACAGGGAGTACAAGTATACTGTAGGTGAAAGCCTGAAAAAGGAAACGATAGAATTACTAACGCTGATTTACCGTGCGAACTCAAAATACAAGAAGGCGGAAATATTGCAAACGGCACGTGAACGGATAGAAGTTATTCGTTTGTTGATCCGTCTTATGAAAGACATGAAACAAATAAGCCTCGGGAAATTTGTCAAAATAAACGTAGTGGTCGAGAATGTATCAAAACAGTTGACAGGATGGCAAAAAAGCCAATAATAACAAGTTTTCTGCCGGAATCGGGTACAGCCCGTTACTGCAGGCTAAAGTGCCAATATTACCAAAATCAAACCCAATCAGACCGAAATCAAAGTGGTATCGACCAACCACAAAAATTGCTCGTATTACATTGATTTTCATACTAAATTTATACAATACTGAACAATGAAAAACTTGGACAAGGCAATTAATAAATTAATACTAATCAAATCTTTACCATAATAAAAGATCATGAAAACGAGTTACGGAATCATTATACTATTATTAATAGGAAGTCTACTGTCAGGTTGTACACCCTATGACAACATAGATCCAGATGAGCCTGATGACCCAAACGTATACACGGTGGCTCAACGTACAATTCTGCAAGCATTAAGTGGCACTTATGAGGGCGAAGCTGAGGGCGAAGCTGATGAAGATTGGACAATAGGGTTTATTTTTACAGAGAAGTATGATTCCCCTGTTCAAAGATTTTTGAATCTAGATGAGGAAGGTCAAAAAACTGTGACAGTTCATGGAAAAGGTCAGATTTACGAATCTATAGCGTATATAGGCTTCTCTTTTGAAATCTATTTTTCAATACAGGAAGATGGGGAAGGTTTAATACTTTATTTACGAAACGGAGAAGAATATTTTATAAGGACTTGTTTACTTGATGATGTCTCCTCCAGTGGTTTTAAAGTATATATGGAAGATGCTGCTGATGTATTTAGCTGGATTACTTTAACTAAGGTGACAAATCCATTTAGTTTAACAGCGGCCCAGGAAAATGTATTGGAGGTTTTAAACGGTACTTTTTTTAATGTACAAGATAATGAGGATAGTTTCACCTTTTTTCCATATGACTCACCTCAGGTAATGGAAGAAAATGTTGATGGAATACTGATAAAGTTAATATCTCATGGCGGAGCAGTATTGATTGATGGGGATGAGGGAGAGACTTTGGAAGCCAATTATTATGTATGGAAAAATGGCGAAATGATAACTTTCTTCTCTCCTGATTTAGATACGGCTGATTTGCTTATAGAGATAATATCTGCTACCTCTTTCAAAATTGGTTTAATTGAAGGTGATGATATTTATTGGCTAACATTAAGCAAAGAAGGGAACAATACCGTTACCGATGTAGGGATGGAAAAGTTTACAAAACGGTTATCATTGGAGAACATACCTGGATGGCAGAAAACCAGGCGAATCTTACCAGTGCGGTAGGTCCTGCCACAGTATCTGAAGATGCTGGGCATGAAACAGATCCATATTATTACGTTTATGGTTATGATGGTACAGATGTCGGTGCAGCAAAAGCCACTGCCAACTACTTAACCTACGGGGTCCTATATAACTGGCATGCGGCACTTACCTCCTGCCCTCCGGGTTGGCATTTACCCAGTTTTGATGAATGGACAGTATTGACTGATTATCTTGGAGGTA
>JBAZIG010000119.1:0-4551 GCA_041651955.1 Minisyncoccota bacterium | reverse complement strand
ATTGGCAATCTCTCTGGTGTTCATCTTCCTGATTCCGAATACTAAGTCCGCTCACTTGATATATTTATTGTCTGTGATGGCATTGCTATTCATAGCCTACATAACTTTCATGAAGAAGTATTATCATCTGCATGAGGAGTATTTAGCTTCTCTTGAGCGTAAGTAGTTTTGCCACCGATTAAAATGTGGATTCTCATATTATGATAAAGATAGATGATGCTTTGATAGAAGAGCTGATAAGACAGGCAGTTGAAACTGACCGTAAGCGTCAGAACTACGACCTGAGAACATCTGACTCCGATACCTCACAACGAATGCTGAATGCATTACTGCCGGGCACTGTGGTGCCTATCCATCGTCACAAGGACACGACGGAGACAGTCGTCTGCATCTCAGGCCACATAGAGGAAATCCTATACGAGGAGGTGGTCTCTTATGAGGGTGCATCCCAATCATCAGCGGCAGATGCTTTAATCAAAGATGCGCGTATGATGGATGCCCAGGATACGATGAGGCGCACCACACTGGTAGAGAAAGAGCGTATCATGCTATGCCCATCAGAAGGCAGCTACGGCTGCCAGGTACCGAAAGGAGCATGGCACACAGTGAATGTATTGGAACCATCAGTAATCTTCGAATCAAAAGATGGCGCATTCACCCCTGCAAGTCCTTGTGATGTGATGAACTAATCTTTTGCCGCACAAGATTCCAAAAGTGTTTTTTGATGTATCTCACTCTATTGAGGATATATACTCCCGCCGGTATCGACAACAACAAATCTGGGTTGTTACAAAATGAGCGTTTTGTTCATAAAAATGTCTATTAAAATGGATTATTAGATGGTTAAGATATTTAGGTTGATATTCCTTTCTTTGATCTTCGGATGTTCTATTGATGCTCATGTAGTATCTATACAGATGTTTTGATACCTTTAAGGCTACTATCCTTTTCTATATTTCAAAACAGCTTTTAAACCATAACAAAAATCTTAGTTAATAATATTTTATGAAGGGAATTATTTTGGCCGGCGGTTCAGCCACACGTTTATATCCATTATCTAAGGCAATTTCTAAACAGATAATGCCTGTGTATGATAAACCAATGATTTATTATCCTCTTTCTACTCTTATGCTGGCAGGTATTAATGAGATATTGATCATATCTACTCCAAGAGATTTACCTGTGTTTAGAGATTTATTGGGAACGGGGGAAGAACTGGGTATGAGGTTCCAGTATAAGGTGCAGGAAATCCCAAACGGATTGGCTCAGGCTTTTGTATTAGGAGCTGATTTCTTAGAGGAAGGTCCCGGGTGTTTGATATTGGGTGATAATTTGTTTTACGGACAAGGTTTTACAAGTCTACTACATGAGGCTTCAAGTTTAAAAAAGGGTGCTTATATCTTTGGTTATTATGTTAAAGATCCACGTGCTTATGGCGTTGTGGAATTTGATAAGAATAATAACGTCATATCCTTAGAAGAAAAACCGGCAATGCCTAAATCGAATTATGCAGTACCGGGTTTGTATTTTTATGACTGTACAGTAACAGAGAAGGCACGTAAACTTAAACCTTCTGCAAGAGGTGAATACGAAATTACAGACTTGAACAGGCTTTATCTTGAAGAAGGATCCCTAAAGGTTAAGTTGTTTGGTCGCGGTTTTGCCTGGCTTGATACCGGAAACAGCGATGCTTTATTGGATGCCTCAAATTTTGTTGCTACCATACAGAATAGACAAGGAATGTATGTTGCTTGTATTGAAGAAATTGCATGGCGTAATGGTTGGATAGATAACGAGCAACTGCGAAAATTAGGTCAGGCACTGGAAAAAACCATTTATGGCCAGTACATTTTAAATTTAGTATAATAAGAATATGAATTTTATCACAACAGAAGTGCCTGGTGTTATAATGATTGAACCAAAGGTATTTTATGATCCAAGAGGTTCCTTTTCTGAATCTTATAAAAAAGAGATTTTCGGTTCGAAAATTGGACCATTTGAGGTTGTTCAGGAAAACGAGTCAAAATCTACTTGCGGAGTGCTTAGGGGAATCCATTTCCAGAAAGGCGACAATGCCCAGGCAAAACTTGTAAGGGTTCTAAAAGGCAAAGTAATTGACGTGGCTGTTGATCTTAGAAAATCCTCACCTACATTTACGAAATACGTCATGGTAGAGTTGAGTGATAAGAATAAACGTCAGCTATTTGTGCCCAGGGGTTTTGGACATGCATATCTTGTGCTAAGTGATGAAGCTGTTTTTACGTATAAAGTAGATAATGTCTATGCTCCACAGGCTGAAGGAAGTGTTTCATTTTGTGATCCAATATTGAATATTAAATGGCCACTAGCTAAAGAGAAGATGATACTTTCAGATAAAGATATTCATGCTCCTTTGTTCGCCAATGCTTATTTGTTTGACTGATTATGAATATACTTATAACAGGGGCAAAGGGACAACTTGGTCTTTCTTTTCAAAAAATATCCCCAAATTATTCAAAGCATAGTTTTCTCTTTACTGATTTGCCAGAAACTGACATTACCAGTAGAAGTAAGTTAGAATCTTTAGTCCAAAAACATAAAATTGAGGCTATAGTAAATTGTGCTGCATATACAGCTGTGGATAAGGCGGAAACTGAAAAAGAATTAGCATTTCACATAAATACATATGGACCTAAAATTTTGGCTGAAGTATCGAAAGAATACAATCTGAAACTAATTCACATTTCTACTGATTATGTTTTCGACGGGGCTTCAACATCACCCATAAAAGAAACATACCCAACAAATCCTTTAGGGGTATACGGGCAGTCCAAGCTTGAAGGAGAGTTGGCTATTTCTACAGTGGGCTGTGATGCCGTAATAGTAAGAACAGCCTGGTTATATTCCGAATTTGGTAATAATTTTGTAAAAACCATGCTAAGACTTGGCAAAGAAAGGAAAATTCTTAATGTAGTTTATGATCAGGTGGGAACTCCAACTTATGCAACAGATCTGGCATTAGCCGTTATGCAGATCATAGACAATGGTTTCAACGGATATCATATCTATCATTACTCTAATGAAGGAGTATTATCTTGGTATGATTTTGCTTATGAAATATTTGCTCTTTCAGGAATGAAAGTGCATATTAATCCTGTTGAGAGTGATCAATATCCAACTCCTGCAAAAAGACCGGCCTATAGTGTTTTATCAAAAGAGAAAATCAAAAGCATTGGAATAATAGTGCCTTATTGGAAAGAATCCCTAACACAATGTCTCTCAATTCTAAATCATTAATTATGAAGCATACTTTATTAATAACCGGAGGTGCCGGTTTCATTGGGTCTCATGTTGTAAGACGTTTTGTCAACAATTATCCTGACTATAAGATCATTAATCTGGATAAACTCACCTACGCTGGAAACTTGGAAAACCTGAGGGATATAGAACAAAAAACGAATTATACATTTGTTAAGGCCGATATATGTGATTTTGAAACCATACTGGAAATATTCAATAAGCATAGTATAGATACTGTTATTCATTTAGCTGCTGAAAGCCATGTGGACCGTAGCATAAAAGATCCGTTTACTTTTGCAAAAACCAATGTTTTAGGAACACTTTCTTTGTTACAGGCGGCCAGAACTTGTTGGGATGGTCACTATGAGAATAAACGTTTTTACCATATATCGACCGATGAGGTCTATGGTGCATTGGGATTTGATGATTCTTTCTTTATTGAGACAACTCCGTATAACCCACATTCTCCCTATTCGGCCAGCAAGGCAAGCAGTGATCATTTTGTGCGGGCTTTTCATGATACGTATGGGTTACCTATTTTGATAAGTAACTGTAGTAACAATTACGGCCCTTATCAGTTCCCGGAAAAATTAATTCCGTTGTTTATCAATAATATACGGTATAATAAACCGCTCCCTGTTTACGGGAAAGGGGAGAATGTGAGAGATTGGCTATACGTGGAAGATCATGCCCATGCTATTGATGTTATCCTGCACAAAGGGAAAGTTGGTGACACATACAACATAGGTGGATTTAACGAATGGAAAAACATTGACTTGATAAAAGTGATAATTGCCACAGTTGACAGGCTTTTGAGCCGTAACCCGGGTACCTCTGAAAAATTGATCACCTATGTTACCGATCGTCCCGGACATGACTTGCGTTATGCTATTGATTCATCCAAATTGAAAAACGAACTAGGCTGGGAACCCTCTTTACAATTTGAAGAAGGAATTGAAAAAACTGTAAAATGGTATTTAGAAAACCAAGCCTGGATGGACCGGGTAACAAGCGGCGATTATCGAAAGTACTACGAAAGCATGTACACTAATAGATAAAAAAAATAAAATCATTATGAATATTGCAATTGTTGGAGTAGGATACGTCGGTCTTGTTACTGGAACTTGTTTTTCCGAAATGGGAATTAATGTAACTTGCATTGATGTCGACATAGAAAAGATTGAAAAGCTTAAAAAAGGTATTATTCCTATTTACGAACCCGGATTGGAAG
Source organism: Minisyncoccota bacterium (assembly GCA_041651955.1). Classification (GTDB taxonomy): domain Bacteria; phylum Patescibacteriota; class Minisyncoccia; order Minisyncoccales; family Minisyncoccaceae; genus UBA2558. The sequence continues at coordinate 41 of JBAZIG010000119.1, read as the reverse complement.
AAATAGTTAAACGAAATGTCCAGGCCGGACGTTTGACATTT
>JBAZIG010000118.1:0-4661 GCA_041651955.1 Minisyncoccota bacterium | reverse complement strand
ATTCAGAAATATATTGAAGATGAGATGGCTGAACAGATTCTTCGCACCGGACTGAAGGAGGGTGATATCCTCAGGGTGGACTTCGACAGTGAGAAGCAGCAGATCATCATGCAAACGGACGAAGCAAAATAACAACCGGATTATTACAGCGCACCAAGAATGAACCCCGAATGTAAAAAAAACATTCGGGGTTCGTTCTATAAGTAAGATAGTCCTATCTTAAAAAACAATCATTATGGATGAATCAATAGCCTGGATTTTGCGTAAGTGAAGGATTGCGTTGTAGCTCCTGTTCGGTAATAGGCCACAAAAGATGCTTTTCCTGGAATGTGGCTCCCCATGGATTTTGCGCTCCAATCACATCAACAAAGGTGATTACACCCTTATTACTAGCGGAAGTTACGGGGTACTTACGTGTACGCTGGATATCATCCCATATCTTCATCTCAAGAGAAAACTCTCGAATACGCTCGGCCCATACCTCTTCAATAAACGCTTCCCTGGCAAGAGCATTCAGTTCGGAAATTATCTCTGATCTGCTCTTTGTTGTGTAAGCACGTGCCCGAACATCTGCGAGATAACCTACGGCTTCTGCGGTCACTCCATCAGTTTGGGCAATTGCTTCGGCAGCTATCAACAGTACTTCTGCATATCGATAAATTGGAAAATCTTTCCCACTGATACCTGTTTCAAACATTGCTACTTCGTCCAGATAAAACCAGGGAGATGGTTCTTCAAAATGTGATATCTCGCCGTTTTGATCTTCATACTCAGTAAAGAAGAACTGCCTTTCCTGCACACGAAGGTCATTAACCGGGTCATATGCATTGATAAGCGTTGGCATGGGACGAATGGCGTTGTTGGTCAAAGTATACTTAAAAGTACCCCATGCTGCAGCATAAACCGGAAAAGAGAGTTGAACCCAACGATTCTGGTAATCGGTAATTGTTGCAGAACGCTCTCTGGAGAAAAGATACTCGGTAAGTTTATCTTCAGTACGTAGTATATTATAAGCACTGTTTTCTCCATGATTATCATGTTGAGTCAGGCTGTGTTTGCCTCCATTAATAATGCTTCTTGCTGTAATTGCGGCATCTGCGTAACGATTTGCATTTAATGGATAACCGCTCATCTGTAAATAGACATTAGCTAACAGTGTCTCAGCTGTAGCCTTCGTGATTCTGTAGTCATTATTTATAAACGCAGCATCGTTGAGAACTGGAATTGCTTCTTTCAAATCCTGTTCAATTTGAGCGTAAACTTCGGATGAAGGATTCCGCGGAATATAAAGATCATCCAACGTTTCATAAGGTTCTGTAACAAGAGGGACATCTCCGTAGAATTTCACAAGGTGAAAATAATTGAATGCACGGAAAAACTTTGCTTGTGCAATCAACCGCTCTTTCTCACCTGATGTAAACCCCGGATCTTCTATATCCGGAATATATTTCAGAGCTGTATTTGCCCTGGCAATAGCTGTGTAACAACCAGCCCAGAGAGAGTTCATCTGATTGGCTATATTGGACTCTGAAATTGTCAATTCCTGGCTATACTGTACTATCACTTCCTGACCTTTGTATTCGTTGTCATACAATCCAGACAGATAAGGACCCCATGCGATGGTTGCTCCATTATAGACTCCTGCATCGTAATAGGTTATCAATCCGGTATTATATAAGACATTGATTCCGGAGCGAGCATGATTGGCCGTCTTAAAGGACTGACCAAGGTCCAAATTTTCTCTCGGCATTTCTTCTAAAAAGCCTTCGCATGAATTAAACGTAAATGCGAAACATAAGAGCATGAACCCAAAAAATATTTTCTTTATCTTCATTGTCGTTAATTTTACTAGATTCTTTAAAATGTTGCCGATAATCCCAATGTGAATGTTCTTGGCTTAGGATACTGGAAGAAGAACATATTTTGACCAAACTTGGCATTTGAGCCGGATTGCGACGTAGCTTCTGGATCGTAACCCCTAAAGTCATCAGCATGAATAATAAACAAATTATTCACCCCACCATATATTCGAAGGGCACTTAACGCTTTAATCGCACCCGGTTTGAAAGTATATCCAAGCTGAATCAGATTGGCACGCAGGTATGAACCATCGGCCACCCATCGTGAATCAAGTTCGGAACTCTGACCGTCACGTGTACCATTTCGTATGGCCTGTGTCTTAGCATCCGTTTTCCCTGGTCTCCAAGCATCATAATAAATGGATTTTTCTCCATTTGTAAGTCCGAACCGATCTTCAGTTGAGTGAGTAAACTGTTGCAACACTTCCACTCCATAAACAAACTGAAAATCAACTGACAAATCAAAGTTCTTATAACTAAAGTTATTGATAAAGCTACCCATCAGGTCAGGCATACCTTTACCGAGGATTTTCTTTTCTGAAGAACGCCTGGCCTGTCCCACTATCTGACCACTTGGAATTAAGCCTGCAGCCTTATCTTCTTCAGTCCAGAATCCTAATCTTTCATATCCCCAGAATGATGCCAGAGGTTCTCCTACACGAAATATGGTTTGGTATCCTGAAACCCAATTCGGGCCGGTAAACACATCTTCGTTGTTCTCCCCTAATGCGTCAATCCTGTTCTTATTGAAGTTCACATTCAAAATGGTACTCCAGTTAAAATTCTGATTACTAATATTAGTTGAATTGATTAACAGATCCACACCCTCGTTCGTAATCTGTCCCATATTATCGGTGACGGAAGCGAATCCTGTTGAACGGGGGACGGGACGCGGTAATATCAGATCTTTCGTTTGTTTATTGTAATATGACACTTCAAAGTTTAAGCGGTTATTAAACAAACCTAGATCAACACCAATATCGAACTGGTGGGTTTTTTCCCATTTCAGATCAGGATTAGGTAAACGACCAGGCCAAGAAGCGCCTTGACGGCCCTCATTGATAAATACGTTCCCACTTCCCATCATGGCTAACGATTCGTATGTTCCTATTTCAGAATTACCCGTAATACCATAGCTGGTATGCAATTTCAGATTACTTACGGCAGAATTGCTATTCAGAAAATCCTCATTTGATAAAACCCATGCCAAACCTGCAGACGGAAAGAAAGCATACTTATTATTAGCACCAAATCGAGATGAACCATCCATACGGCCGGTTATCGTTGCCGAATATTTATCATTGTAAGTATAGGAACCTCTGAGAAAATAAGAATTCATTGCCCATTTCGAGTAACCCGATGTGGGGTTCTTCGGCAAAGTACCTACTCCCATATTATTGTTTCCATAAAAATCATCGGTGAATCCTTCGGTCTCACCTCGGTTCCATCTGTAAATTCTTTCCTGCCAGGATAAACCCAACATTCCATTAATACGGTGCTTATCAAAGGTATTCATGTACGTTAGGAAAGTTTCTTCCTGCCAAAACAAAGTGCTTTGATCTTCTATCCATGCATTTCCATTAGGGAAAGAAATGTTGGAAAGGTCAGTTGGAGAATAATTACGGAATTGATTTTGGTATTTTGTTATACCCAATCGTGTTTGTAGATCCAATCCAGGAGCCAAATGAAATGTAAGTTCCGTATTACCAAATATCTGAGTGCGCTCCCGTGTACGTTCCTGCGTTTCTAAAACGTGAACCGGATTAGCCATTCCTTCCAATCCTAAAGCATCGGACACCGTTGTAGAATTCGACCATCTTCCATCAGGAAATTTAACAGGCATCCATGGAACCATCTCTATCATGGATCGACGTGGCATCTGGTGACCACCATCTTCTTCAGCTTCATTCCCCCAGGTATGATTCACGAATAAGCTCACGGAGGTGGACAACCAAGGAGTAGGGTCTGCATCATACGTTATTTTTGCATTGACACGTTTCATATAGGAATTAAGCATCAAGCCCTGGTAATCAGAATAATTTAAAAATGCACCTATAGATGAAAAATCGTTACCTTGCTGTATGCTCAATTGATGGTTATGCGACAATGTCGTACGGGTTACTTCTCTTTGCCAATCTGTATCATACAAAGGATTCCCATTTGCATCAAACAAGTTAGGGTCAGTAAAATAGTCCGTTTTACTCAATGAGTAGTTCTTGTTCTGGTATTTATTCGCATTTTCCTGGCCAATCATGAAAGCTTCTATCCATTCAGATGCATTCATTACATTCATGTAGCTTGCCATCGTACCCACACTGGCCGATCCATCGTAGCTAACCTGTACCCCCGTACCTTTTAATCCACGCTTCGTGGTAACAAGAATGACACCGTTTGCTCCTCTCGCACCGTAAATAGCTGCTGAAGATGCATCTTTAAGCACCTCAATTCTCTCAATATCATTGGGATTCATATACTGGAAATTCTCCATCGCCACACCATCGACAATGTAAAGAGGGTCAGTACTCGCATTAATTGTACCTGTTCCACGAATCACAACTCGAGAAGCACCGCCTGGCTGACCAGAATTTGAAAATATATTCACACCGGCAGCTTTCCCTTTCAATCCATCAAGCGCGTTGAATGATTGCTGTTTTAAGATATCTTCACCTCTTGAAATAGAGATAGAACCTGTCACATCAGATTTACGCTGAACACCATACCCCACCACCACCAATTCGTCGAGGCTTTGTGTATCCTCCTGCAACACGATCTCCAGCACATTCCTACCTGCTATAGGGATCT
>JBAZIG010000117.1:0-4661 GCA_041651955.1 Minisyncoccota bacterium | reverse complement strand
GCTTGCCTGTTTGCGGATTCCAATGCAGGCAAGTCCATTTTCGCGGTCCAGATGGGGGATTGGATTTCCAGGTACCGGAAGGTGCTTTATGTGGATTGCGAGTTGTCGGAGAAACAGTTCCAGTTGAGGTACACCAGCAGGGAGTTGGGATACCGGCATGTGTTTTCCGATAATTTCTACCGGGCGGAGATTGATCCGGAGCGTATCGGGATCCAGCATTACGAAGAAGCGATCATCAAGGATATTGAGGAGGCGGCCCTGCAGACGGGTGCCCGGATCGTGATCATCGACAACCTGACCTATTTGTGCAACAGCTCGGAAAAGGGGGATGTGGCGGGGTTGTTCATGATGAAGCTGATGGCCCTGAAGAAGAAGCACGCCCTCACCCTATTGATCATCTCGCACACGCCCAAGCGGAATTTGAGCAACCCCATCACGCAGAACGACCTGGCCGGTTCGAAGAAGCTCTACAACTTTTTTGATAACGTCTTTGCCATCGGCCAGTCGGCCCAGGACAAGCGGATCAAGTTTGTCAAGCAGGTGAAGGTCCGGGCGGGAGAATACCTGTACGACTCGGACAATGTAATCGTGTATGAGATCACCAACGACGAGGGGTACGTGCATTTTTTGCACAAGGGCTACGGGAAAGAAGCGGAGCATTTGAGGGACAAGTCGGAGGAGGATGATGCGCTGGTCCGTTCCAATATCCGGTCGCTGCACAAGGAGGGAAAAACGGTCCGGGAAATCGCGGACCTGGTGAATCTGAGCAAAACCACGGTGCACCGGATCATTACCCGGGAGAAAGAGAAGGAAACGGCTCCCCTGGGGGATGCTGTCCCGTCCCGGGATGCGGGACAGGTGGGACAAGCGGGACAGGATGGGACACGTGCGGATGCTGCGGGACAGGAAGGGACACTTTTGGAGGTGGCGGAGCAGAGGGATTCTTTTGTGTTTGATATTTATGACAATTTCGAGTTCTGATGGCCGATCCGCACAATTATTCCCTTCAGCGCTATTCGGGCCCCGGGAGCCGGTTCACGTGCCCCGCTTGTGGGGGAAAGCGTTGTTTCACGCGCTATGTGGATGAGAACGGGGATTGTTTGGACGAGGCGGTGGGACGGTGCAACCACGAAAGCCGTTGCGGGTACCATTACACGCCGAAGCAATTCTTTGAGGACCATCCTTCTGCGCGGCATGACTGGAAGGAGAACTTTTTCCGCGTACCTCAACAAGTAGTAAAAAACACAGTAAAAAAACAATTATGGACCATCACGACAGATATAGTAAAAAGCACGGTAAATCCGGCCATAGACAGCGATTTCACGCTGTTTCTGACGGGTTTGATCGGGAAGGAAAACACCGTCAGCATCGTAAAAGAATACCTTATAGGCGTCACCAAAAAAAAGGACGTGATTTTTTACCAGATAGATACCCAGGGTCGCTGCAGGACCGGGAAGATCATGAAATATGACCGGGAGACGGGTCACCGGGTAAAGGATGAAAAAGTGGGTGGCCGGATCACCTGGGTGCATTCCCTTTTGAAACAATCCAGGGATCCAAGATTGCGGTTGCCCTCTGGTTGGGAGTTGACCCAGTGCCTGTTTGGGGAGCATTTGTTGAGGCAGTACCCGCTCAAGCATGTGGCCCTGGTGGAAAGCGAGAAGACTGCGGTGATTTGCAGTTCATTTTGGCCGGAATACATCTGGCTGGCCACCGGCGGAAAGTCTCAGCTCAACGATCGGCTGCAAGTATTGAGGGGTCGCAAGGTCGTGGCTTTCCCGGATGTGGACGGGTTTTCTGAATGGAAGGAGAAATTGTCCCAGGTGCGGGGGTTGGACATTACGGTGTCGGATGTACTGGAGAAAGAGGCGTCTTTTGAGGACAGGGCTCGGCACGTGGATATTGCGGATCTGCTGATCCGGCAGCACAGGAAGGAACATATGGCTATTACCCCGGTGGAGCAGTATGAGGATCCCAGGATGCATCCCACTTTTTTGAAGTTGAAGGGGCTGGTGGGTGGGTGCGATATGGAGGAGGTTGCGCTCCTTGTGGCCGGGTTGGATTTGGAGGTGGTTGGGTGGCAGAGGGGGTGATGTCCCGGGGTTGTCCCATTTGTCCCACCTGTCCCAGTATGAGGAAGTGGGACAAGGGAGGCGGGAATTTGGAAAGAATATTAATTATTTTTCACCATAATATTATAAGGCCCCGATAAGTATATACATACCACTTGATGTTTTGTGATATTTAATAATTGACGATTTTAGTGTGCCGTGCTTTTGAGGTCCTCGTTCTTTTTGAAGGAAATAAGGCTCATTTTTTGCATAACAAAAGGAAAAATTACTATGTTTGTTAAGTTAATAGAATTGTCGACTCATGTTGGACGCTGAATACAAATACTACATAGATCATCAGCAAGATTTGCTGAAGCTCTATAGAGGACGCTTTATCGTCATTAAGGGTGAGAAAATAGTTGGAGACTACGATTCGCAAGCCGCTGCATATCTCGATTCTATCAAGAAATATGAACTTGGTACATTTTTAATTCAGGAATGTACTGATGGTAATTCCGGATATACGCAGACATATAATTCGAGAGTTATCTTTGCATAATGACGAAACTTCCTAGAGCATCAGCTTTTACGCTAAGGTATGATGGTATAGCGAAAGCACTTATAACAGAGTGTAAGGTTTTTCCAGCATATGATCCTTCATTTGGAAACGAACCCGATCATATTAAAATTAGCTGTCTTTGGGATACTGGTGCAACAAATTCAGTAATTTCAGCAAGACTTGTTCAAGCTATTAACCTTAAGCCTATTGGAAAAGTAACAGTTTCCCATGCACAAGGAAAAATAGATGCAAATACTTATTTAATAAATGTTGTGCTTCCAAATAATGTTGGAATTCCATTTCTTAGAGTAAGTGAGGGTATTTTAGATGGATTTGATATGTTAATTGGGATGGACATCATTTCAAGAGGTGATTTCTCAATATCTTGTTCAGAAAAGAAAACAATTTTTTCTTTTCAGTTTCCATCTACACATGAAGTAGATTATGTTGCAGGAAAGCTTATTGAAACCCCATTTAGGAACACAGAAAAGAAACCAGAACGTAATGATCCTTGTCCATGTAGAAGCGGAAAAAAATATAAAAACTGTTGTGGGAAATAAAAATATGAATAGAGACGATGCATTAACACTAAAGGCTGTTGTTCTTTATATTTTAAAGAACTGTTCTGCGCATGTAAGCCGTAACATATACCACATTGTCAAAACGGCTTTTTTGGCTCATCAAAAGCATCTAGCAAAGTATCTTTGTCCGATGTACGAGGACAAGTTTGTCGCCCTACAATTCGGCCCTGTTCCATCGAATATATACGATGCATTGAAGATCGCCAGAGGAGATGCAAATACTATGTATTTCCATAGAAATGATGATCTTCATCTCGTATACGATTCAGTATCATTTAAAGATGAATTTTATACTGCAAAAGAAGAACCAGATATAAATTTCTTGTCTACGTCTGCAATTGAATGTCTCAACCAGGCTTTGGAAGAAGTCTCTGGAATGAATTTTGACCAGATTATGAATGCAACCCATGGTGCTGAATGGACACGCGTATACAACAATCCAGACCTAAGATTTATGAATTACCTTGCAATTGCACAGGAGGGGGGGGCTGATGATTCCGCGATTTCATATTTGAAAGAGAATCAGGAAATTGATGATATGCTCAAATAATGAAGTTAGGGAATATTTCGGAAGAACTAAAAAAGCTGGCTATTCAAACAGGCAGTGTCTTTAAAATGATTATTAACCCTTATGAAGGTGTCATACCGAAGGAAGAGTCTGATAAATCAAGAACGAAATATTTTGTTGTTATTGGAATAGACGAAGAATCTATACAAGTTGGTTCTCTTTTGATTAATTCTGAGGTAAATATAAATATGTGTCACATGATTGCCCAGTATCAGTTCTGTATATATCCAGAAAACTACCAATTCTTAGGAGACAAATATCGCTATGTGGATTGTTACAGAATTAAAGAATTGCAATTCAAACGAATAATTTCTGATGGTCATTATATCGACAGAATAAAGCCGGAAGATTTTAAGAAAGTAATTCAATATGTAAATAATTCACCGGTCAATAAACCATCAACATTGAAGAAGTACGGAATATTTATAGAAAAATCTAGTGCCCCCTTGATGCTTTGATATTCATATGATTCTACTATGTACCACTATATATATAATATATAAACCGACAACGAAAGAAAGGTCAATCGTTTTAATATCTATGATGACTATAATTTCAAACCGGAATAAATTCCTTCCAGATGATAGCATTTTATAGTCATTATGCAATATAAAAGGATATAGCGTACCGCTTGTTCAGTTTCATTATAATGGAACACCTTGTACGTATTATTAATAATTGATTATCTTTGTTTCGCAAAGCAGACATATGAGGTCTGTTTTTGTGTGCATGAAGCATCCCGGGACGAGTTCTTGGGATGCTTTTTTATTAAGTCGGGGATATAGTCGGGGATTATTAAAATAAAAATACCACAAATATTTGTTATTAAACAACTTGTGGTATTGTTATGTGCCCGGAACAGGACTCGAACCTGCACAAGGTTGCCCTCGCTAGTCCCTGAA
>JBAZIG010000116.1:0-4674 GCA_041651955.1 Minisyncoccota bacterium | reverse complement strand
GAAGAGAATCAATATTTGATAACAAATCTTGTCCTACAAATACACAACCTTTTTGTGGTTTATAAAACTTAAGTAATAATTTAATAATTGTTGTTTTTCCGCAACCACTTTCTCCAACAATAGCAGTTGTTATACCTTTTCTGATAGTAAAGCTGAGTTCGTTTATTGAAAAGCCTGTCTTTTGAATGGATCCATATGAAAAATATAGACTATTCAATATAATATCTTCATTAGTAATTGATAATGGTATACATTTTTCAATAGAATCTTCGTTAGGTAATATGTGGACTTCTGATGCTCTTTCTATACTTATCGCTGTTTCTTGAAAGCGATGAATAAAAGTAACTATCTGAAATATTGAAGGATTGATTTGACCAATAATATAAGAAATACTAAACATCATACCTAATGTCATATTATCATTTATAACAGCATTGGCAACAAGAAAAGATACAACCAGATCACTTAATTTGATAAGAATATTATAACCAGAGTTCTGGGCTAAGTTGACTTTTAGTAGTTCAATATTCGCTTTATATTGTCTTCTTTGCTGACATTTCCATTCGTTTAGTTTGAAAATTTGATAATTATTTAACTTTATGTCTGATATACCTTTAATGATTTCAAATATTAAGTTCTGAATTTCAGCTCGAATGTTGAAAATCTCATAATCAAGAGTTTTCCTTTTCTTTAAGTAGGAGATTACCCATGTTATACTTATTGTAACAAATACAAGATAAACACCAAGTATTAACAAATTGTATATACCAATTACCACAACACATATTCCAAAAGAAATAAATGAAAAGAATGTTGATAAAGTCTCTGAAGTTACAAATGATTGTAATCGATAATGATCGTTTATCCTTTGGTTAATATCACCAACTGATCTTGTGTCAAAAAAGGACATTGGTAACTTGAAAAGTTTAGCAAGAAATTCAAAGATTACTCCAACACCAACTTTTGTTCCCATATACTGTACTATCCAACTTCTTAGTATCTTTATGTTTTCTGTTCCTAATTGTATACAAAACTGTACTACAAGAATGGCAATAACAACTTTTATGTTTTGTCTTCCTATTCCCTGATCAATAAACACTTGAGTAAGAATCGGAACTACAAATGAAAAAACCGCCATTCCTGTCATTCCAATAATTAACTGAAAGATCTCTGATTTAACAGAAAGAAAATGACTCTTTAAAAAATGATAAATATTTATTTTTTGAGGAGCAATAGTATTAAAAAAATCTGCTATTGGCTCCGCAGTTAGAATAATTCCTTCGTCGTGTAAATTCCAATTCGAAAAAAAAGTATCAACCAAATACTTTCTTTTCCCAACAGCGGGATCTGCAACATAAAACCAATAATTGTTACGTTTTTTACTTACTTTGTATAAAACGACAAAATGGCTTGCTTTCCAATGTATAATAACTGGTAAAGGGCATTTTTTAATAAGTACTGAAGCTGGAATTTTATATGATCGGGCATTCATACCAATTGCTTGAAATACTAATCTTAAAGTATGAATACTTAGCCCCTCTTTTTGTAAACCAACAATCTGCCTTAAGTATTGTAAACTGAAATCTTTACCATAATAGTAAGCTAACATCCTTATACAAGCCAATCCACAATCAGATGAATCATATTGTCGGAATAGTTTCATTTTCTAGTAATCCGGTTAATTCTTTCTTTTAATAAATAATCTTTTAATTCTAATACTGACTTTCGTAAACAGGCTTTTAAGTTTGTTTGTTCAATTCTATCTTGAGAACACCCTCCAAGACATATCGGAAACAGTATGCATTTTTTACAGACTGAATTGTATATATTTTTCTTTCTATCAGAATATTTTGAATTGAGTCTTAATGAACCATCATTTAGCAACACTCCCTCTCTTGTTTCTTTAGAAAAATTTCTTGCAGTACAACTAAAAATATCTCCATTGTAATTAACTACTATATTATTATACTTATCTGCATAGCAAACATTTTTATTTGCATGCGGGTTGATTGCAACGTTATAACCTTTGTTTTCAAAAACTTGAATAATCCTTGATTTTTTTATGGATTCTTCATAAAATTTTTCTTGCCAGACTTTATGAAATGAAAAAGATAAATACTTTCTATTCAAAATCTCTATATCAAAAAAATCATCAAGGATATTTACAAAAGATGAGTAATTATTGTTAGTGTAATTTAAACGGACGTAAACATATATGTGGCTCTTTAACAATAATTTAATGTTAGAAATGATCATATTGTAAGTATTCTTACCAGAATTCAGAAATTTTACAGCATTATGATGTTCTCTATCTCCATCTAAAGTAATTTGAAAACTAATTTTATGGACTGCTTTTAGTTGCTCTATTTTTTGATTATTCAACAAATAACCATTAGTCGTTATATGTACTCGGAAATCAACATCATTCTCTAAACAACGCTCTTTTGCAAAACTTATTAAAGGCCATACTATTTGATCATAAGCAAGTAATGGCTCTCCCCCAAAAAAGGATAGCAAAAAAGACTTCAACTCTTTTTTCTTTATTGTTTTAGCTATATGTTTTTGTAGTATCGTAAGAGTATGAAAACTCATAATACCAGCATCATGTTTATTCTCATAGCAATACCAACAACTCATATTACACATAAGTGTTGGATTAATTGTAATTCGATAATTGCAGATATCCTTTTTTATTAATGACAAATCATGAAGAATTTCTTTTACTTCTCGTCTATGATTTTGCACAAGGAATTGTTGATTAACTAGAAGCAAATAAAGTGACGGATAAATGGTTTTAAGATTCTTTATGAATGAAATATTTTTCTCTAATATTTCCTTTGATTCTTGTGTTAGAGCAATTATTTTGTCAGTTTTGGTATTGTATAAAATAAAATTCCCATCATTGTTATTATATATTATATTATAATGACTCCATTTCATATAGAATTATGTTTTATAGAATAATAACTGACATAAACATTTATGTCCATTAAACAACTTTAGTCATTAGTGTCCACTAAAAATTAAAAATAAGTTGAGTAATACTTTCATCACATATTTCGGGATCGAAAATGGGTACTTTTTTGAAGAGTTCCCTGATGAGGGTTTTGTCCAAAAGCGAGGCACTCAGAATCCTGAGGACATCAAAAGTGTTTCGGTTGAGTCTGTAGTCGTGTTCGACAATTGCTACAAGACAATAAGCCGAGATGGCAGAATAGATTTGTAATCTAACAGCACTTTCAGTGTTACCCCAGAAGGACTTGATATGGAGATGCTGCTTAATCCACTTGAAGAACTTATGTAAAGCTTTACATAAGTTTTTCCGGGATGCGAAACAGTTCACAGGGCTTACACACTGCCAGTCACGTAATAAAGCTGCCTTTTCCTTTGCTTTCAATGCGTCTCTTTCTTCCGTCAACCTGGCAAGGGCCTTTGCCAGGCAGCAGGGACTCAATCTCTCCATTGGAGCGACCAAAGTCTTGTTGCACAATGCTATGGTGGATCGAATTTTTGCAATGTCCGGAACGCGTCCGAACTTGCGTTTAAATAACACTGATTACAAAGAACTCTTATTCTACGGCGTTCGCACCGTGGGGTAACCTTTAATTATTTAACGAACTATTGCTTATCATATACAGGATAAATTAGGTTTTTGTATAACATCGTTGCCTACGCAGAATCCGTTTCCTTCACACCAACTATTTGAAGTACACTCTGCATTATCAAGGCACATTCCATTATAATCGCAGCCACCATTCCCAGAGCAACTACTATTGTGACTTGAATCTAGATCAAGTGTGTTGTTATTAACAGAACAAAACCCTCCTTTGTATTTTCCCTCTTGATCAACCTCTAATGGGGTAATTTCTGAATCCAGTTTTACTAATTTCTTTTTTGACTTTTTCATAATGATTTATTTTTATAGATTTACACTAGTGTCCCGTTAATATCGAGACGATTATTAATTAATAAACAAGGTCTTTTTTGATACTCAAGTTCTTTGTCAGTATTCATGATAGTCTTATCAAAAAAATCTCTAAGATAAAATCTTAATATTACATCATTAATACCCCATAATACCTATAGGTCGCAGTAACGTAAATAGTATATTCTCCAGATTTAAAATTATCTATAGGGATGTAAACGGTTGCGGCATTGTTGATGCCGGCCTTTATTCTGGAAACAGATGCTCCGGCTGCATTTTTGATTTCAATGAAAGCTATACCAGTGAAATTCAGGATGTTTACATAAACGTACTGATTGTCGTATTCAGCGGTTACTTTTTCAATAATTAATGATTTGGGTCTAACAGTTGAGGGAAAGAATGTAATATCGATTTGTGTACTATCTTGTGCAAATACGGATCCAGATAACTGGAAACAAAAAATAAAAAGAAGAAACGTTTTCATAATCAACTTTTTAGCAATTATATTAATTTAATTACCAAAAGTCAATAGCCCCAGAAAAAGTTTCGGCAAAATAAGGGTTAATAAAATTTAAATCAATAAGTTATGTTTGAAAAGTTTCGCCCTAAGAAATGAAAAGCAGTTATATTTCTTCCAGTTTTCGATTAATTTTGGATTTGCTTGATCGAATATTGTCTGTTGTTACATTTAACAATCCGGCAATGAGTTCATTCGAAAATCCGCTTTCGGAAAATTTATGAATCAGTTT
>JBAZIG010000115.1:0-4710 GCA_041651955.1 Minisyncoccota bacterium | reverse complement strand
AGTAATTGATAAAACTGTATACCGATGCCAATACAAAAATACAACATTGAAAGATACGCTTGATGCGAATTATTTCACTACAGACTTCATGAATTTGGATATAGGTGAAAACTCGGTTGTTTTTTACAGTTCGCGGAAAAAAGAAAAGGATGCATATAAAAGAAAAATGCAGGAAAGCGGGACTTTCGATATGAACAAGATTAAAGAATCTCCCAAAGGAGTGAATAACTACAAAGTGTATACGAATTATCCAAATGGAAAGATAACGTACCAGGATGAACTGGTTGGACGAAGAAACAACTATTATTACGAAGAAGATTTATTGCCCATCCAATGGACTATCACATCTGAAAAGAAATTGATCTTGAAATATAATTGCCAGAAAGCCACCTGTACTTACATGGGTCGAAATTACGAAGCTTGGTTTACAACTGAAATCCCAATTAAGTATGGACCCTATAAATTTAGAGGTTTACCAGGCCTAATCCTGAAGTTACACGATACAAATAATCATTATGTTTTTGAAGCTACAGGATTTGAAAAACTATTGACTCCTGAAGATATCATATACGACGTTAAAGGGTTCCACAAAATATCGAAAAAAGATTTTCTTAAAATTCAATATTCCTTCGTAACAGATCCTCTCAATTTTATAGCCCAAAGTCTTGGCGTTAAAATTGAAGGCATTTCTACGCCGGGGGAGAGAAGCAAGGAAGGTATTCGATCAGATGCCTATCTACCAATAGAGTTAAGTAAATAATATTTTATCTATGCCTAAATATTGGGTGCTACTCCTCCTTTTCTGTTTATCCTTTCTGAATGTATGTTTGTCCCAAACAGTTAATATTGAAGGACGGATTATTGATTCTAACACTAAAATAGGGATTAGCGGGGCATCCGTCTATATTCTTGACTTAAACGATGCAATAATAGATTATGTTTATTCTGATGAAAATGGGACTTTTAGCATTGAATTGAATAAGAAAAGCATTGTGGATGGGCATAGCATCGTATTCTCTTATCTTGGCTACATGGAGCAAAAGAACCTGTACGTATCTTTAAATCAAATACCATTATTGAATTAACACCCACGGAAATACCATTGCCGGAAGTAGAAATAATATCGCACCCCATAAAGGAGCAGGGAGATACGCTAATCTATAACGTGGCCCGGTTTAAAATGGCTCAAGATAGGAGTATCGCCGATGTTTTACGCAACATGCCGGGTATCCGGGTCACAGATGAAGGTACTATTTATTATCAGGGAGAGCCCATCAACAAATTTTATATTGAAGGTGTAGACTTGCTTGATGAAAAATATAAACTCGCCTCCAATAATTTAAAAGCTGATTACGTGGAATATGTGCAGGTATTGCAACAGCATGAACCGGTAAAGAGCCTGAGGGGTAAAACATTTGGTGAACAGGCGGCGATAAATTTGGTGCTTAATGAAGGGGCAAAACAGCGATGGCTATTCTCGGTTGATTTTGGTGTTGGGCTGCCACTTACCCTTTGGGACAATAGGCTCATGGCTATGTCTTTTGGGAAAAGTGCTCAAAATCTAAGCATGTATAAAAACAACAGCACCGGAGAGGATATAGCATCCGAGCTATCTTCTCCGGCAACTATTTCCGAGATTATCATAGATGCACGAATGCCAAAAGTGGAGAGAGGACTGTTTCAACCGAGCATGATATCCTCTCTCCCTATGGATAAGAAAAAATATCAATTGAATGCCTCGCACCTTATCACATCCAACCAGATCTGGAAGCTTTCTGAAGACAAAAATTTAAGATATCAAATCAGTTACTTGAAAAACAAAGAAAGGCAACAGTTGGATTCGGAAGTGTCGGCTGTTCTGGATGTTGATTCTACATTGATTATTCAGGAATTAAAAAAGAGTAATAGTTACCAAAACAAGCTGGAGGGTGAGCTTTCTTACACCCACAATGCTGACAACTTTTATTTGAGTAATAAATTGTCTTCCAATATCATTTGGGCTGAACAACACAATCGAATTGTTACACATCAATATGACATTGAAGAAAAATATAATCTACCTCAACAATTGTTGCGAAACGATTTTAGGATAGTTATTCCTCGAAAAAAAGGACGTCTGGAAGCGACCTCACTTACTCAGCTCGCTACTTTATCACACTTTGCATCGTTTCAGATAGGAGATGCATCTAAAACGCATCCTTATACACAAGAATATGCATTAAAAAATATGACTACTTCCAATCAGGTATCATATACCTTTCAACTTAACAAATATCAGATAAAAAATAATATAGGAGTTGATTTTACCTCCCAGAGGTTAAACTCTCTCTCACATCCACCGGCATTAATAGATATCCTGGATCATGAAAACGATGCGGCTTTCAAAAATATCACTTCATATGTTGAGACGCAAATGGGATACAAATCCGATAAGTTGGATTATTACTTCAATTTATTACTAAAACATTCATCTGTAACGATACAAAATAAGGATTCGTTGCAAAACGGGTACACTTTCGTTCATTTTCTTCCTTCTGCCGGGTTAAAATATTATCCCTCTAATTGGTTGACGCTATCCTTAAAGGGACAAGTGACGGATAATATTGCAGACATTCGAACATTATATCCTCAAACAATATTTATCAATTATAGGATCCTGAACTCTTTCACCGGAAAACCAACACAAAGTCTTTCTCATAAATATGTATTATCTTTGATATACAGAAACCCTGTAAAAGGTTTTTTCATGGAAGGGTCAGCAGGGTATTCCATCATGAAACGTCATTTAATAAATAAAACATTCTTTATAGATGACCTTTTCCAACAAAACGAGTCACTGTTCACGAAAAATAATATTTATTCTCCCATACTGGGAATAAGTGGATCTAAAATGTTTGGCTGGTGGAACACGAAACTCTTTTTGAATGGGTTTTATAAAGAAAGTGAGTATACATATATAGTACAAAACCGGCAAACTGATTTTTCCAGTAAATCCTATTCGATAAATTTAGGTGTGACAATACAACCCCGAAAATGGTTCAATAATGAATATGAACTGAGATATATCAATAATATGCTTGCAGGGAACGATACAGGAAATAATAATTTTTCAACATCCTATTTTCAACACTCGCTATCCACTTACTTTTTTCCTTGCACCAATATACAAGTTGGTATAAAACAGGACCTTTTTCGCACGAAAAAGGTAAATTACTATTTCGCTAATTTTAATGTTTTATATAGATTTAAAAAGATGGATATCAGCTTGGAAATAAGAAATTTAACAAACCAGACGCATTATGTTTTTGAGAATGTCGTAGATTTCTATAAATCGCGCATTACACGTACCATGAGACCCCGGGAGATTATGATAAAAATGAATTTAAACTTCTAAGTTCTTTATCGGTAATAGTTTCACACCTGTTTCGATTGTAGGGAACGCCGGTCCATGGAAATTTTCAGGGCTCCCCGGATTGATAATGAGCATCCAAGACACCAAAGGGCATTACACTTTTGAAATAAGCGGCCTGGAAAATACCAGAGAACCCATAGAATATATTGAATACGGCGCCCGAAAATATACCCGTACCGACCGGATAACCTTTTTGCGCACCAACGCCAAAGCATCCAATATTGGCTGGGTTCGATATTTGGAGGCAAATTCACCCAAAAAAAATGAATCGGACTTTATACCGGCGAGCGGTGGTGCGAGATATAATTTCTTGGAAAGAGATTTTTAAACAAGTTGGTTATGAGACGTATTACCGACCTCTTTTTGTTTTTTTATGCTGTTATCTACTTCTTTAAAATCGCAAACTATGGATATAAAAGGATAGGTTAGGGATGATGCGGGCAATTTGTCGAGCGTGGTAATCACAATCACCTCTGAAGATGAAAGTGATGTGATTACCTATGCCATAACAGATAATTCAGGTAATTTCTTCCTGAAAAACGTGGATATGGCAAATGCACACTTTATTCGTGCCCGCTTGATGGGATACGCAACGCAAACAATACTGCTGGACGAGAATAAAACCGATTATTCTTTTCTTTTGGTTGAGGAGTCAATCCAATTGAATGAAGTGTTGATAAAATCAGCCAGGATATCGGGTGTGGGAGATACTACACGCTATCTTGCATCCTCATTTGCTAAAGAAAACGACATCACACTTGGCGACATCATTAAACGTATGCCCGGGTTCCACGTTCTTCGAAATGGAGTTTTCGCCTATCAGCGCAAAATCTATTGAATAAAAAAAGTTTTGTTTTCTTTCTTATACAGACATGATGTCGATAGAGCGGAGATATCAAATTCGACCATTTTCACTGTTATTTTCTGGGATAACATCATTTTAAGTGTGTCCTGATGAGGGTGCTGGCGGTGTAGCGTATCACCGAGAAAAGAAGACAGTGGTGAACCAAAAAGGGGGTTTCGATCGACACCCCCTTTTTGAATTATCGGTTTCCTCTTTTAAGGAACAGAATTGATCTTTTCACCGCTCTATAAGTGAATCATGAAGATTTTACCCGCACTTCGAAGCACCGCAGTTGCGGCATTTCAGACACCCATCCTCGTAGACCAGGGTCTCATGTCCGCAGACGGGGCATTTCTGCCCTTTCGCTTCCGTTTCACTGGGCAGGTATTTCTTCAGTGCCCTTTCCACTCCGTTCTTCCAGGTGTTGATGGTCTCACTGTCGAGCTCCAGCCCC
>JBAZIG010000114.1:0-4747 GCA_041651955.1 Minisyncoccota bacterium | reverse complement strand
CAACTTCATTGAAGCATTATTGGGTAAAGATCTGGAAACCTATTTGGTAAAAGACTTCTGGAAAGATCATTGCTCCCGTTACCAGAAACGGCCCATCTACTGGCTCTTTGCTTCACCAAAGGGGGCTTTTCAGGTGATTACCTACATGCACCGGATGAACAAATATACCATCGACAAAATCCGTAGCAAATACCTGCTGGTCCATATCCGGAACTTAGAAAACCAACTTAGCGCGCTGCAAGCTGACAATGCTTCGCTCAACCGCGAACAGTCTAAACGAATGGATAAAGTAAGAGCCGATCTGAATGAATGCCGGGCCTACGACCTTTTACTGAAGGACGTGGCCGACCAACAGATCGAATTCGACCTCGACGATGGCGTGGTGGTGAACTATGCTAAATTTGCAGGTGTGGTAGTGCCCATTAAATAACGGTGTTTCGACGAATCGATCCAAGTGGTCTGTCAGATTAAGATAAAAAGAGTATTTTCGTTTTTGTCACAAATTTAGCATATATTTGTGACAAAAATAATTCATACTAGTCATGGAAAGTGTTGAATTTAAAGTGGAAAGATACATAAAGGCCCTATCAAGGGGTACGCTGTTATTTCCGGAGGATTTCAGCAGATTTGGGTCGTCAGAGGCAATACGCAAAGCATTGCAGCGCCTGGAAGAAAAAGGAGTGATCAGGAGGGTGGCACAGGGAATTTATGTAAGACCCATAATAAGCACATACATTGGTGAGGTATTGCCATCGGCCGAAGAGGTGGCTGCTGCCATCACAAAAAGAGATCGTGCACGTACGCTTCCCACTGGGTCTTATGCACTCAATGCACTCGGACTTAGTACACAGGTGCCCATGAATATTGTGTTGCTCACAGATGGCTCGCCTCGAAAAATAAAAGTAGGTAAGCGTACCATAAAATTCAAGAAAACTACTCCCAAAAATTTGTTGGCCAAAGGGGCGATTAGCCGCCTTGTTATTCAAGCTCTCAAAGAAATAGGACGCAACAGGTTAACAGCTGATGAAGAAGTAAAAATAATTGAACTACTAAAAAAAGAAAACCCGCAGGACCTTCTCCATGATATTTCGTTAGCGCCCGTTTGGATACAAGTAATCATGAAAAAAGCATTGTAGATGATGAGCGAAACTTTCAATCTTATTCCTGCAGTACAAAAGGCGGATATTTACCGGCAAATAAGCAATAGGACGGGTATCCCGATTTTTGCCGTTGAAAAAGACTGGTGGGTGGTGCAAACCTTATCGGTTATATTCGGGATGGAAGTTGGACAACACCTTGTTTTCAAGGGTGGAACGTCGCTGAGCAAGGCTTGGAAATTGATTGAGCGTTTTTCAGAGGATATTGATCTGGCCATTGACAGGGATTTTTTTGGCTATGATGGTGAGTTGTCAAAGAAAGAGAGGGGGAAATTGCGTAAAGCTTCCGGCATCTACGTGGATACTGTTTTCTTCAATGAGTTGAAGTCTGCATTTGAAGCCAACGGATTCACCGACTTGAGAATGGAACTGGTGCAAGAGGTTGAAAGCGATAAAGACCGTACCATTCATATCTTCTATCCCAATGTAATCCCTTCGCCGGGATACGTGCAACCGAAGATACAACTGGAAATAGGATGTCGCTCCCTGCGTGAACCGTTTACCATGCAGTCTATCGCTTCATTGGTCGATGAATCTTATCCCGATAGTGAATTTGCCCGGAAAGCGGTTAACGTGCCAACGGTGAATCCTGAACGGACTTTTTTAGAGAAAATATTTCTGCTGCATGAAGAGTTTCAACGGCCCGCCGAAAAAATGAGAGTGGATAGGCTCAGTCGTCATCTATACGATGTATTCAAACTCTCGGGGAAAGATTTTGCGGTAAAGGCTTTAAGCAACAGGGAATTGTACCGGACAATTGTTGATCACCGTTATAAGTTCAACCGCATTGGACATATAAATTATAATCTGCACCAGCCCCAGACCATTGATATGTTGCCGCCAACACTGGTGATGGATGCTTGGAAAGCTGATTATGCGACCATGGTGGAACAAATGATTTATGAGACAAATCCACCGACTTTCAACGAGCTAATAAGCGAACTGACAAGATTGAAAGAAAAAATAAATTCAATGGAATGGAAATTTGAAATTGAATTTCCCAATCCAGTAATTTCCGATTAGAATCGACATTGATTCAAATCTTCAAAGCGTTTTTTATGTTACAAGATAAAATTATCAGTTATTTCCAGCGCAACCCGAAATTGAAAGTCCTTTTCTTCTTTGATCCTGACGGTACAAGCCTGTCTGAAGTGAAGGAGTTGATGCTCGATGAGGTGCGGGTGAAGTATTTTCAGCAGGATTGGTTCAATGCCAAACTGGAATTGAATGCCTTGCAGGACAATGAAAAAGTGTTTTTCTACCTGCCCATGGCTTCGCCACAAAGTCAAACGGATTTCGAAAACTTTCCGCTGTTGGGTCTGCTTAAAGCGAATAAGGAACTGAAAATGGATGATGTGGCTGCTTTTATGGAGGAATATCACTTGCAGCCTCATCAGTTGGGTTTGGTAAGACGATACATGAAAGAATTGCAATTCCACAAGACCCAAAACGTATTGAAACCCTTTCTCAATGCTGCTGGCTTCGACGAAAGGAATGTACAACAGGGGCTGTTCTGTGCTTTCCTCGACTTTGGCAAAATGGAGGACTGGGATACCATTTTTGTCCGGTTGCTCTCTTACACGCTCCCCAACAGGGAGAGTGAGTTGAAACGCTTTTTGAAGAAAACATCTGATCTCGGGTTGCTGGATGTGCTGAACAAGAAGGTTCGTCTCTATTTCGATTGTACGCTCTCGTCTGCCGATTCTTCCGAAATAATTGATCTGGTCAAAAGACTCAAATACAACGCCATTGTTCAGGGGCTGGTTGTGAATGAGGCTGATCCTTACAAGGCTTTGAAGGTGAACAACACCGACTCGCTGGAAGCGATGAACCGCCTGCGTGAGATGGGTTTTGCTCACCCTACCATGGGCACTCCTTTTGCCGGGGCTTGGGAACTGAATGGTTCACCCATTCTTGAGTCTAAACTGATCGGTTTATATGGTGTGGATGCCGAATATATCTATCAGACTGATGCCCTGAAATGGGAGATGATCAAAAGAGTGCTCTCTCAACCGCCGGGTAACTGGTCGGAGGCCGAGAAAAAACTGGAACAGATCTCTGTGCTGACTCAGGAGGAGGGTGTATTGAAAAACACACTGGCTTTCTTACGCTATTCTATCGGGGTGCTAAGTAAGATAAACAGGGTCTCAAGCTTTATCCTGGATAAACCCGAGCATTATCTGAAACGGTATACCGAAGATTTTTTTCTGATCGATTATTATTATCGTAAGGGGGTGCTGTTCTTTCGTAATTTGGAAATGGGTGAAACACCCATTGAGGGTGATCTGGAGATATTAAAACAGAAGGTCGAAAATCAATACGCTCGATTTACCTATACGCTCAATCATGAATGGCTTGCCTGTTTGCGTGCTGTGGGATACGATTATAAAAAAATTAAGGCTCAGAAACAGTATGATTTCTTTCAGAATTATGTTGCTCCACTCAAACAAAAAGTAGCCGTCATCATCAGCGATGCACTGCGCTACGAGGTGGCGCATGAACTGGTCAATGAACTGCACAAGGATGATAAGAATGTTTCTGATCTGTCGTTTCAATTGGCTTCGATCCCATCCGAAACATCATTCGGAATGGCAAACCTTTTACCGGGTAAAAGTTATGTCTATGATGGGGAAATAAAAATTGATGGGGAAAAAACAATCAGCACTAACCGGGATAAAATTCTCAAAAAACATTCCCCAAATTATCAGTCGGTTAGTTTTGAAAATATCCTTAACGGAACAAAATCGTCGAACAGGGATTTGTTTAAAGCCGAGGTGGTCTATATCTATCATGATACGATCGACAAGGAAGGGCACAGCGGTAACGAGCGGAAAACATTCAATGCCTCTCAGGAAGCGATTGCCGAACTAACCAGGATGGTGAAAAATATTCAGGGGGGATTCAATGTGAACAAGGTCATTGTTACTTCCGACCATGGTTTTATTTACAATGACTCCGACATCGATGAAGCGGACAAGAACCAAATGGGGGATTGCACGATGACCGAGGCAAGTGCCAGGCATTACATCACCAACGAAGATCCTGAGATATCTATGGGTCATAAAATTTCATTGTTCAAAACAACGAAATATCAGGAGGCATTCCAGGTGATCATCCCCGATTCGGTGAACCGTTTCAAAAAGCCTGGATCACGCTATCGCTTCACTCACGGGGGGGGAAGCTTACAGGAATTGGTTGTGCCGGTGATTGTCAGCTCTCGGAAAGAGGAGAAAATTCAACGGAAAGTGAACACAATGTTGTTGAGCCGTAATTTATCGGTGGTCTCTAACAACCTTAAAATCCAGTTGGTGCAGGAGAATCCGTTGTCGGCGAAGGAAAAAGAGAGAACGCTTGTGATCGCTATGTACAGCAATGATGAGGTGGTCTCCAACAAAGTTCAATTGCTGCTCAACTCTACCAATGAACTGCCCTCTGAACGTATTTTTACCGTTTCGTTGTCTCTCAATACCAAAGTGGCTGAAACGTTGCTCAAATTGAAAATATACGATAAAGATGATCTGCTCAATCCGTTGATGGAGGAAATTGTGAAAAATAACACCTTAATTGAAAGGGATTTCTGATATGGTACT
>JBAZIG010000113.1:0-4758 GCA_041651955.1 Minisyncoccota bacterium | reverse complement strand
ATAAATCACGTTCTCCCTGATCAGGATGTCGTGAAAAACGTACGCCCTGAATTGTTGCATATTTTCCCATGGTGGGAAACCGGAGCACATTCACGTTCATGTCAATCATGGTTTCAACCCATGATTCTACATCATATTCAAGTTCAGGTGCGAATGGAGGCTGATATGCATCGAGCAAAAAAACCCTTGAAGATTGGAGCCAACCATCTTTTGTATTCTTGTTAAAGATATTCAAGGTTTGAGCACGTGTGATTGGTATGGACAACAAAAGAATGATACCTGTAAGCATAAAGTAGACATATGTTCTCTTTAGCCAGAAAATTGAGAAAAGATTCTTAATTAAGGTTTTATTATAAAAATTCATATTATATATATTAGGGTCTGCTGAATAATTTCCAATCAGGCACAAAATGTCAATTGTGGTCTGAGTGGATAAAAGTTTATTTCTCTCTCTTTCATCGCTCCACGGGCAAAGAAATCACCAGTGATGAGATCAACGTAATGTTCGCCTATTTATTTGGTGACAACATAATCTCCTTTATTACCATCAATATAAAGAGTTCCGTCTTCTTTTACGTAGATATCTGACAAAATAACTTTTTTATCCTTAAGCACTTTCCATTTTCCGTGCGCTAAGTCAGTCAAAAGAATTTTAAATTGTTTATCATCCTTAATAGAGAACTGAATGGGCGATTTTAATAGTTCAGAATTTTTACTAAATAGCACAACACGATCTGCAATCTGAGCACCTACAACGCTTTTTTCATCAATTTTCTTAACAGGTAACTCATTGATTCCATTCTCCATTACTTGCATAATGTTCATAAAATAATTTTCTTTGGCCGGCTTTTTGGGTGAAACTTCAATTCTCCAAGAACCAGCTTCATTATGGGTTGTTTCCGGATTAGGCAATTTATTTATAACAGGATAATTAACTCCATTTACTTCAAATTCTCGTCCCTCACCACCAATTTTGCTTATTTGTAAATCGTCTGGTGCGGGCCATAGGGTAGTATTAACCATTTTTCCATTATATCCCTTTTTTGAACGAATAATTTCAGTTTTATTCCCATCTATTACTGGTTCCTCAATAGAGTGCAATAACCAAGTTTTTTTGAAATTTTCATTCGATGAAATTACTTTATCGAACACAATTAAAGCTGCTGGATGTATTTCTTCTTTCAAGTTGAGGAATACAAATGTGCGTTTAACTTGACTTACTTTATTGGTATATGCGTGAGTTATATCGCCTTTAAGATAACTAAATTCAGGTTTAATTGAATCAGGTCCATACTTATGGGCGAGGATAGTAGCAACTTTATGATCCTTTTTTATTACATCAATAGTTGGAGCTTCTCTCCCGTTATTAGGGAAATATTGTCCTCCATCATTTACACGATTTCGTAATGTTTTTTCATTTGGATCATATATTAATAAAGTATTGTGTGAAATAGTGCGTTTATAGTAATTATAATCATGATCTGTTCCATAAGCATCGTAATGCCCTCCTTCCGTTGCAAGAGCACCCTTATAATAGAGCTGAAATTGCCCAGCATCTAGGTGCTGATGGTTTAAAAATTGATACTCTCCAATCTTCATGGAAGCAACAACTGTAGGAGAATTTTTTCCCAACTCCCATCCTGTTCTAGCAACCATGGCACCTAAAGGTGATGGAAAGTATTTTGTTAAGGGTAGTTTATCTAATGGTTCAGGTTTTACAGATGGATCCACTAATAGAAAATCGAACAAATAATCATTTGTTTTACCAAATCCATTCATTTCTCTAATAGCTTCTCCCATCACAATGGGATCTTTGAATAAACTTGCGCATAAAAGATCTGATTGCCCATAAACTGTCCAGTATTCATTAGTCCTACCAGAGGTATAATCATCCCCATTTCTCATGATTTGTCCATCCGGTCTTCTATTATAAATCGCATAATAAGGTACCTTTTTCTGATCGTCTCCAAATATTGCAGGATAACCCATTTTATCAAATAAAGCTGTGGCATACAGCTCGGTTGTAAAACGGTAACCGCCATAGGAAGAACCTTGATGATGATAACCTCCAGGATAGAAAAAAGTACGAGCAGGTACAAAATGTTTGAAAAATCTTCCTGCTGCAAATTCATATATATTCTTATTTTCATCATACATGGCTATTCCAGCTGACAGCATATCACGCATCAACTGATATTCAGATCCATGACCAGTTACAGCTCCTTGTTTAATAATAGGCCAACCTAACTCCAATTTAGAAGCCATGGTCTCAGCCCAACTTATCAAAGATTTCTTTTCAGTATCATCTAATAAATCATAGCACCAATCGTACACTATAGCAGCAGAAAGAATAAAACGCCCATAAATTCTTGAGATATCGCTCGTAGAAGGATTAAATTTAACAGTGTTAAAAAAGTTCAACATTGCATCTATCGCATTTCTTCCCAAATCCTTATCTTTATAAAGAACATACATCAAAGCTTTAGATTCAATAGAATATATGGTTTCCATACTAAAATTAGCCATTCCGTCAACTGGCGCATCAAGTAGTCCATCAGTATTCAGTTTACTACTTACAACAATCTTATCCCAGGCGGTTTTCATTAATGGATTATTTGTTTTTTCTTTTAAGGCAGTAATATCTCTTTCACGTAAAAACAACCGAGGATGCTCTAAAGGTGGTCTAGGGAAATCCAATCCTACACCTTCATTTTCTGATGGAATAGGGTAAGTAATACTAATTGGAGAATTAAAATTATTTTTAAGAATTTCCTCCCTCGAAGGATTAGCTCCTAATCCCGTCAGGTCTGATCCTGTGGAAGTAATAAAAATTTTATCGATACCTAAATGAAAATCTTTATGTTTAAAATCTATAGAATGAATTCCTTTTTTCAACCTTAAATTAGTCACACGCTGCCATTCCCAATCATTATTTCGTTTGAGAATACAGGCATTATAATATAAATTGTCACTTCCTATATAAAGTGAAAGATAATTACCGAACATATTTTGAAAAGCAGGTACCTTCACTCTCATCCATATAAAATAATCTCCATCAGCAGGAATTTCGATGTTATAACTTATATCTGGCAATTCCTGTAATGCTGGATCCTGCAGTCTATTAGATGTTGTATAATGATTCATAAGATAATTATCAGCTGATGCATTTGAACCTGAAAATTTTGCTATTGGCCCATTAATTTTACCTAATTCAGCTTCAATAAATTCTTCTGTCTTGAAAGACGAACTGCCATCTTCAAGTCTTGTATATCCCATATTTACAAGTATTATTAAAAAAAACAATGGGATGAGTAATAGTGATTTTGTTGCATTCCTTTTCATACATAATTATTTTAAATGTGTTATTAAGTCGAGACTTAAAAAGTCAATTATTGACTGGTTTAGAAAATTATACCACCCTTGATTGGGTCAAGTAGACTGTTCTGAAACAAAAATATCTTTCAGGTATCAGATTATCGGTTCAATACCTGCACGCTTTCAGAAGTACTTTCGCTTTCTTGGATCCCTTTCATCGTCGCATACGAGCCGTCCGTCTACACTAGGTAAGGATATCGTCAAATCTTTACCTTCCTGTTCCATCCGGACGGATCGATCTTGCAGATGACTTTAGACTAAAAGCCTAAAATCTCGTAAAGTTCGGAAGCTGTTACAAATTGAACACCCTCCTTTTCAAGGTACTCAATAATTTTAACAAAGTTATCCCAACGAGTTTCGTTCCAGCTTGCGGGATGACCTTGCAGGAAAAAATAATCCCAGTCCTTTGACTTTTCAGCATACGATTTCAAAAAAGCCTCATAATCGGGGTTATGTGTAGGATACTCAATATCAATTCTATTCCTGAAAACAAAACCCTTAAATTGTTCGACCACCGGTGGGTAATCAAAAGTCATTTTTATCCTCCCCATTTTAGCAAGGGCACGGTCGGTGTCTAAGTTGGCATTACTCCAGTGCGGCCCCCAAACGGGAAAATCGAGTCCAAGCTTTGCCTTTGCAAGGCTGTCGGTCATCATGAGCGAGTGCAACTGCTCAGAATAGCTGCGCAAAAACTCATCTACTGCATGTTCAGGGTCAAAGGTTCCATCAGGGTTTTTCTTGCGGTGATGGAAGCCATGGTTCCAAAATTCGATATAACCACGGGCAGCACGGTCGGTAATCCACTTGAAATAAGTGGGATTATCCTCTACCAGGGAATAGCCGTGTACACCGATGGATGATTTTATCTTTTTGTTTTCCAGGAAGTCAACAACGCGTTGAAATCGAGCCGGCACAGCTTGTCCATCAGAGCCGGCAGCTAAATCATCCAATTTCAATACCACAAGTTTTTTGACGGGTTGAGCGTTTCGGTCTTCAGAAAACCGGGGCTCGTTGAAATCTGCAGCTGATACCGAACACAGCTGACATGCAAAGAGGTATAAAACAGCAAATGCTGCAATCTTAGAAATTCGTTTCATAGATATGTTTTAAATGATGTATTATTGACAAATTATTATTTGTTACTGATTACTTCAAAGTAAAAAAGTTGCAATTATTTTGTTCTTAAATTATCACTCAGAAAGATAGTATATTCGTTGATTAAGATATTTACTTCGTGCTATTTCTATCTTAGAAATGCACTACTGTCCAAAGAAATTACCCCATAGATTCAGTTGATCTGAATCGGAATCATTCATCGGACGTTTTGGTTTAATAAACAGTTCGCCTAAAGGCTTCCTCTCAAAGAGTACTTTGCCGACTACA
>JBAZIG010000112.1:0-4778 GCA_041651955.1 Minisyncoccota bacterium | reverse complement strand
GTGCTCTTTTTTGCGAAATGTGATTGGAAAAAGGCGGATATGCGTCAAGAAGCCAAGGCGCTAAGGGTGCGAAGTCGCCCTGGCTTCATAGAGCATTTCCGCATCAAACATTCCGGATCAGGGCGATTGCGGGGGAGCGAGTGAAGTGACGCCGCGATTCAGGAACTGAACGGAACGAAAGGAGCTCTCCCGCCGGCAAAATTGGCGCATGCGGGGTTTGGAATGGAACGCACCTCGGGATGCAGTGGAATGACAAACCCGGCAAAGCCATCCGCTCTCTTCGCTGGGACGGCGGAGCCGGATCAGGGAAGGTGTAATGGCAGTTTGGGTGGGTCGAGGCAGGCGGAGAGGTGCAGCGGAGTGTTCCGGAGGTTGTGGAAGCCACGGAGTGGCTGAAGCGTGAACCGTTGGGATACGGAGCGGAACCTGTCCGGTTCCTTTGTGGTTGATCGGATGGTTTGCGAGGGTGCGGAAGGAGCGAAGCGGAAGGAGCACGCTCGCCCGGGGATTCATGGCGGTTGTGGGGTTTTTATGCATCCAAACAGGCTGATCCATTCAGAAGGGGCAGTGATGCTGGTAATGGCTGAAAAAGAACCAAATTCAAATTCGTACAGACAGGATTCAAAGTCATATTAACCAACTACAATAATCGCTTGTAATAAATTGATTTATAACCTATATTTGTATAATCCTGCTATATTATGTCAACAGATTCTTATACAGGAACAGCCAGGCGAAAGGATAAGGATATGTTTTTCTCTTCTACGCGTTTCGCCTTACTGTTTCATCAAAACCTGATTTACACCTATACTTTTTCTTGTAATGGTGGGCAAGGGATATCTGCGCTGGTTTTTACTCGTATCCAGTGGTTGGAACGACGAATTAATTGGCATGAAACCAGAGAAAATTATTGTTTCCTGAAAGCGTTTTACTGCCAAAATAACATAATGCGGACTATTGATTAGTTTGCAAATATTTATAACTCATTGATACTAATTCAAACCTTACAATAATGAAAAAGATTGTCTTACTGCTTGCGATGGGTATGCTTTTGTTTTCCTGTCGCCCTGAGGATAATCCTTCTGTCAGCACAGGTGAAGTAACCAACATAACTGCTACAACAGCGAGCAGTGCTGGTAATGTGACTGCTGATGGTGGTGCGGCCATAATAGCACGGGGTGTTTGTTGGAGCACCACACAGTTTCCATCTATATCAGATTCAAAAACAAGTAATGGTACTGGATTAGGAGGTTTCACCAGCAATATTACCGGCCTTTCTCCTAACACCACCTATTATGTCAGGGCTTATGCTACGAACTCCGTGGGGACAGCCTATGGCGAACAAAAAAGCTTCACTACCAATCAAGAAATGCCTACAGTGGTTACAGGTGAAATAACCAACATAACTGCCACGTCAGCGACCTGTTCAGGAAATGTGACTTCAGATGGTGGATTATCAGTAACAACCCGCGGTGTCTGCTGGAGCACATCTGAGAATCAAACGACCTCAAATTCCAAAACAACAGATGGTACAGGCTTGGGAACTTTTACCAGCAATATAAACGACCTTTCTCCGAATACTACCTATTATGTAAGGACTTATGCAACAAATGCTAAGGGGACAGCCTATGGCGAACAAAAATCCTTCACTACCGATCAAGAAATGCCTACTGTGGTTACAGGTGATGTAACCAACATAACTTATACAACAGCGGACTATTCAGGGAATGTAACTGCAGATGGAGGTGCCTCTGTTACAGCCCGAGGCGTCTGCTGGAGCACATCAGAGAATCCAACGACTTCAAATTCCAAGACAACAGATGGTACAGGCCTGGGAACTTATACCAGCACTATCAACGATCTTTTTCCGAGTACGACATATTATGTAAGGGCTTATGCTACGAACACCGTGGGGACAGCCTATGGGGAGCAGAGAACTTTTACTACAAATGCACTAACACTACCGTCTGCTGCAACAGAGGATGTTACCAATATCACCACCACAACAGCGACCTGTTTAGGAAATGTGACTTCAGATGGTGGATCATCAGTAACAGCCCGCGGTGTCTGCTGGAGCACATCTGATAATCCCACAACATCAAATACCAAGACAACAGATGGGACCGGAATTGGAGCCTATAGCAGTAACCTAACAGGTCTTTCCCAAAATACCACATACTACTTTAAAGCCTATGCTACCAATTCCAAGGGTACTGCCTATGGAGAGCAGAGAACTTTTACAACGCTTCCTGTCTCAGATATTGAATATGGTTCATTCACTGATTCCCGTGATGATAATCAGTATGTAACGGTAACCATTGGTTCGCAGGTATGGATGGCAGAAAACCTGGCGTATCTGCCATCAGTAAGTCCTCCGACTTCAGGGTCAAACAACTTACCATATTATTATGTATACGGTTATGATGGCACAAATGTATCAGAAGCAAAAGCCACAAGCAATTATCAAACCTATGGGGTGTTGTATAACTGGCGAGCAGCCATGAATGGTGCTTCAAGCAGCAATACAAATCCCAGTGGCGTACAGGGGATATGTCCAGAAGGATGGCATTTGCCAAGTGAGGCTGAATGGACAATACTTACTGATTATCTGGGAGGCGAAGACGTTGCCCACGGCAAAATGAAAGAAACTGGAACAACCCATTGGAAGGCCCCCAATACCGGAGCAACCAACGAAAGTGGTTTTACAGCCGTTCCTGGTGGTTTCCGCTATCCCGATGGGACCTTCAACTACCTTGGTCTCTACTGCTACTGGTGGAGTTCTACTACATATAAGTACGATTCCAGCAGCGCTTATGACCTGTCCCTTAGCAGCACTCTGTACAGTACCTTCAGCAGCAAAGCTTTCGGGTCTTCTGTTCGTTGTGTCCGAGATCCGGATTAATGTATTTGACTAATAGAATAATAGACTATTTATCGATTTCTTGTACTACCATATCAAAACATTCAGATTAGTGAAGACGTTATTGTCTTGTCAGGCACTGACGAAACCTTTGTGTAAAGGATAATAGTTTTAGTTATCGTTTTGAGAATTAACTAGATTGAGCGGGGAAACCCGGCAAAGCCATCCGCTCTCTTCGCTGGGACGGCGGAGCGGGATCAGGGAAGGTGTAATGGCAGTTTGGGTGGGTCGAGGCAGGCAGAGAGGTGCAGCGGAGTGTTCCGGAGGTTGCGGAAGCCACGGAAGTCATGGAGTGGCTGGAGCGGGAACCGTTGGGATACGGAGCGGAACCTGTCCGGTTCCTTTGGGATTGATCAACGGGGCGCTGCGAAGCAGCGTGGGGATGATTCCGCTCTCTTTTGGGGAAAGCGGAGAAAATGGGGAGCAGGCCGGTGGCCTGCGTATTTTATTCGCTTGACACAAAAGGGGGACGGCCCTATTTGCACATAATCTGGGTTATGTTTCGCAGCGAAGCGTGCGGAGCGAGGAACATAACTAAGCTCAGATTATGTTAAATCAGGGGCGGCCTCTATTGAGGGTAGAGCGAAGCGGAGCCCGAAAAGGAAAGGGAGTCGGGTGGAAATGAGCGCTTGCCCGGAGGGAGATGAAGGTTCGGGGAAGGTTCAGAGAAGGGATTTGTCAGATATGGGTTCATTTTTTGATGGAGGATGTGCCGGTCCCGGGCGGGGGCTCATTTGCGACGGCGAGTGAGCGGAGCGAACACCGCTGGGTTTGGGTGGGAGGCGAACGAAGTTCGCTGGGCGGGGATTAGGATCATGAGCGGAGCGAATACTGAACAGGTGACCACCTGCCTTACAAGCAAGGGGTCATGACAAGAAACATGAGCGGAGCGAATACCAATTAAGCCTGGAGCGACCAGAGTTTGTGGTCCGGAATGGAGCGGATGCGGAATGGAGGATGACAATCTCTGAGCGGAAGTAAGGACAAGTTCAGTGATTCGATTGGAGCGGAGCTTGCGGAGCGGAAAGAGAATGACTGATGCCTCGGCTTAAACCTCGGCTTTCCTAAAGATCATGTTTCCTAAGAAGTCGAAGGACTCGTTTCCCGAAATCAAAAGATTCCTGCCCGAATTCAAATTCATCTTATAGTGATTCTCCGTTTCTTTCTGTTTACGGATGTTTCGCATGGCTTATTAAAATTGCGCCAAATATTCCGAAATTGAATGAAAATGATTAATTTAGAGGCAAGTTTTTCTTGGAATAAATAACGCGTTCCTTTAGCTATACAGAGACAGTCTCATAGGAGGAGCAGGACCCAAGTGTGAGTCGAGATTATGAAATCTGTACAGGTTTATACAAGGTAGCAGATGTATTAACACTAGATATTATGAGATTGTGTAAAGATTCAATAGATCCATTGATGGATTGCCCTATTTCATTGCAATGTCCACATTGTAATGTGATTTCTTTATTAACAGTTATATCGGTACCGAATTATGATTTAGTGATGAGATTTCACCCTACGACAGTAGGTATTGTATATAGATGCAACTCATGTGGAGAACCTGTGTTTTTGAAATTTAGTTTAACTTATCTCAGCGGAGGTGGAATCGAATTATCTAAAGAATATCAAATTGTTGAGTTTCCGAAAGAAAATTTTGAGTTTAAGTATTTACCTGAAGCAGTTAGACATGACTTTGAAGAAGCGCTTGATTGTTATTCAATTGGAGCATATAACGGGTTTGCGGCATTGTGTCGAAGAACAATTCAATCCACTGCTTCCTGTTTAGGGGTCAAAGGGACAGATAAAGTAAAAAAACAAGTAGTTGAACTTAAAGAAATTGCAGAAATGGAAGAGG
>JBAZIG010000111.1:0-4834 GCA_041651955.1 Minisyncoccota bacterium | reverse complement strand
TGAAGTGATTGAAGAACTTATAAGCTTAAGCAAAGAAATTGTGGAAATGGACAACGAGGCTAAGTCAATGGGCCTGTCCGATTTTGAGTATGCCTTTTATACAGCAGTAGCCAACAACGATAGCGCAAGAGATCTGATGCAACAAGATAAGCTTCGTGAACTGGCCGTCGTGTTAACTGAAACCATAAGGCAGAATGCCACAATTGACTGGACCATCAAGGAAAGTGTAAAGGCAAAATTAAGAGTGTCCGTCAAGCGTCTGTTACGTAAATACGGCTATCCCCCGGACATGCAAAAACTGGCAACCGACACCGTCCTGAAACAAGCAGAAATAATAGCGCAGGAGCTGACAGGGAGCTAAATGAAGAAGTATATAAGAAGATGAACGTAAAATTTAAAATGCAAGGAAGAATCCAAGAGTTACTGACTATTATAACTAAGTTGCTTGCCTCTTTTTTGCATAAAATATTGCCCACTCTTTTTGATGATTGGTGGAACAAAGCGGTTGTAAACATGTTGTCTTTTCAGCAAAAGAACCGATTAGAACAAGACAAAATCACAACACTAAGCGGTCTCGATCTGGCAGGGCTTTTAAGGGTTCTTGACAAAAACTGGTTTCAAATCGCGAACAATTTAGAGTTGACATTCGAAACCAGGCATTTTGTGAAAGAGATGATAACTGTACGTAATCATTGGGCACATACGAATACTGAAGGGTGCCCCATTGATGACATATACAGGGATTTGGATACTCTTCAGCGGTTTGCAGTTGTCATTGGGGCAGAAGACAAACTGATTCAGGATATACAGGAGACAAAGACTTCTCTTATTTCGTCAGAGAATAATACCAAAACAGACACACAGGGGAAGGAAACTAAGACATTTCCACTTAAGAAAAAGAGCGAGATTGAATTTGAGCCCGGACAGATAGTTATACTTAAATCTAATCCAGCAAGCCGTGGTGCCGTATTGGATACATTACCAGCAAAACCAGAGAATCGATTTAATGTTTTTATTGATGGCACTATTCAAAGGTTTTATGCATCTCAATTACAAGCTGTGGATAATAGTGATGTAAATGAAGAGGTCTTGCATACCGATCAATTCCATGCCTATCTTTCCGCTTTGCAGATTAATTATCCTGGACTTTCCACTTTGTATTCCCTTAACTCTGCACGTGTTGACTTCATACCGTATCAGTTTAGGCCGGTATTACGTTTTATAAGATCTGACCGACCTCGTTTGCTCATTGCAGACGGTGTAGGGGTAGGAAAAACAATCGAAGCCGGATTAATCCTTCGAGAACTACAGGCACGTAGAGAAATACACTCTGTATTGGTCATTTGCCCACGACCTTTAGTTACAGAGAAAAAATGGCAGAAAGAGATGAAACGATTTGATGAACGTTTTACTCACCTGGATGGACCAACTTTGAGGTATTGTATCAACGAAATGGATCTTGACGGCGTTTGGCCAGAACAACACCAAAAGGTTATACTTCCATATTCTCTTTTTGATGAAGCATTATTATTTGGGTCAACCACTGAAGGTAAGCATAAACAAAAGAAAGGTTTGTTGGATCTTGACCCGCCGCCACGTTTCGATCTGGTTATTGTGGATGAAGCGCACCATATAAGAAACCAGGAGACATTAACCCATAAAGCTGTAAGATTCTTCTGTGATCATGCCGAAGCAGTTGTTTTCCTGACTGCTACTCCAATACAACTTGGTAGTAACGACCTTTTTGTGCTATTAAATACTTTACGTCCCGATCTTATCATAGACCAAGAGAGTTTCAGCCATATGGTGGCACCTAATCCATATATTAATCAAGCAGCATCTCTCATGCGATCCCAAGAACTTGACTGGCAAAAGCTTTCTGTTGAGGCTCTTGATCAGGCAGCTTGTACTCCTTGGGGTCAAGCCATACTCAAACATAATCCTGACTTTTCAAGAATTCGGGCTACACTTGCGGAACGAGAATTAACACAAGAGGAGCGTGTTAAGATTATCTCAGAAACAGAGAGTTTGCACACCTTAGCAGGGATCATAAATAGAACCAGACGCAGAGATATTGAAAATTTCACAGTCCGAAAACCGGAAACAGTACCAGTCCCTTTTACCAAGGAACAACAGCAATTGCACGACGAATTATTAAGAATACAAACTGAAATATTCAGTCAGATACATGGTGGAGTGAACGTGAAGTTCATGATGACTACCATCCGGCGACAGGCAGCTAGTTGTCTTTTTGGCCTTGCCCCTTTTCTTGAAGATATTCTTAACAGACATATAGACGAATTGTACTGGGAAGAAGCCGACGATACAGATGTCCCTGAAGAGGAAGCCATTAATCCAATTCAATCCCAAATCAGGATTCTTCTTGAAGCTGCCCGTTCACTAAAACCGCAAGATCCCAAGCTAGAAGCATTGCGAAAGATAATTCGTGACAAACAAAATCTATCAAACAATAAAGTTATGCTATTCAGCAGTTTCCGGCATACTTTGGGATATCTCTTTAACCATCTGGCAAACGATGGGGTACGAGTCGGGTTGGTTCATGGAGGAACACCGGATGAAGAACGCGTTATTCTCCGTACACGCTTTGAGAAGCAGAGGGAGGACAAAGACTGTCTGGACCTTTTGTTGTTTTCCGAAATCGGGTGTGAAGGTCTTGATTATCAGTTCTGTGATTGCATAGTAAATTATGATCTTCCATGGAACCCAATGCGTATTGAACAGCGAATTGGTCGGATAGACAGAAAAGGTCAAAAAAGTGAGAGTGTGGCAATAATCAATCTAATAACGCCCGGCACAGTTGACGCAGACATTTACGAACGCTGTCTGAAGCGTATAGGGGTTTTTAACAACGCCCTTGGATGTGGGGAGGAAATACTGGGGGAAATAACACAAGAGATTAAAAATATCGCTGAAAACTACGAATTAAGTGAAGTAGACCGCAAGATTAAGCTACAGCAACTGGCTGACAATAAAATCCGAATTATTCAAGAGCAGGAAGAACTGGAACAGAGACAGGTAGAATTGTTCGGAATTCGTCTACCGCAAGAACAAATGAATCATGAAATTGAAGAAACTGCCAGCTTTTGGTTATCGCCGGAATCACTACATAGACTGGTTACCATTTATCTTAAGCGTACCAGTGGAAAAGATCAGGAGTTTATACTGGGAGAAAAGCAACTGAAAACGCTTAGGATTGACCAAGAAACGCGTGTGCGGCTTTTAAAAGATTTCCAAAAGATACCAAGGCAAAACAACTCTGTATATCGCGAATGGGAGAACTGGCTAAAAGGCGGAGATCAGCATCTGACGATAACTTTTGATTCTAATTGCGCTATACAGCAACCCGAGGCCGCTTTTATTATGCCGCTCCACCCGTTGGTCAAACAGGCGGCATCGTTATTAGATACGAAACAAAAAGTAATAACCAACCTATCTGTCATCACAGACGATTTACCTGAAGGGTGTTATAAATTTGCAATTTATCAATGGCGTTTCCATGGTATCAAAGAAGATCTGTTACTAAAGCCTATTGCCACCAATGCTTTAGTTACCGAGCATCTTGGCCAGTTATTGGAAAAAGCAACCGATTCTTCTGGGATGGTATCTTATAGTCTTGACGATTCAGAATGGAACGACCTTGACACACGTCACTATGCTTTGTGGAACGAAGCCAGAAGTAAACACAAACAAACGATCCGCGAGTTGGCACAGTATCGTATTGAGAGTCTGTCTACAAGTCATCGGGCACGGATAAATCTCCTGCAAGAGCAGCTTATGCAAACAACCAACAATAAAATCCAAAAGATGCGACAATCGCAAATTGCAGCTGCAAATGCGGATTATGCACGAAGAATTCAGGAACTGGAGATAGCTGTTGAAAGAGCAGATATTGTAACTGCTATAGCAGCTTACGGACAAATAACTATTCATAGAGGGAGTGACAATGTTTATTGATTACGAAAAGATTAGAACAGATAACATACGCGAATACGGTGAAGGGACACGTCATTTGTCATTTCTGAAACAATTATACACGGACCGAACACATTTTATATTTGAGCTTCTTCAAAATGCAGAGGATGCGGGTGCTACACATATACTTTTTCACTTGTTTGAAAACAGGCTGGAAGTAACCCACAATGGCCGCATTTTCAATGAGCAGGATGTCATTGGGATATGCGGAGTCGGTGATGGAACAAAATCAGAAGACTTCACCCAAATTGGTAAATTCGGGATAGGTTTTAAGTCAGTATACGCTTATACGGAAACACCGGAAATTTATTCCGGTGATGAAGGATTCAAAATTGAAAATTATGTACGTCCCTATTCTGTAGTACGCAAACAGATTTCTAACTCAGTTACCACACTATTTGTTCTGCCTTTTAATAATGAAAAGGTGCCGCCAAAAACCGCTTGTAAGGAAATTGGCGATCGGCTCCGCAATTTAAACGCAAGAACTCTTTTGTTCCTACGAAAGATTTCCAAGATTGAGTTCCGGCTACCAGATTCAACAGAAGGAGTCTATCTTCGAGAGGAGGTTATTCGTGAACCTGCCCGTCAAGTTTCTGTCATCGGGAAAAATAACGGTCGAGTTGAAAAGGAAAATTGGCTTGTTTTTGAGCGCCCGGTAAAAGAGCCGTCTGACGAATCATTGAAAGGGCGGGTTGAGGTTGGTTTCCGTATGGAAATAACTGAAAATGATGAGGAAAAAAACGAAAAGATAGTCAAATCAAATGATTCCCCTTTGGTTGTATTTTTTCCAACTAAAAAAGATACAAAGTTGGGATTCCTCGTCCAAGGACCATATAAGACA
>JBAZIG010000110.1:0-4845 GCA_041651955.1 Minisyncoccota bacterium | reverse complement strand
AACAATCTTTTGAATCTCAGGATTACACAAAGTACCATTCAATTATTATCTGTTAATCTAAGTTCCTTTGAAGATGCACTCGCTGATGGTGATGAGTTTCAAATTTTAAGTAAGCCCGAAGAATGGACAAATCCCAATAAAAACTCCGGAGTATACCAGGCTATAAATATGTCAGACCCTATTGTTGACTTATTGAAATTTGATCTTTCTCACAAACGACTTCGCACATATTTAACAGACACAGAGATAAAATCTGCATTAACAAAACTATATCGTTCCTCTCGTTTGTCACTGGAAGAAAATGGGGCAAATACACTTTATCTTGCATTAGGGTTTTTGAAATGGTATGAAACACCAAATAGCGAATTAGCGCGTTACGCACCCCTACTGTTATTACCAGTTGAGATAGTTCGAAAGTCTGCACAGATAGGGTATATCATCAGAAGCAGAGAAGAAGAACCATTCATGAACATCACCCTGTTGGAAATGCTTAAACAAGACTTTGGCATAACCATTAACGGCTTGGAAGAGTTACCACGAGATGACAGTGGTGTAGATGTTGTGAAAATATTCAGCATAATTCGACGGGGAATAATGTCACAACCAAGATGGGATGTGGAAAACCACGCATTTGTTGGTATATTCTCTTTCAACAAATTCATTATGTGGAATGACATCCATAATAATGCAGCTAGACTTGAAGAAAATAAAATAGTTAAAAGTCTTATTTCCGGGAAACTTGAATGGGAATGTTTGGATATTTCAAGTGATATTGACTTTGACAATAAATATAATCCTACCGAAATCGCATTGCCGATAAGTGCCGATTCTACCCAGTTAGAAGCAATAAGCGCTGCAACAGGTGATAACAGTTTTATACTACATGGTCCTCCCGGAACAGGGAAATCGCAAACGATAACGAATATTATCGCAAATGCATTATATCAGGGGAAAAAAGTTCTATTTGTTGCAGAGAAAATGGCAGCATTAACCGTTGTTCAAAAACGTTTGGCTGATATTGGGCTCGATCCATTTTGCTTAGAACTTCATTCCAACAAATCAAAAAAATCCACTGTATTAGAACAACTTAGAAAAACTACAGAAGTTATAAGAAAAACTTCTCCTCAAGAATTTGAAACCGAAGCGGAAAGGTTACATAATCAAAGAATTGAGTTAAATGAATATGTTGATGCGCTACACAAAAAACATCTTTCTGGGTATTCTTTGTACGATTCCTTTACCAATTATGCAGAACTAAAGAATGCATCTGATTCCATCCCTTTTGATGAAAAATTTATCGATGAATTGAGCAAAGAGAGATTCATTTCAATGTCTGATAAAGTAGAAGAATTACAGGATGTAGGAGCAATATGTGGACATCCGTATAATCATCCATTGACACAAGTAAAAACAAAACAATACAATCAACAAAACAAATCCTTAGCTCAGGAACTTATTCCGCAATACATTGATCTTTTAGAGATAAAGCTACAATATAAAAAAATGTTGTCTGATTTGCTTAAGATTGATGTATGCAACATAAGTAAGGATAAAACAGATAGTCTTGAAAAACTATGTAATCATATTGCATCTTTACCTGACACACCCTCAACATTAATTAGTATAAAATATCCCGAAAGGAATTTACCCAATATTATTGAAATTACTAAACATGGTGAAAAACGCGATATTTTTCGTGATTCACTATTAGTAGATTTCACAAAAAGAATATTGGAATATGATGCCGAACCAATTCTTTATCAATGGAAGGAAGTTAATCAAAAATGGTTTTTACCAAAACTAATTGGTCAAAATAAAATAGCTAAAGAATTGCGTTCATTTTCAACAACCAGAAAGGTAAACAAAAATAAAATCGAAGAATATCTTGAAATCGTAATCCGTTATCAAAAAGAACAGGAGAAATTGGATGAAAATGCAAGCACTTTATCTCAAGATCTAGATTTCTTATGGAATAATGGCAACTGTAACTGGGCTGCAGTTTCCCAAATTTGTGAGGAAATCTTGCAGATTAATCGGCTGATATACCAACTCGATGAGAACACTCTAAATGTAAATGAAATAAGAAGCAATCTGGCAAGCCATTTTTACGATGGAAGTCAATCATTTCTTACTTCAAAGGGAAAAATTGTCACAGAATTTATATCAATTGCTAAGGAGCAGAAAGAAATTGAAGAAAAACTAACTGATTTATTAAATATCGATTTTGAAACAAAACAGGACAACTCGAAAGATTGGACTGAATATTGTAAACAAAGTGCAAAGAACTGGTTGGCAAATCTTGATATATTAAGAAATTGGACCAGTTGGAATCGAATAAAAGATGAAACAAGTGAGATTGGGCTTAATTTGGTTGTTGATGCGTATTCAAATGGAAAAATTGAAAATCAGGAAGTCTTGGCAGCGTTCAAAAAGTCACTATTTAAGAGTTTATCAGAATACATTATCTCAAAAGATCAACGATTATCCATATTCAATGGAAAATTATTTGAAGGAAAAATCAAGAAGTTTAAAGAACAAAGTAAATACTTTGAAGAACTAACCAAAGCCGAGTTATTTGCCAAACTTGCTTCAAAAATACCCTCCTTCACACTAGAAGCATCAAACAGTTCTGAGATTGGAGTACTCCAGCGAGCAATTAGAAATAATGGCCGGGCAATGTCAATAAGGAGGTTGTTTGATTTAATTCCGAATCTATTACCCAGATTGTGTCCGTGTATGCTAATGAGTCCAATTTCTGTAGCACAATATTTTGAAGTTGAAAATGCGAAATTTGATCTGGTGATCTTCGATGAAGCTTCTCAGATGCCCACGTGTGAATCTATAGGTGCAATTGCCAGAGGAAAGAACGTAATTGTCGTGGGAGATCCGAAACAAATGCCTCCGACAAGTTTTTTCACAACAAATCATTTTGATGAGGAAAATGCTGATAAAGAAGACTTGGAAAGTATATTGGATGACTGTCTTGCTTTATCAATGCCATCAAAGCATTTGTTGTGGCACTATAGGAGTAAACACGAAAGTCTGATAGCATTTAGCAATTCAAATTATTACGAAAACAAGTTATTTACATTTCCTTCTCCTGATGATATTTCAACGAAGGTTACCAATGTATTTGTCCCTGGATACTATGATCGGAGTAAAACTCGACAAAACAGGTTTGAGGCAGAAGCGATAGTTGCAGAAGTTTCAAGAAGACTATCCGATCCTATTCTTTCTCAAAAGAGTATTGGGATAGTTACATTTAGTTCGGTTCAGCAAAATCTTATTGAAGACTTACTGAATGATGAATTCAGTAAGAACCCGGAATTGGAAAAAGTGGCATTAGAATCTTCTGACCCAATTTTTGTGAAAAACCTGGAGAATGTTCAAGGAGACGAAAGAGATGTAATATTATTCTCGGTTGGTTATGGACCCGATAAAGAAGGAAAGATTTACCTCAATTTTGGTCCATTAAACAGAGAAGGTGGCTGGCGAAGATTAAATGTCGCAATATCGAGGGCCAGATACGAAATGAAAGTGTTCTCTACATTACGTTCCGAACAGATTGATATAACAAGAACATCATCAGAAGGAGTAGCTGGTATTAAAGCTTTTTTGGAATATACTGAAAAAGGCAAAATCGCTTTACCAAATAAACAAATAACAAAAAAAGAAGAAACAGGTTATTTTGAAAAACTGGTAGAGGAGGAAATAAAGAAAATGGGTTACTCGGTCCAAACCAATATCGGTTGTTCAGGATATAGAATCGATATTGGTGTTGTCAATCCGGATAAACCATCAGAATACATATTGGGTATACTTACTGATGGAAAAACTTATCGAGCAGCAAAAACTGCTAAAGACAGGGAGATTGTTCAACCCACAGTTTTGAAAATGCTTGGATGGAATATCTATCATCTATGGTCTTTAGATTGGTGGGATAATCCTCAAAAAGTAACTCAAGATATTGTTAGAGTGATCAAAGAATTACAAGAATCTCAAAACAACAAGGAGACAGAATCCCAAAATGAAACGCAAGTACAAAAGCGAAACGATTTATCAAGTGTAAAACTTCAAAGTATAACACAGGAAGTTATTGAACCAATAAAAAATTTTGAGGAGTACATTATTTGCATTTTAGATCAATCGTACCTAACTATTTCAGATGATTTCTTTAACTCTGGTATTTTATATGATATCAAACAACAAATTATCAAAGTGATGGAAATTGAAGCACCAATAAGTCATTCACTTTTATCGAAACGATTATTAAATGCCTGGGGAATTTCACGTTTAGGAATAAGGCTAAATGGTTATTTGACTTCTATATATTCTCAAATGGAATTAAGCCAGACGAGTCAAGACGGAAATATATTTTACTGGAATAAAGGACAAAATCCATTAAGCTATAATACATTCAGAGTTCCCGCAGAAGGTGATCCAAAACGAAATGCCGAAGATCTACCAAAAGAAGAAATAATTTGTGGAATTAAGGATGTCCTATCAAATCAAATTAGTTTACCGGATGATGATTTGATCAGAGAAGTAGCAAAATTATTCGGATATACTCGTTTGGGTGGGAATGTTGAACAGGCTATGAGAATGGGAATTGAATATGCACTGCTTATTGGACTGGTGATCAATAAGGATGACCGTTTTGTATTAAGTTAAATTTTAAATCAATTATTTAGAAATCATCAATAAAAATTTTCGCAAAATATAATAAATAATTACACTGAGAATCACCCCTGCTGCTAGACCGAAAAGGAAGAGTTTGAGGTTAAGGCCGGTGGAGTTAGTTTTTTCTGAGAGTTGTTTGTTTACATTCATCAGTTTTTCGAAAGT
>JBAZIG010000109.1:0-4882 GCA_041651955.1 Minisyncoccota bacterium | reverse complement strand
CAGCCCTGCGCACCGGGCAACGCGCCACTTTTGACAAAGAGATGAAGCAGGTGATTGCCGGGGGCAAGCCATTCAAATATTGAGCCGTCACCGGAGGAGATAATCAGTGACTACCGCTCCATCACCGACAACGTGCAGTTGAAGCCCTAAAAAGCCTCTACTGTGAACCTATTATCTTCTGTTATGATAGTAAAAGAGCCATAGAATTGTAATGCATCAACTATGTTAAATTTGTTGCGGAAGTAGTAAGTTTGCCTATATTTGCAGGGAAAACAGCTCCAAATGAACTCATTCACCGATACGCAACGTTTTAATTTGTTATTCAACAACTATTACGATCGATTTATTCGTTTTGCGTATGGTTATGTGAGAGAAAGAGAGACTGCAGAAGATTTTGTATCAGAGGCATTCGCCACTTATTGGGACAAACGAAAGGAGTTGCAAATTGGAACAAAACCACAAGCCTTTATTCTGACAGTCATCAAAAACAAATGTATCAATCACCTTGAACATCTTAAGATCCGTCACAATGCCGAGAGTCGGATGAGTGACCAGGAGTCGTGGCGATTATCTTTGAGCATCAACACACTGCAGGCATGTGACCCGGATTTTCTTTTTTCTGAAGAGATCATGCAGATTGTGGAAAAAACATTGCAAAACTTACCTCAAAAAACCCGTCATATTTTTGCACTAAACCGCTTTGAAGGTTTATCATACGACGAAATTGCACGAAAGATGAATCTCAACCATAAAACTATTGAATACCACGTATCAAAGGCATTAAAATCGCTTCGTCACTCCCTGAAGGATTTTCATCTTCTCTCTCTTTTTTTATTTTAATTTAGTTAAAATCGATTTTTTGTTTAGGGTAGTCTGGACTTCAACTGTTGTCATTATATACAGTAAGGAATAAGACTATATGGACAGAGATTTGTTATACCGCTTTTTCGAAGGGAAAACATCCGTTGAGGAGGAAAAAAGCATTCGTAAATGGATGGCGGAATCAGAGGAAAACGAAAAAATCTTTTTTGATGAACGAATCGGTTTTGATGCCTTGTTATTCACTCCAGATCGTTTGGGAAAAAGTGCTGGAAGAAAATCATCCATCACTCCATGGATGATCAGTACAGCAGTAGCCGTTGCACTGTTGCTGATCGTGGGTGGCATCTACCTTACCAACAATTTTCATCCAACGGAAGAATACAACACCATCCTGGTGCCCCCCGGGCAAAGGACTCAGATTGTTCTGGCTGATCAGAGCACCGTATGGTTAAATGCCAACAGTACTTTTCGTTATCCAACACAGTTCTCCCGCAGAAGTCGCACCGTTTATCTCGATGGAGAAGGTTATTTTGAAGTCAGCAAGAATCAGAAAAAACCATTCGTGGTTAAAACAGATCAAGCTGATATACATGTCACCGGCACATCCTTCAATGTGGAAGCATACAAGAAGTTCAACACCTTTGAAGCAAGTCTTTTTGAAGGCGGGGTGGATCTTTTTCGTAACAACCTCAAGTTAACCTCATTACAACCAAACGAGAAGGCAACTCTGAGAGACAACCAACTTCAGGTAAACGAGATATCTGATAGTGATGTGTATCTGTGGCGCCATGGTTTGATTGCTTTTAATAGTGTGCAGCTGCCTGATATACTCCACACGTTGGAAAAATATTTTGATGTGGTTATAAAGGTGAATAAAGAAAACCTGCCCCAGCACACCTATACCGGAAAATTCCGCCAGGCGGATGGTGTGGATTATGCACTGAAAGTACTACAGAAAAGTGTGCATTTCGACTACCTGAGAGATGAAGTGACGGGAATCATTTATATAAACCAATGACAATTAATTCTGAATGCCTATGTTTTAACCGATTGAAGCCAGAAAACGGAATCGGCAGGTGCTGCAACACCCGCCGATAAAATGTTTTCGCCAACAAACCAAGTTTTCATTTGAAGTATTAACAAAAACAATTACAAATGTATGAAGAAAAACAACTTAACGGGTCAACATTTAACCGAAAAAGTACCCATTAAACATTTTTTATTGATTAT
Source organism: Minisyncoccota bacterium (assembly GCA_041651955.1). GTDB lineage: Bacteria > Patescibacteriota > Minisyncoccia > Minisyncoccales > Minisyncoccaceae > UBA2558. The sequence goes on along the minus strand of JBAZIG010000109.1, from coordinate 2,830 downwards.
GCGGACTACTCTAATCCTCTTGTTTATTTGCGTCTTTTATTCAATGGCAGAAACAGGTCATTCCCAAAATGCCAGGGTAACGATTGATGCACAAAACACTTCATTCAAGGATATACTGAATGAGATAGAAAAACAAACTGACTATTTGTTTATCTATGACAATCAAGTTGATGTCAACCGAACGATGACAGTTAGAATTAAAAAACAAACTGTGGCATATTTACTAAATTCCATATTAAAAAACACCAACTTGATCTATCAAATGGAGGGCAATCATATTATCCTTAAAACAGATAATTCGATAGAGGATCAATCGGGACTTACACAGGAAAACAGAAAAAATCTTACAGGAAAAGTCAGCGATCAGAGTGGACTGCCAGTTATTGGAGCGAACATAATTGAACAAGGGACTACAAATGGCACTGTTACAGATATTAATGGAGATTTCTCTCTTTCAGTTGATCGAAATGCAATTATTCAAATATCCTACATCGGTTATTTAGAACAAGAAATCAACACAAGCGGAAGAGAGAAACTGAACATCATCCTGACAGAAGACACAAAGACACTGGATGAGGTTGTAGTGACTGCGTTAGGAATAAAAAGAGAGATCAAGGCGCTGGGGTATGCGATGCAGGAGGTAGATGGCGAGGAGCTATCTGGTGGTCACGGCATTAACGCCATGGATGGACTTACCGGTAGAATTGCAGGAGTGGATCTGTCCACCACAACTGCAGGTCCCTCAGGATCCACCCGGATAATCATCAGAGGGAACAGTGAACTTTCGGGAGACAATCAACCGCTTTATGTGATTGATGGTATACCAATGGATAATACACAATTAGGTAGTGCCGGTAAATGGGGTGGCTATGATATGGGTGACGGTCTGTCAAGTATCAATCCTCAGGATATTGAAAGCATATCTATTCTTAAAGGGCCCTCGGCCTCTGCTCTTTACGGATCACGTGCCGCTCATGGTGTCATTCTTATCACCACGAAAACAGCAACTCAAAAAGGATTGGGTATTGAATTCAACAGCAGTCTCAACGTAGTTACACTTGCCTCGCAATTTGATGACTATCAAAGAGAATATGGACATGGACGGAACGGAGAATTGCCTCTTACTTTCGAGGAGGGAAGGGGAGTATCACAATCGGCATGGGGCGCACGACTGGATCCTAATCTCAACACCTACATTTACAATGGGCAACAAAAACCCTATGCTAACGTAGAGAACAATATTCTCAGCTTCTTCCGGGAGGGTGTCACCGTGAACAACTCCCTATCACTCACAAGTGTCTCCGATAAAGCTAGTGTACGGTTGTCTGTATCAGACATGCGCAATAATGACATTGTCCCGAAATCTGACATGAACCGTTCTTCCTTCATGTTAAAAGCCGATGGAAAGCTGAGTGAAAAACTACGCATTGAAAGTCGTGTAAATTATACTATTGAGAATGTGAATAACAGACCGGCATTGTCTGACAATCCCAACAACATTGGATTGAGTTTGATTGGCTTAGCTCCCAGTTTCAATCAGAAATGGTTGTCAGAGGGGTATAAAAATGATTATGGTGAATATGTTGATTGGAATGGAGGAAACATCTACAGAATCAATCCATACTGGTCAATTAATGAAATGAACAACGTATCAAAGAAGGAAAGGGTGATGGGTTACATACAGGCCAATTACGAATTGACAAAAGGTCTGAATTTCCAACTTCGTGGAGGAACTGACTTCTACAAATTTAGAATCACCGAATTCTCTGCAGCTCATACACCCGTCTTTCCAACCGGTGCAATGTCAGAAAGTTCTGCTGACGTATCAGAAACGAACCTAGAGGGATTACTGACCTATTCAACCAAAATCAGTGAAAATTTTGACTTCTCAGGACTTATCGGGGGTAATCTGATGCATTACAACTATGAAAGATTTACCAATACCGGTGAAGATGAAGTCGTGCCAGGAATGAAATACATTGGCAACTACAACTTAAAAAGCCTGATGTATGAAAATCCCAGGAAACAGATCCGTTCGCTATACGGGGCTGTTAACCTCGGTTACAAGAGTATGCTTTATCTTGACATGACCTTGAGAAACGACTGGTCTTCCACCCTGAACAGAGGAAACAACTCCTACATGTATCCTTCAGTATCGAGTAGTTTTGTATTCTCAAACCTGTATGATTTAAACGGATTGCTCTCTTTTGGCAAACTTCGTGCTTCCTGGGCTGAAGTAGGTGGTGATACCAGACCATATATGCTTAATCTGAACTATGGCTTGTTAAATTACAATTTTAATGAGTTGCCACTAGGTCAGGTTTCATCGGGTAGTATTCCCAACCTCAATCTTAAACCTACCCGTACCTATTCCTATGAATTTGGTTTAGACCTGCGGTTCTTAAACAACAGATTAAATCTGGATATTAGCCACTATAATCAGAAGACGAGAGATCAGATACTTGATCTATCGATCTCCAACACTTCAGGTTTTTCAACTGCTATCGTAAACAGTGGTGAGATTAGCAACCGGGGTATTGAATTGAGCATTAATGCAACTCCTCTTGAGACGAAAGACTTCTCTTGGAACATTATCGTGAACTATGCAAGAAACGTCAACAAAGTAGTGGAATTGCATCCTGAACTGGATGCTTTTGTACTTGCGGAAGCACGCTGGGCGGGGGCACTGATACAGGCGAAAGAGGGTGAACCTTACGGGGCAATTATGGGAGCAGCCTTTGAAAGAGATCCTGATGGCAATGTAATCTACAACAACGGACTTCCGGTAGTCGGTTCCGACTACAAGGTTCTGGGTCATGGTGTACACGAC
>JBAZIG010000108.1:0-4886 GCA_041651955.1 Minisyncoccota bacterium | reverse complement strand
CTTCGTATATGTTTTTTATATGCAGGCTTATATTTTGTTTGGTTGTCTGAAAAAGTTCAACCATTTGTGCCTGTGAAAGCCAAACGGATTCTTCTTCTAATCGGACATCAATCTTGGTTTGTCCGTCTTCGGTTTGGTATAGTAATATTTCGGAGTTATTGTTTTGCATACTCTGTAAACTTAAAAGGGTAAATCATCTGTTTCTGTAATATTTTCTACTTCTGCCTTTTCTTTTGGGAATTTGTTTTTGTAATAAGAATTCAAAAACAGACCAACCGTTGCCACACTATTCACAACAAAATAGGTATACAAAGAATCGTTTACCACATAATCATCATTTGTTTTACCATGCAATATTGTTTTATCACTTCTTAATTTTTCAATGCTTTGATTTATTGATAACAGAGAGCTTCCGATTGTTTTAATTTCTTTTGGCATTTCTGAATTTGGGAAAAGTTGAAACACCTTCAATATCTCCGAAGTTAAATCGTAAAGAGTCTTTTTTGAACTGTCTTTTATTTCAATTCTTTCGTCATTTAATACTTCTTTTATAATACTCTCCAATGCTGAATTTGCAAGACCAATTGCGATATCAGGATGTTCTTCTATTTGTTTGAATGCTTTTTCGAATGTTGCACTTGCCGATTCAAACTCGGCTTTAATTTCATTCCGAAAAACAGGAATTGAAGGAATTAAATCGGGAGTCTCAACACCAACGTCAATGGCTATTTTTAACAAAAGCTCTCCATGAATATTGTGAAGTGTTGAGAGTAAATCAATATTTCCGTCATTTTTCTTTACAATCTCAAAATTTTCTTCGGGAAAATTATTGTAATTATAATCTACTTCATGCCATTTTTTTATGTAAAGCTCAACATTTTTATATTTTGAGTTCGAAAACAAATCAAATAGAGCATCATTAATCTGATTAACTAATTGCATCTGATATTTGGGCGAAATCATTTCCATAACTTTATGATTCCTCCACAATTTTAATTTCTGCTTCACTCAGACCATACAATCCATAAACTATTTGGTCTATTTCTTTATCGGTTCTTTCAATTTTTGATTTTAACGATTTAATTTCCTCCTTTTTTTCTTCAAAAATATCAAGCCAATCCATTTCATCGGATTTTGTAATTTTATTAGCATTCGAATTATTTAATTCATCTATGAAAGTGGAAAATTCTAATTCATCCCAATATTGGAGATTTGAAATAGAAATGCTATTACCGAATTTTGACAATAAATATTTTAGGAATTTTAGTCTAACATGTTCCTGTTGCTTATTAAGTTGTTGTATCTCTTTTGTTTTACTCGCCAAAGATTCTGTGTCTGATATATCTGGAATTGGAAGCCATTCAACATTAACCTTTTTAACTTGAGGGTAAACTTTACCTTCTTCGTCTAATTTCCATTTATATAGATATTTAAATAAGCTCGAATTTATTATACCCAGTAAAGAACTTAAGACAGATTCTTTGTCATTAATTTGATTTTTTAGATTCAGCGTATGAATAGAATCAATTGGGTAATGATTTTCTATATCAAGAACTCCAATCAAATGAGTTGCTGTTTGCCTTATTAGTATTTTTGGTTCATTAAAATCACTTTCTGCTCGGCTCCAGTGTAATGAATACCAAGGTAATTTACCTTGTTTTGTTTCACGTTTTTTTGATAATTTTTCTTTGAATGGTTCTAACAATAATGCTATTTTTTCTTGTTCTACAGACTCTGTGTTTTTTGTGGAGTAAAGTATATATTCATCATCAAGAATTATTTTATATCTATTAATAGTTTTGCCTTTTAAAACCTTCTTAATATAATTTTCCGAAATTTTGTTTTCGATAAAGTATTCTTTTGTATTAATGAAACACTCATTACCACCTGTAGTAATACCTTGAGTTAATTTAACTAAATCACCTAATTTATAAGGTTGATTTTCAATAAGCTTATCAATATTGAAATTCCCTTGAGATTTTAAAATAAATCCTTCATCTTTTAAATTCGCAGAATCAAGTAATGGTATTGAAGCTTTTTCAATATAATCTAATTCATTTTTAAATGCTATCCCAGCAAAAACAGTATTCTGTTTTTGCTCTCTAATAATGTGAGTAATAGCAGTATCGACAATTGCATCTTCGAAAACATTTACAAGCGAAATTAATTGCTCAATACTATTTTGGTGTTTAAGCTTTTTTCTTAAAGCTGAAAACTGAGAATAATCAATAAAGGTGTAAGGTGTAATAAAACATAGATGACCGTGGGGGCGCACTAAACTTAATGAAACATCATAAAAAACAATATACATATCAAATGTGCCAGAAAAAGAATCAGAATAAGTTTGAAGCAGATATGCTTTTTCAATTTGATTAAAATAGTCACCATATGGAGGATTGCCAATCACAACATCAAAACCACCTTTTGCGAATATTTCAGGAAATTCTTGTTTCCAACTGAATGCTTTTTCACCTGCAATCTCAGGATTATCAATTAATGAATTACCACATTTGATATTATTGTTTAGTTTATTTAGTTTTCTGCCTTTTTGAGCAGTTCTAAGCCAAAGAGAAAGTTTAGCAATTTCAACAGATTCTTCGTTTAAATCAACTCCATAGATGTTTTTTTCAAGAATATCGGTAGTAATATCAGAGAACACAATCGCACCACCAAAAAGCTGTGCACGTAAATCATCAATTTTTCGATGTTCAGTAATTAAAAAGTCTAATGATTGATTTAAAAATGCTCCTGAACCGCAAGCTGGGTCAAGAATTGTTAAACTTAAAAGCCAGTTTCGATAATCCGTAAGTTTATCATCAAGTGTTTTTATCGTGACTTTTTTTCGATTTTTACGACCTTTAGCATATTCTTCATCAATAATGTCAAGTTCGTTCCGCTTTTCTTCACAAAGTTTTCCAACAGTATTTTCAACTATATACTTGGTTATGTATTTTGGGGTGTAAAATATTCCATCTTTTTTTCTTTTTGTTCTTTGTTTGTCAATTTCTTCACCTTTAATTTCGGCTTGTACATTTTCGATTTCTCCCAAAGAATTTTCAAAAATATGTCCTAATATATTGACATCAACAACATTTTCTTTATTGTCTATTTCAAGATTATCAGGATTGAAATTGTAGCTACTTAACTTTAAAGTATGTTCATGTAAAATGGAATCATCAATAATAATATTATCCAAGACTTCATCAGGAGCGAATAAACCTCCATTATATGCAAAGATGTCGTATTTTTTACCTTTATGACCTGTATTCATATATCCGAAATACAATTTAAATCTATCGTACAAAGGGACATAAGCATCTAAATCTTTTAAAGTATTCCATTGCTTAACAATCTCACTAATCGAGTTTGGAGGTAATAACAATCTATCTTCGGCAAAGAATATGAATAAAAATCGGTCAAGTAATTTTTGGGTTTTCTTAAAAAGCAGAAGCTTATCGGTGTCAGGATTATTTTTTACAAGGTTGTTATAAATCGCTTCACGGAATTTTGAATAATCGGCGTAAAGTTTTTTAGTAATATTTTCTTCTTGTAAAACCGATGATTCCTTGATTTTTAAAGGCAAATCATTAATCAGATTGTCTTTGGAAAGACACAGCCACATTAATGAAAATTGCTCTTTAGTCAGTTTGAATAAATCAAAATCTACATGGTCAACAGCATTCTGAATGTAAAAACGAAGTTTCTCAAAGTTTGAGGTAATTACATAAACGCATTTCGGATGATGATTTTTGTATCCGAATGCTTGCGTTTCTATCGAGTCAAGGTCTGTTGTATTTGTTGATTTCAACTCAATTACTGCTAAAGCATCATCACCTTTTAAAATCGCTCCGTCCGCTTTTTTGCTGTTCGCAATATTTTTTAATTCAGTTGTTAGGTTGAAATTCGGTTCTGGATTTAATGTATATCCGAGAATGTTTACAAACAATTCTCTTAAAAATCCTTCCTGGAATTGTTCCTCTTTTGAATTTCTGATGTTTTCCTGTCTTTCGGGATTTCCGAAATAGTTTTGAAAGTCAGTATATTTTGAATCAATCAGGGTTGAGTCAAGCTCGTTTAAATATTTTTTCTCTACCGATTTTTGAAATAAACTCATATTACATTTTAAATCCAATCATTTTTTTGCAAAATACAATTTTATCACCAGTTTTTAATCAATTGCACGATGCTAATCCGAGCGTGGGCAAAGAAAGCAAGTGTGTGGAAGCGACGGGATGGTCGTGGGACGGGCTGGAACACTCTTGCTTTGTGCGCTGGCATATACTTTTCTTAATTTTTATCGCAACAAATTTTCACTGGTACGCTCTTTCTTAGGCTTGTTGGTAACGTACGTGGCTAAACGTGCCGAAAAATTACCAAATATTTCCACATTGCTGACTCTTTAGGCATCGTTTAGCTGTTGTTAGCAAATTGTGCTTATTCATTCATCATTACTACTTTTCCCTTAAAGCGCTTCCTTAGAGTCTTGTCCAATCTGGAATATTCTTTGGTTGATAAATTAAGCCCAATAACAATCTTAACTCCTGCGCAATAAATTTCAAATTCCTTCTGACTTAGTTTTACATACATACCATCCTCCTGACTAAAGTCGATTGGGGTCAATGATGACTCAATAGTGTACCAGTCGTTATCGTACAGTTCTTCCGGATAGCTCCTCTGAATCAAAAGATATTGGTGTGATGGATTCAGGAGTTCCTCGATTGTAAGGTTCTGATCATCATTGTCAGAATCTTTGAACTCAATCGTACATCCGAAACTGGGATCATCGCTTATTGTTAATTTTTTACACTCAAAGTCCATAATTGTGTTCTAAGCATATTTGCTAACGGTTTGGCGCTTGGCGCAGTGGCGGATTTCGGAGCACAAAA
>JBAZIG010000107.1:0-4939 GCA_041651955.1 Minisyncoccota bacterium | reverse complement strand
GAGATCTTGCAGAAACTCTGGGCCAAAAGGAAATTCATACTCATTGTAACGGGTGTGGCCATGGCCCTGGGATTGGTAGTGGCATTGCTCACCCCCAATCAATACACCGCCAGCTGTACGTTGGTGCCCCAGACAGGGGAGCGCAGAACCGGGGGAAGTTTGAGCGGCCTGGCCGCCATGGCCGGGATCAGCCTGGGAGATATGACCTCTGGCGAGGTGCTTTCCCCTAATGTCTATCCCAATATCATCAAAAATGTGGAATTCCAGAAGGAATTGCTTCATGCCCGGTATACGTTTCCCGATGTTCCCGAACCCATCACGTATTACGACTACGCCACCGACAAGCAATACCGGAAATTCAACCTGCTTGCTGCCATCAAGAAATACACCATCGGGCTGCCGGGAGTCATTATCGGGGCCATCAGGGGAGAGCCGGAAGACACTCCCGGAACTGGCACAGCGGCTGACAGTATCCCCCGATTAACGTATAAAGAACAGAAGGTCCTGGAAGATCTGTATGAATCGTTTTCCCTGAACTTGAATGAAAAAGAAGGGTATGTGCAATTGTCCACAACTTTGCGTGATCCTTACCTGGCCGCACAGATAACGCTTAAAGCACAGCAGTTGCTCCAACAATACCTGACCGAGTTCAAATTGCAAAAGGTCCGTGCTAACCTGGAATTTGTGGAAGGCAGCTACCAGGAAGCAAAAGCAAACTTTGAAGCCAAACAGGAAGAACTGGCCCGCTTCCGTGATGCCAACGTCAACCTGACCTCCGCTATGGCCCGCACCCGGGAAGAAAAACTCCAATCCGAATACACCCTCTTGCTGGGCGTATACACAGAACTGGCCAAACAAAAAGAACAAGCCAAGATCGCCGTCACCGAAACCACCCCCATCTTAACGGTAATTGAACCGGTAGTCGTCCCCGTGGAAAAATCAAAACCCTCCCGTGCGCAAATGCTGATTATCTATACCTTTTTGGGACTTATTGTTGGAGGAGGGTGGGTGCTGGGGGTGCCATATGTGAAGGAGACGTATAGCAAAGTAAAGCATCAGTCGTAGTCTTATCATATGAACATACTTTGTTTGATTGGACGTAACAAAGAACTCTTTATTGAGGATGTTACAGAACATGAAAAAGAGCTGTCCGATCTCTTAAGGTCTTCTCGTTTTCTTGTTATCGGAGGAGCTGGTTCGATTGGACAGGCAGTAACCAAAGAAATTTTTAAACGCAGTCCGCTCAAACTTCATGTGGTTGATATTAGTGAAAACAACATGGTTGAGTTGGTGCGTGATATCCGCAGTTCGTTTGGGTATATCGATGGCGATTTTCAGACATTTGCGTTGGATATTGGCTCGGCTGAATACGATGCATTCTGGCATAACGATGGTGAGTACGATTACGTGCTCAACCTCTCTGCGCTTAAGCATGTGCGCAGTGAAAAAGATCCCTTCACCATGATGCGAATGATCGACGTGAATATCTTTAATACAGAAAAGACAATACAGCAATCCATTGATAAAGGTGTAAAGAAATATTTTTGCGTATCTACAGACAAGGCAGCTAATCCAGCCAATATGATGGGTGCTTCCAAACGGATCATGGAGATGTATCTGATGAAATACAGTGAACAGATAACTATCTCCACCGCCCGTTTTGCTAACGTCGCTTTCTCCGACGGGTCGCTCCTTCACGGTTTCAATCAACGGATTCAGAAACGTCAGCCCATTGTGGCGCCCAACGATGTAAAAAGATATTTCGTAATACCCAAGGAATCAGGTGAACTTTGTTTGATGTCCACCATCTTCGGAGAAAACAGGGATATATTTTTTCCCAAATTAAGTGAGAGTCTTCATCTGATTACTTTCTCCGATATTGCCGTAAGGTATCTCAATCACATTGGTTACGAACCCTATATGTGTGAGAGCGAAGAAGAAGCCAGAGAGTTGGTTTACACGCTCCCCGAGAAAGGACAGTGGCCCTGTCTGTTTACACCCAGTGATACCACCGGAGAAAAAGATTTCGAAGAGTTCTTTACCGAGAACGAAGTACTTGATTTGGAACGTTTCCGAAACCTGGGCATTATCAAAAACGAGGCTGTTTATGATGAAAAACTAATAACGCATTTTACTGATACAATTGAGGAGTTAAAACAAAATAGATGTTGGACCAAAGAACAATTAGTTGAGCTATTCTTCGAGATGATACCGAACTTCGGATATGTGGAAAAGGGAAAATACTTAGATGCTAAAATGTAAATGAAGGACAGCAACAGACAAATCAAAATTGGCGGCATAATTTCGTATCTGACTATTGGATTTTCAATAATAGCAGGACTAATTTATACCCCATGGATGATTTCCATTATCGGACAGTCCAATTTCGGTTTATATACGCTAGCAACTTCACTGGTAACGATGGTTACCATAGACCTGGGACTATCCTCGGCAGTTACACGGTTTATATCCAAATACCGTGCTGAAAATGATGTAAAGAGTATTCGAAAATTTCTGGGCATTACCTATAAATTATTTATTGCGCTGGCAATTATCTTTCTTGTTACCTTAACGATTGTCTATTTTAATGTTGATCATATTTTTCTGAAACTCAGTCCGGATGAAATTGAGAAAGTAAAAGTACTTTTATCCATAGCCGGATTTTATGCCGTTGTATCATTCCCATTCCAACCGCTGGATGGTCTGCTTGTTTCGGGTGAGTGGTTTATTTTTCAGAAATCCACTGCGCTGATCACTAAAGTGCTGAACATTGCCCTGATGGTTGCAGCCCTGCTGATGGGATATGGGCTATACTCGCTGGTAGTGGTAAATGCTTTCTGTGGGATAATTGTCATTGGTCTGAAACTATATTTCCTGAGTAAAAATGATCCGCAGCAGATTGAATGGAAGGGGTTTGATACCCGATTGACCCGGGAGATATTTTCTTTCTCCTTGTGGGTAATGGTTATTTCCATTGCTCAGCGTCTGATATTGAATGTTACACCCAGTGTGTTGGGGATTACTTCCGGCAGCCAGGAGATAGCCATATTCTCCGCTGCTATGACCATAGAAGGCTATGTATGGACTTTTGCTACCGTATTTGGTGGAATGTTTCTCCCGAAAGTGGCGAAACTGATTTATGGAGATAACGCCGGGCCCGGGGCAATACAGGAATTGATGATAAAAGTGGGGAGGATACAATTTTTACTCCTTGCCGCCATCGTTTCAATTTTTATTATGGCAGGCCGCGATTTTTTCCTTAACTGGCTGGGAGCTGATTTTGAAAAATCCTATCTGATTACTGTTTTATTGATATTACCGGGTCTTATTACCATACCTCAGGAGATTGCATCCACTACCTTGATTGCTTCCAATCAGGTAAGATACAATGCTTTTTCGAAAATAGTCGTTGCTGTTCTTTCCATTAGTTTGTCCTATATTTTGTCATTGAGGTATGGAGCAACAGGTGCCGGAATAGCTATTCTTATTGGTAATATGATAGGAGGAGTTCTGGTATTGAATATTATTTATGCACGGATACTGAAGATTAACGTCTGGGAATTCTTCCGGAAATGTCAACTAAGAATGGCTCTGCCTTTTATACTGGTTATGTTAGTAGGGATTGCACTGAATTATCTGATCTCAGATGTGTCGTGGGTGATTACATTGTCAAAGATTATGCTTCTGTTAGCGGTTTATTCCCTATCAGCATATTATACAGCTATAAATCATTACGAAAAAGAGTTGATTTTTGGTATGGTTAAAAGAATTATAAATAAATAAAGCCACAGAATAATATGAATAATATAATCACAGCCCCGGTATTGCTTATTGGTTTCAACAGACCTGATGTAATCAAACAATCTTTAGACTATATCCGGGAAGCAAAGCCTCAAAAACTTTATGTCGCCATTGATGGTGCAAGAAAACATAAACCAAACGACGATCAATTAGTAGAAGAGGTAAAACAAATTGTTAAAAATGTAGATTGGGATTGTGAAACCCATTATAAATTTAATAATGAAAATCGGGGAGCGGAACTAACTGTATCAACTGCTGTTTCGTGGGTGCTCGAAAAAGAAGAGTATGTTATTGTTTTAGAAGATGATATTATTGCTCCAATGTCATTTTTAAATTTTGCCCAGGATATGTTGCTAAAATATGCAAGTCAGGATAAAGTATATATGATTAGTGGGGGACAATTTTCACCAATCAATATGCCAAATAATGAAGATTATCTATTTTCTAATTACGGACACACAGGATGTGGATGGGCAACATGGAAAAGAGCCTGGAGTAAGTTTGATTTAAATATTAATGATTTCGATAGTTTTGTGAAAAGTGATGATTTAGATAAACTTGTTCAGACTAAAACAGAGAAAAAGTATTGGATTTCTGTTATTAAAAAAATGAAACGCAGTGGTAGAGGGAATAACACATGGGACATCTGCTGGAGTTATATCCGTTTTAGAGACCATGGATTATCTATAGTACCAAGATTAAACTTAACTTCCAATATCGGAGTTTATGGATTACATTCTCATGGTCAAACTTGTGGGCACTTCAGACCTTTTGATGAAGATTTTACTACTACAATTCATCCTAATGAAATAAAACAAAACATAGACTATGACATATATCATTTTGAAAATCACATTTATCGAAGACCTACTTTAATTCAACGTGCTTTTGGAAAAATCTTAAGAATATTAAAACTAAAATAATATGTCCTATAAAATCCCCCTCTTCGATCTTAATTTCGATGAAAAAGAAGGTCAGGCTGCGCTGGAAACCATTCAGTCAAAGTGGATATCCACCGGTCCTAAAACGGCCGCTTTTGAAGAAAAGTTTGCATCCATGCTGGGTGCTAAACATGCGGTTGCACTTTCTAACTGTACGGTAAGTCTGCATCTGGCACTGAAACTTGCCGGAGTACAGG
>JBAZIG010000106.1:0-4964 GCA_041651955.1 Minisyncoccota bacterium | reverse complement strand
CCGAAAACGCCAAAGGTCAGATGCTACGCCAACGCGAAAAGCTGATGAGACAGTATGACCGAATGAAGAATGAGCTCCAGACCTACGAGAACAACATCGGATTCCTCTCCGTATCCTCCAAGAAAGGCAATCATCTTGTCGACGACATGAATCAGAAAGTGGATAAGATCAAAGCAGAGTTGCAGCTGATCGTTAAGAAGGTCGAAGCAATTGATAGGGAATTATAGAGAAAGAGCCTACATGATAATATGTAAAGAAGCCGGATTTTTCCGGCTTCTTTCATTATACGTCGTGCCATCTTGTGCTATTCCGTTGGGTGAAAGCCTACATTAATCATTTCCAGAGGAATTCAGGATATTCCTTATTCAAACGCCCAAAGTACCGCGAAAGGGAACCGATCTTTTAAGGAGAATCAAATCATCAATCTGCATGTGGGGCCAAATGAGATTGTGGGCTTGATCAAATATCTGTAAGCAGCCCTTTTTCTCTTGTTCAATCATATCAATCTTTGTCAAATAACGAAGTATATAGATCAATTATCACATTTGATCGATATCAAGAGGTTGTATTTTTGTATAAAATTAATTTATGTTCACGAAACAATTAAAAATATTATATAAAAATAGGTAGTGTCAAGTAATTCAGCTATATGTTGCAAGCGCAATAACTTCTTACTCAACTTTATCATTTAATCTTTTGCTCGGTTTATGCTATTTATTGAGATAAAATTGTCATATTTTTAGTCGGTGTTGTTGTTTCTTTGCTAATCTTTTAACGATGAAAATCATATGATTGGTTTTGCCTTGGTCATACTCATCGATTACGAAGAAGAGATAGGTTTTCTCTCAAAATTAGCATAAGTAATAGGATGAGATGCCAAATTATTTGTGATATATACTCTAATGATATGAATCAATCAGATGGTATGAATCCTTATATAATCAGGATTATTTAAATAATTTTATTCTAAAACATACGAAAATGCACAGAAATTATCGAAGAAAGTTGTTATCAATTTGTATTGCCACTCTCTTGGCAGTAGGTTTTGGTGTTACAAGCTGCAGTGATGAGGGTGGGTATAATGGGGCTGAGCCTAAGGTCCCTGCCGACCCATCCAAGCCGGTTGTATTTAACGGTTTCTCGCCAAAAGAGGGCGCTGTACGGACTCTGGTTTTTATTGAAGGGAGTAATTTCGGAACAGACATTTCGAATATAGAGGTTACCATGGGAGGTGTTTCGGCTCCTGTAATTGGATCTTCTGGAACAAAAATCTGCGTAATGACACCCAGACGTTCAGGTGCTGGTGAGGTGGTAGTCACGATTAAAGATCAGGAGGGTAAAGTAATCAAACAACATCAGTTTGAAGAACTCTTCACTCTTCACCAGGCATTACAGGTGAATACCTTAACGGGGAAAGTTGATCCGCAAACCAACTCTTCCAGTATCATCAACGGTTCATTTGATGAGGCTGAATTTCAGCACCCTTGGTGGCTGGAATTTGACAAGGATGAGGAAGGAAACAAAATCATCTATTGTATCGATGAAGAGAACTTGGCTGCGCTTCGCAAAATTAACCTGACCACTCAGGAGGTTTCTACAGTCTTTATGAAGGGGCAGGCGGGTGTACACCAGGTGAAATCGATGCTATTCGATACACCGACCCGCGACACGCTCTTCTTTGTGGATGACAATGGCCGAGGGAACTGGAACGACCGTCATCAGATGCCCAACTTGCATTACGCTTTACGCAGCGAGGGGTTTAGAAAAGTATACCCTTATATCTATGCACAATGCTCTTATTCTGCCATATCGATGCAGGATGGCACCATTTTTTACAATACATGGACATCTTCGGAGGTTTATAAAGCGAAACAGATCTATGATGAGCAGGCAAAAATGTGGGACGGACAGTCGTTATTCAGTGTGAAAGCCAACTCCAGCGATCATGTCTTCATGTTCCGACATCCCGATGACATGTATGTCTATATGACCGGTTTCAACGGTGTGTACCGCTGTGCCTATGATAAAGATAAAAAGGAACTGGTTTCATCAGTACTCCATGTAGGAGATATTGGTGGCGGTTCGGGTTATGCCGATGCCCCCGGAAGCGCTGCCCGCTTTAATCGGCCCCGCCAAGGTGTTTTTGTGAAAAATAAGGAGTATGTGACACAGGGTAAGGAGGATCTGTATGATTTCTACCTCTGCGATCATAACAACAACGCGATCCGTAAGGTAACCCCAGATGGGGAGGTCAGTACCTTTGCGGGACGTGGCAGCCAGGGTGTCGACGGTCAGGTATGGGGCTGGATTGACGGTGAAGCGCGCGAAACGGCCCGTTTCCGAGAACCTACAGGTATCTGTTACGATGAAGAAGAGGAGATTTTCTATGTTGCTGACAGAGAAAACAAGCGTATACGCACTATTTCAGTTGAATAAACCAGAGGAATAAATCTAAAAGGAACAAAAACACATTTTTAAAGATGAAGAAATATATTCTATCCGTTTTATGCTTACTCTTTTTTGCAATGGGTGCATCTGCGCAAAAAAAGAAGGTCGAGGTCACCGGAACGATTGTCGATGAAGAGGGGCTTCCAATGATCGGTGCAACCGTAATTATTAAGGACAAGCCCGGACTGGGAGTTGCCTCGGATATCGATGGCTATTTCAAGATAGAGGTGGAGGCATTTCAATATTTGGTCTTCTCCTATATTGGTTATGAGAACCAGGAACATCTGGTGAAAGACGAGAACATGGTGCTGAATGTAAAGATGCTTGAGTCAAAAGCTACGGCGCTTGATGAGGTTACCATTACAGGTATGGGACCCCAGAAGAAGGTGACTGTTACCGGAGCCATCACCACCGTTGAGGTGGGTACGTTGAGAACGTCCACCTCCAGCATTTCCAACTCTTTGGCAGGTAATGTGGCTGGAGTTATGGCGATGCAACGTTCAGGACAACCGGGTTCCAACACCTCTGAGTTCTGGATTCGTGGTATATCCACATTTGGTGGCAGCTCCAGTGCATTGATCCTGGTAGACGGTTTTGAGAGAAGCATGGATGAACTCAATATTGAAGATATCGAGTCGTTCTCCGTACTGAAAGATGCCTCTGCTACAGCAATATATGGATCACGTGGTGCAAATGGGGTTATTCTGATCAATACAAAAAGAGGTAACGACGGAAAAGTAGAAGTGAATGCCAAGACGGAATATACCTGGACTACCCGTACGCGGACACCAAAATTTGTGGATGGGCTAAGGTACGCATCTATGGCCAACGAGGCGCGAACAACCCGCAATCATAGAACAGTCTATTCCGATCAGGAGTTAATGATGATCGGTGAACAGCTCGACCCTGATATTTATCCCAATGTAGACTGGATGGATCTTTTGTTAAAGGGTGGTGCACCCACCTACCGCTCATCAGTGAGTGTGAGAGGGGGAGGATCGAAAGCGAGGTATTATCTATCCGGCAGTTTCCTTGATGAAGGTGGAATGTACAATGTGGACAAGACGATGAAGGAGTATGATACGAATGCCAATTATCAACGCTATAACTATCGGATGAACATTGATATGAACATCACTTCCACAACACTGGTTCAGGTGGGTATTGGCGGAGCTCTGGAGAAAACGAACCGCTCCGGTGCGGTCAATACTGACGATATTTGGTACTCGGTATTCGGCTACAATCCTGTTACGATGCCGGTGATGTATTCCAACGGATATGTTCCGGTCATTCAGGAAGAAGGGACGCTTACATCATCGTGGGAAGCTACCTATAATCCTTGGACAGCTGCAACGCAAACTGGATATTCCGAGATATGGCAAAACACCATCAATTCGAATATTACCTTAGAGCAAAAGCTCGATTTCATCACTGATGGGTTGAAATTTACCGGACGTTTCGGATATGACACCTATAATTACAACTGGATCCAGCGTCGAAAGAATCCGGAGATGTGGAGGGCTGAACGTCAACGTGATTCAAACGGAGCGATTGTATTTAACCGTTTGGTGCCGGAACGGTTAATGTCGCAGAATTCCTCCGCAACAGGAGACAGAAAGGAATTTGTTGAAGCAGAAATAGCATACGGCAATGTTTTTGGAGATCACAACGTCGGTAGTGTCCTGAAATATACACATGATAATTATGTGAATACCTCGGGTTACGGAAGTGACATTATGGAAGGTATCGCCCGACGTCACCAGGGATTGGCAGGGAACTTCTCATATGGGTATAAGAATCGCTATTTGCTGAACTACAATTTCGGGTACAACGGTTCGGAAAACTTTGCAAAAGGACACCAATTTGGCTTTTTCCCGGCCTATTCAGCTGCATGGAACGTAGCTGAAGAAGATTTTTTAAGGGACAATATTGACTGGCTAGGAATGTTTAAAATACGCTATTCATACGGAGAGGTAGGTAGCGACAATTCTTCCTCTCGCTTCCCTTATCTTGCCAATTTTGGTAACTATGAGCGCAACACAGGTGCCGGGGACCAGGAGGTCTTCTATAACTGGGGTGACATGAACAGTGCATTTGGTTATCCCGGCTTGACCTATACCCGTGTATCATCGAATAATGTGACCTGGGAGATTGCCAAGAAGCATGATGTGGGGATTGACCTCTATCTCTGGGGGGATAAGTTTGGTTTTACCGTGGATTATTTTGATGAAAAAAGAGAAGGAATCTATATGAGTCGGGACTATCTGTCCGATATGGTCGGGATCCAGGGTGACAACCCTTCAGCAAATGTGGGGAGTGTGAAGTCGGAAGGATTCGATGGAAACTTCAAATATGATGAAAAGATAGGTGAGGTAGCTTTTCAGGTGCGTGGAAACTTCACCTACAGTAAAAATGAGATTATTGAAGCGGATGAGATGGTAAACCGTTATCCCTACCTTCGTCGCACCGGCTTTCGGGTTGATCAGGCAAAAGGATTGGTCGCTTTAGGACTTTTC
>JBAZIG010000105.1:0-5035 GCA_041651955.1 Minisyncoccota bacterium | reverse complement strand
TTTCCCCCGGAATAAAAACCCTTTTTGCCGAGGCAAAGCCCGTCGGGAAACTCATCCCCCTGATCCTTGACATCAAAGACGAGACCTCCCTCCCCGACTTCATCACCCTGATCAACCACAAAAAAAACCTCCCCTGAACCAACCGCCCGGGCTTCCGTATACAAGCACAAATCTTAGCCAACGGAGAAGAAAAACATAAAAATAGCCCTCTGTACAGACTGTACAGTGCAATATTTTTTGTCCATCATTTCTGTTATTTGTTTAAAAAAGAATGAATTATAGAGTAAAATATGCTTCACACTTGCTATATTTGTAAGAAGACTATGAGTTAAATACTTTTTTGCGTTAGTCGGCACTCACAAACAAAAATTCAAGCATTTTTTATCTTGAAAAATGAGATATAATAATTTTTTTAATCTATCTTAGCTAATATACTTCAAACAAATATGAACAGAATTAAAGAAGTGTTAGTCGAGAAAGGAATAAAGCAAACTTGGTTGGCTGAGCAACTTAAAAAAAGTTATAACATGGTCAACAGTTATGTACAAAATAGACAACAACCTAGACTTGAAGTGCTTTTTGAAATTGCGAAAATATTGGATGTGGAAGTTGCTGATTTATTGGCTGAACAAAAAAAGAAAGAGAAATGAATTACCCAATTATCAACACTATTACGGATTACATTCAGTCTCAAGCACGGAACAAAGTCATTTTTCACTCGCAGGATCTTTCCGATTTAATAACTGTAAATGTCGGGTTGCGAATATCTGAGAATATCTATAATTTCAAAGAACCGGGAAGAATTTCTATGAGGGTTTCCTCAGAATTGGATAGGGTCCTTAATGCAGCGATCTCTAATCACGATCTATTCGGAAAATACTTATCCATTGAAAATCTGGGTATCCTTTTCGAACCAGAATTAAAAATCGATTTTAACAGACTACTCGATAGCTATTCTCAAAACAACGCGCTTTTCGTTAGATGGAATGGCGAAATAGATTCAGAGAATATCTACTTCCTGACGAAAGAGAATGGAATCAAAATAAACATTAAGAACGTAAGCCATATTGCCATATGAAGTATAAAGAACTGTTGAACTTCGAACCCATTACCGAAGTAGTAAAATTTAGCCGAACAGGCGAGTCTGAGTATCAGAAATCACTGGTAAAGACCTTTGTGTTCTCAGACACCTTTAAAAATCATCTCATACCCTTGATGATTCGAAACCTTGATTTCAACTATTCCGGAGAATCATTCGGCTTGCAGGTTGTGGGTAATTACGGTACGGGTAAATCGCATTTGATGTCATTGGTTTCCTTGATTGCAGAAGATGCAACATTGATTGACTTGGTGAATGATGAGAAACCTAAAAAGGAATTAAGAACAATTGCAGGAAAGTTCAAGGTATTACGTTTTGAATTGGGTAATACAGAAAGTCTCTGGGAGGTAATTACGTATCATATAGAAAATTATCTTAAAAACCTAGGCTTAAATTTCTCATTCGATGGACACGGCCCGAAGCCTTATTTCGATAAACTGCTTTTAATGATGGCAGAATTTGAAGATAAATTCCCGGACAAAGGATTCCTTGTCGTTATTGATGAGATGCTCGCCTATCTGAAAGGCCGTAGTACAGCCGATAAGCTGAATCAGGATTTGGCTGTCTTACAGTCATTAGGGCAAGCCTGCGATAAATCAAAATTCAAATTCATTTTTGGTGTTCAGGAAATGATTTATCATTCGCCTGAATTCCAATTTGCTGCCGAAATGCTCCAGCATGTTAATGAACGTTACAAGGATATCTTGATAACGAAACATGATGTAGCCTTCATCGTAAAAAATCGTTTACTTAGGAAAGATGAACACCAAAAGCAAATAATAAAATCACACCTTGATCCTTTTTTGAGCTTGTTTACTGATATGCACGGTCGCACACAGGATTATGTGGAGCTGTACCCTGTTCATCCAACCTATTTTGAAAATTTTGAGAAAATCAGAATTGGGAAAAGCCAACGTGAAATCCTTAAAACCCTTTCCAAACAGTTCTCTGAAATTTTAGAAAAAGAAGTACCCAACGATAATCCCGGACTGCTTTCCTACGACTGCTACTGGGAAGATATGCAGAAAAGTCAGGATTTGATGGCTATTCCAGATGTTCGAAAAATAAAAGAGATCACAGACACTATTAAGGATAAAATTGAGTCTTACTTCACCGGTGTAAGGACTTCCAAAAAACCAATTGCCATACGCATTGTCAATGCCTGTGCCATTAAGATCTTGCAGCACGAACTGCAAAAACAAAATGGCACGAATACGGAACATCTGGTGGATGATTTATGCCTGACTGATAAACTGGCCACTGAACGTGATTTCTTAATTGACATCATTGATTCTACTGCACAGCAAATAATCACTGCAACCTCCGGACAATACTTTGATAAAAACGCAGAGAATGCCGAATACCACTTACGTATAGAAGGGGGTGTCAACTTCGACCAAAAGATAAAAGATTATGCCATAACCATGGCCGACTCCCAAAAGGATGAATATTTCTTCAAATTTCTGGAAGTAAACCTTCCGCTTGACCATAATACCTATCGTACAGGGTTCCGTATTTGGGAACATAGCATTGACTGGAAATCACACAAAACCTATCGTGATGGGTATATTTTCTTTGGCAATCCCAACGAAAAATCCACCACCCATCCACGGCAGCACTTTTACATGTATTTCATGCCCATCTTCGATGAAAGCAAGAAAAGTCGCAATCACGAAGAAGATGAAATCTATTTTATCTTTGATGGATTATCTAAAGAGTTCAAGGAAGCTGTAACCCTTTATGGTGCTTCCCTGGCATTGGAAGTTAGGGCCGATAGTTCACAAAAGCCCATATACCGCCAGAAGATCGATGAACTGAATAAAAAAGCCAGAGCGTTTTTCAACCAGGAATATGTCCAAATTACTCAAGTTGACTACCAAGGTAAAGAACTTCCTTTGAGTGGATATCCGTTGCCTGGAGCAGGTTCAACAAAAGAACAAATCTTTTCAACTGTGGCATCCATTGTATTTGAAGCTTGGTTTTCCGATGAGTGTCCTAATTACCCAAAGTTTACACTACTCAATTCCCCAATTGCCAAAGACAATTTTGACCGGTTAGTGAAGCAGGCATTAATTAAGGTTGCTAATCCCGAGCAGGCAAACAGAGATGGTGAGGGTATTTTAACTGGTTTGGGATGTTGGGTACCAGGTATGCTTGATTTCAGCCATTCGCCCTACGCCAAAAGTTTATTAAAACAATTGACAGATAAAGGTGAAGGGAAAGTATTGAACCGTGATGAAATCATTGAATATGTTGACAAAAGCGACAATCTTTGGCTCACCAAAGATTTTCAGATTGAAGCCGAACTGGAATTTGTGGTAATGGCCACGCTCGCCGCATTGGGTGAAATTGAAATCACCCTGAATTCCGGGAAATTTATCAATTCAACGAATCTGAATGAGCTCAAGGATATTCAAAAACAGGACTTCTACTCCTTCACCCACATCAAGCCACCCAAAGGAATAAACCTAGCTGCGTTGAGAACCATGTTTATGGGCATGTTGGGAAGGGATTTAAGCAATCAACTAAAAGATCCTTCTACATATACGCATCTGGTTGGTGCTGCCAACGATTGGGCAAAACGCACAGTAACCTTATTAAGTAAAATTCAGAGAGGCTATTTTTTTGAGGGCGTTGAGATTGTAAGCACTGATCTTGCAAGCAAATACAGGTATGATTTTACTGTATTCTCAAGATTTTGTGATAAGCTTGCAAATTACACATCAGAGGCCAAGATTAAAAACTTCGCTTTTTCCGTAGATGAACTAAACCGAATTCTTCCTGCTAAAGCAGACGTAGAACAATTGGAAAAGCAATTGACAGAATTGAATCTGTTGAATGAAGACATTTCCTATTTGCAGCAATGCAAGCAGTACATCACCGTTACTGCCTTCAAAGAAGAAGTATCAGAGTCCATCAATCATTTGACTCAAGTACTGGATAAAAACGATGAAGAAGAACTGAAAAAGTATAAGAAGTATCTTCTTCAGCTCAAAGAACGATATGCCGATTGGTATCTTGATTTGTACCTGAAACATCGTATCAACCAAAAAGACCATACACAAAAAATTTCGCTGCTTGATTCGGATGCAAAAGCCATATGTGATACACTGAAAGATGTCGATTTCCTTTCTTCAGGACAGTATATGCAGTGGCTTTACAAAATCAACAAATTACAACTGGCTGATGGCAAAGTAAACAAAAGCCTGATTCTCACAGCACCGTATCAGGATTTCAACCCAACCGATTTTGAAGGTGCAGAAGTGCTGAGTATAAGACAACTGAAAAGTGATTTGGAAGAACTTCTAGAACTATGGACAGACACACTCAAAGACACTTTGGATGATCCAGTGGTAAAAAAGAAAATGAATCTATTGGAGGACACTACCCAAAAATTGCTTTCTGATTTTAAATCCGGTGTAATAGAACTAGCAAAAGACAATGCCCTGCGCATCCGCAATGCCATCATGGACTTGCATAAAGGCTTGGAAAAAGTTGAACTGAGCATCGAGAATATGAAAAGCAACTTCAATAAACCACTTACACCCGATGAAGCCATTGAAGCTTTCAAAGCTTACATCGACCAAATCACCAAAGGCAAAGAACGGGATAAAATCAGAATCATTTTGAAGTAAGTAGAATGAATAAACCAAAGCACATATCGGCACGATTAACCTGGCATGCAGATGGATGGAACGGAAAAATTTGTGAAGACCCTGAAGCCAATACCTATTGCACCGGACAGTTTTCCTATCCAGGTGAGATGTATGAGAGGAAGCATTTGCAAAAAGTAGAAGCTGAAAAGTTTGTTGGTTGCTCTTGCAGTAGGATCAAGGATGCTTATATACCACCCTGTAGCTTTAGTATAAATGCCTTTGGTAATGACACAACACTTGCTGAAGTAGATTCCCCAACTTGGTATAAAAACAAAGAGAT
>JBAZIG010000104.1:0-5039 GCA_041651955.1 Minisyncoccota bacterium | reverse complement strand
ATTATCGGCTCAGCTGCTGGAGTATGTCGATACATACAACAAGACAAGGGCTAAACCTTTCGAGTGGACATACACCGGTAAACCCTTAAAAATATAGTTTACTTTTTAATTAATTACAACACTAGCTTCGTCAGACCGGTAGGAATTCCGATCATGTCGCCGTTCTGCTTCTTTGCTATCCAAGATTCCAGTTCATCCAGACAGTTCATCATAGCAATAGAGACAGGCAATGATTTGTTTTTTTCAACAAGCAGACTATGGACCTGATCGATCCCGGTATTAAGAATTCCTAGTATATCATCCAGGGGCTTCTGTTCCACGATTGCAATGTTAATGCCTTTAGCTATTTCATGTGCCACGGATTTAATATAAATCTCTTTCAGCATCAAGGCATGTTCGGCTAACCGGCCACAAGTGATTTGTGACATCTCGGCAAGATAACTTGCGCCCCCTGCCTTCATGTAAATGCTCTTTCCTTTTAATTCTGCATCTACAGTGAGCAAATCGATCCTCTTTCCCTGGTCGTATAATTTCAAACATACTGAATAGATTGCACGGTGTACAGGGTTTTCAAACATATACTGGGTGAGTATGTTTGAGATGCTCCCAAGGTCCTCGTACCCTGAAATAATGGATCCAAGTATATTTTTCTCGAGCATCATTATATGGGGTTAAATGTTAATACTTTTTCTTGTTGTTCTTTTACGATCAGTTCATCTTCCCATGAGCTGTTGCGCAAGTACGTTTCAGGGTTTTTCCGAAATTGTTTATCTGGTGTGGCCTGGATATAGGCTGGGAGGTTTTCAAAGATTTTGTTCCTGTCGTTTTCAGATAAATTATGAAAGAGCTTTTCGCATTTAGTCCGTCCAATTTTTTTGTCGTAGAGATTCCAAAAAGCATCAAAAGCCAAGTAACCTTCATCTAGGGTTTGGGGCTCTTGTTGCCCTTTATCGGAATTATTAGTGCTATCAGAATCGATTCCCCCTTCAAAAAGGGGGTTAGGGGGTATATTATTCTTTTCTTCTTTCTTTGTTTTATTCTTTAGACGTGCTCCATCTGGTGTTCGTTTGACGGTTCGGATATTGGTTCGTTGTTCAGTTCCGCATAGGTCTGTTAACGCATCCATATCCTTTGTGGATAAAGGATTCCGAGTAGCTCCGTCTGTAGTTCCGCAAGTAGCTCTGTTAGTAGCTTCATCAGTAGCTCTGTTTCCTTGATACGTCTCATAGCCTCTAATGGTGTATATATTGACAACCGAGCAGTTTTGTACAGTCACCTTGCTTGCGCCAACAAGTTCGTTCATAAAGCGTATAACTTTATTTCTCGACCATTTCCACCGCTTGGCTAATTCTGTAATACTTCGGCATACTTGACCACGTTTAACAACAATTTTAACGCCTCTTATATGTGCGGTTGTGTCCTGATAGTTAGCAAGGATTAACAGATCTATCCACGCTTGTGTTTTAGTAAACTGTTCGGAAAAATAATAGCTGCTTTCTGTAATATCGCGGGGAAGTTTTATGTATCCTCTATTTGCCATTATTCTTTTTTTTAACTTATTTAATTTATCTGTTCTTGATCCAGTAATTTGTCTATATCACTCTTGCGGTATCTTACCTTGGTCCCTATTCGTATTGGTATTAGGTAATTTTGCTTTTCCCACCTGTATAGTGTGGTTACATGAATGTCCAACATCTCAGCCACCTTTTTGGGAGAGAGATAAACTTCATTATGTTGAGTGTCCAATTCGTTCTTTACACGCTCGATAACTTTTTCAGTTATGCGATCTAACGTGTTTTCTAAATCATGCTCATTGATCAACAAAACAGTATTTTGCATATGCATAAATATTAAAATTATACCCTGCCCCAATTAGTACGTTCGTACTGTGTTGCAAAGCACTGCAAAGTTCTGTTGCCCTCTTTGTTTGCTTTCAAACAGATATATAACCGTAACAATATCAGGCTAATAGAAAATTCGCTATGGAGAAAAGAGGGAAAAAAGAGGGGAAAAAGAGGGGAAAAAGAGGGAAACTATTCTTGACTGGGAATCCAAGAAAGATTTGCACCGGATCAATAACAGAGATATGGATTACAATGGGTTGTTGTATATTGCTCCAAGGCCTTATCTTACTAATATTCAATAAAAGGTACTACATTTGATAACAGGATATTAGTTATAGATAAGAGCGGTCCAACAGCTGACGCCAATCGTGTCTTTACCGCAGAGGCAGACTCCTACGCCAAGCTCGCAGATATGCTGATACAGCTGCCCGAAAGAACGCAAATAAAGAAAACAGATGAAAGAACAGGGGCAGAATATTCGGGAACTGCTCAAAGAGAAGATAAAGAGCCTGGGAGGCCCATTCCTCCCTCATCAGAACTATTCCCTGATGGGGCAACTTCTGGGACTGCTTTACAACCAGGAGATACCGGCCGACCTGGACGAGAGGATACAGCACCGGCTGGAGGACGATATGATGTTCCAAATGGAAAGAATCCTATACATGACGGAGAACCAGGTACAAGACTTTCTTTACCCAACAAAGGATGAACAGGAGGAAGTAATACAAAAGCTGGAAGAGGCGGAAACGGAAAAGGATCTGCGAGAGTATCTAATCCACGACCTTCTGTATCAAAAGATGATAGACAGCCTGGAAGACTGGCCAATGCCCTGGGGGGGGGGCCTTTATTAGGCCAAAATGGAGTATTTGCCAGGAGGGTTGAGAAAAAATCCGAACAAGCCATAGGGAACTATACCCTTTATCAGCCGGAAATCATTATTGACGGTTCACACCCCCACCCCTCTATTCTTGTTGAGTCACAAGCCATGTCTGGCGTTCATCTGGCTCAAACCGATTACATACCATTATTACCGGAGAGAACAATTACAAGCGGTGCCATAAGCAAGGCGCAGTTTGAGGACATTGTTCTGGACGAGAATGCCCACAAGCAGATATTCCCTAACGGAGAGCGCAGGGGGTTTTTCCTTGGTGCAGGAACAGGGTATGGCAAGGGGCGTAACCATTCTATTATTCTGGATAACTTCAACAAGGGGCGAAAAAAGGCCGTTTGGGTATCGGTCAACGAAAAGGCCCACTATGATAGCGCCAAAATAATTAAATACTCAATTCAACGATGTGAATAATGCTGTAAATTCACCGTACCCTTCCGTTTGATTTCTTTTATATTTCAGATTAAGACCAAGGTAATCACCAAATATTTCTTGCCATTTTTTAAACGAGTTGACTTTCTCATCTATGAGCATTTTTTTAGAAAATATTTTTGCGGCAACAGCAGATGCATAAATTGAAGGTTTCCCGGGCGTAATTATATATTCGTTGATTTCTTCAATGAGAAGATTAAAAAGAGAAGTCTCTTGCCCGTTTTTCAATTTTTTCCCAGGTGCGATACTCTGATAAACTACAGGCATGAAATAATCCTTTAGTTCTTCTTCCGTAATCTTTGGTATCCACTTTACGTCTTTTTCTGTTATTTGATCTTCATGGATGCGTTCTTTGGATTTATTAATTCTTGAAGGATCGTCTATACTTAGAACTTTATATAAGTTGTTCATTTTTCTCTGTAAACAGTCTTTAATGCCATCTTTTGTTTGATTATCATAATGACTAATGGCTTCAACAAAACAATCTAGTGGTATTATATTATCAGTCTCTATGGCGTCAATAATATTTTGAATAAACCTTATTCTCTCTTCGCTTGTATGCAGATTCTCAATCTTTGAATTGATTAATTGTAAAGAATAGCTCCAATGAACCCGGCGGATTAAGTTTGTTTGTTGCAGTTCTACTCGCATAAGTGATGTATTTTGTGTTTAGAGACCGCAATAAACACGTGCGGTTTAATTATTAAGTGACACAAAATTACCTATGAAACTTATGGCAATTACTAAAACTGCCAATTATCTTTGAACAAAGTTATTAACTGCATTCCAACGAGAGTCTCTTCATATGAAGTAAAGATTTAATTAATCCTCTCTTCTTAAATCCTGGGCAAGCTCCCTGATTACTCTGTTCAGTTGGGCCTCGTTAAGCTGTGAAAAGTCTATCCTCGACTCTACGCTTTGTATCTTTGGTGTAGTGTATTGCATGAGCTTCTCGAACATCATTAACCGCTCCTTAGGTGTAAGCATAGCCAGGTCCTGCTCCATTTGCTCTCGGTTTTTGTCAATCAGTTGCGCAATCCAAGTCCTAACCTCCAATGTGATCTTATTAGGAGTTCCCAACGGCCGGCCACTGGGATTTCCGCTTTTTCCTTTAGGTTGTGGCATAACAGTATTTATTTGAATGTTCTTTTCATTCCCCAAGGTCAGAATTTGCCATTTGTCTGAGAATTTCAATATACCTGGATTGTGTTCCTTTTTGCTTAAAGAATTCTGGAAAATCATCCGTATCCAGCTTGCCTTCAAGTATTGCATTCAGAAACTTAACCTTCAATGCTTTGTCTATTGCTATTATCATGGCTTATTCTTTACCTCTAATAAACTGTTCATTTTATTTCATCGCCTGCAGTTAACTTTGCTGATACATTTATCCCCGATGAGCTACAATCGTTCTTGTATGTAAGAAGGAATCTAGGCGATCCTGAAAGCCTGCTAGAGAGTAACCCTAAACTCAATTTCATGTTGGCCAACTGTCTCTCTTTTACTTTCAGCTCATACTTTGCCATGGCAAGCTCTTGTTCTATTCTCTGAAGGGGCCATATAAAGCTTTTGAAAATCTTTACTATAGCAATGGGTATTACCACTATATAAACGGCACTAACTATAAGAGTTACTGTTATCATAACTAAATGTTTATTTACAAAGGTAAAGCCTCAATTGCAGAAAGACTTTCTAAATATTCAGCAATAGGAGCCGTGAAAAATTGTGAGATAAACTACAGCATAAACATGAGAATGACAAATTAATGACAAAAACCAAAAACGAAAAAAGCCAACCAGCTATTTATCAACTGATTGGCTTCTTTTGGAGCGGTCCGGACGGGACTCGAACCCGCGACCCCGTGCGTGACAGGCACG
>JBAZIG010000103.1:0-5069 GCA_041651955.1 Minisyncoccota bacterium | reverse complement strand
TAAGGCTATCCCGTTTGTATTTGCACGTATACTGAAACCGGTGTGTTGATGTACCCAAAGTATCCTGTGAAGCCACCTGTTGGCAGGACAGGATGGTAAGCAGGGGTAATATTAAAAAATTTCGGATATTCATTATGAATCAACAGGTTAAATTATATGTAAATTTATAACAATATTACCTTGAAATCAATATTCTCAGAAAATTGCGAGCGTATCTTTCACAATTTCAGAGGGCCTTTTAAAGTGTTTGTTGACTATGATTCCTTCTTCATCAATCATTACAACAACTTGAATTTGACTCTAAGCAGCACTTCCGTGGGACGCATAACATATTGCGCATAATAGCTCATTACGTTGCTGTAAGATGAAGTGATGAATTGACGTGTATTGAAAATGTTTGTCCAATCTATCATTATTTCCACCTTTTTCATTATGTATTTGAGTCCGATATTGCCAAACCAAGCGGATTTAGTATTCACCGAAAGCGCGCTATTGTAATAATGGTTGAACGATAGGCTGAGAATAAGTGTTTTGATGGGTATGATAGAGGTTGTGATGTTCTGTCTGAAATTGTGGATCATAGGTTTTTTCTCCTCACTTATCACCTGCAGAGATTGTCTGTAATCAGCATTGTATTTAATTATTAACCATTTTGTTATTTCGGAAGATACAGATGGGGAGATATTCCAGGATTGTGTGCTGAATTTAGTGATTTCGCCTTGATTCAATGTCAGTCCGTTAGAAAACAAAAAACCGACATGAAGCTTCAAGTCGGCACGAATCGCGTCAACGTTTTTTCCTAAGGAGAGACTACCTCGGAATATATTTGATGAATTAGGGTGGTATATACCGTCTTCATTCGCGTAAATACCGTTGTAGCGATAATCTCTCAAAATATTTGTCCAATTATTGCTAAAACTAAAGTATAAACCACCAAAAAAAGCGGTAAAAGGATTTTTATAATCCATTGAAATGCTTCCGAAAGTACTTCTATTTTCACTCTGAATCAGACCTGTACGTTTGACACTTCTGTAATTACCCATGATATAACCTGAATAATCTTCCTGAATTCCGCCAATTGATTGGTTATGATTGGCAATTATGAATAATTTGATACGGGGTGAAATGATATAATTGAGTTGTAAAAAGGGAGAAAACAGCGTATATCCTTTATTTTTATTCAAATTGTGATTGAGGTCCTTGCGTTGCATCCATACATATTCAAAGGGAATGGTAATAGTGCCGTATAAAGAGGACGAAAACTTGTACGAAATCGAGGTGGAAAGAATGCCACCAAATTCATTTCGTGACAAATCGTTTTGCAGACTATCCGCTATCAACGGGATATTTCTGTTCAAATCATTATACATTTGCGTATGTAAACGATAGATGTTGGTAAAAATTTGAGCTTTATAACTAATTATAAATTTTTCTCCAAATCCTCCGGAAAAATAGGCGTTGGATGAAAATTGACGATATCGGACGTCTTGTAGCATTACTGAATCCACAAGCGGATTATTCATGACAATTTCCGCAAGAGAAGACGGCGAAGAGGAAAGTGAGACTGGTTGCGAAACATATCCGGCATATGCTCCAATACGATATTGTTGTCTGTGGCGCTTGAACATATACTCAAAATCATTGCTAATATTGATTTGTGACGATTGAAGGGATTGATTGTTTTGAGAACTGCTGCTTGGAAGCAGCATGCTGTTTTCATTATTCCATTTACCGATAGCTCTCAATTTGTTACTCAGATATTTGTTCTCCAGATTGCTTTCCCACACTAAATTTCCTTCCAGTTCGCGTTTTAGTAATTGATTTTGCGCATCTTCAACAATGGTGACTTTTTGGCCATTTGTAAGAAATATTTGGCGTTCAGAGAATCCGTTTTGTGTTTGTTTATCATATAGAAAATTAACATTCCCAGTCAAAGTCATATCTTTATTGATAACATATAAATTGTTCATTGACACAACATTGGCATTGTTGAACAAAAAATGTTGTTTGTTGATGGGCGGAGTTCCGGGTTTTGATACAGAGAGGAAATTAACCCCCAAATTTCGTGTATTATCATAAAAAGAAACCAACTCTTGCGCAATGTCTCGTCCCGTATTGTCATCTTTAAATACCAACATGTTTTGTTGTTTGCGAGTAAAGCGCATGCCTACCAACTCGTTGTTGAACAGCCAAAAAGGCAAACCTAATCCCAGTTGTAGGGTGGCAAAGTATGCGCCTTTAGCCGACTCTTTCAATTTTAAGTTAATCGCAGCCTCCTCCGGAATCTCCATATCTTTTAACACTTTGATGGGTTGATGATTTTCCAACACTTGCACGGTGGCAACTTTGGAAGCATCAATATTATTTGTTGCGATGCCATATTTTCCTCTGAGCATATCCAATCCTTCAATATAGAATTTACTGATGGCTTTGTTTTGATATAGAATTTTTCCGGATGAGAGTACTTGTATACCAGGAAGTTTTTTCAAAACATCTCCTATGCTTTTGTCTGTAACGTCTACAAAACTCGAAACGGAGTAATTTAGGGTGTCTCCCTTTTGCCGTATTTTAACAGGTTTGACAATCACTTCGTTTAGTGCGATTGCTTTTTCTGTAACGTTCAACTCAACAAAATCAATGTTACTTGTAATTATTTTACTAAAAGGTTCGGTGTTCATGGAGCGAACAGAAATAACCACCGAATCGGGCAAACCTGCTTTTTTCAAGACAAATGATCCGTCCTCTCCGGTGGTGCCATATGTCAGGATGTCTTGTAACCCTACAGGGTGCAAAATTACTGTCGCAGCTACAATGGGATTACGTTTTTTATTATCAAGTACTTTGCCTTTGATTTCCGTTTGTGCGTAACAAGATATCCCAAACAGAAAAAAAGTAAAAGTAACAATGGCGCGATTCATCTGAAATGTTTGATTAGATGTAATGCCAATATATCATATGCTAATTCTCTTCGTATAATGACTCAAATTGAATAGGGTTATAAATGTCTGCAATGTATAGAACATTATTTTCATAACTGTAGTATTGTACACTTTTGCGTCTATTCTTTTTCAATGCCAAATATTTTTTTAAAGTCACTGTTTTATATGAAACAGATTCGTCCACGGCCAAAGTCATTGGCGTCTTTAACTGCTCCAGTCCAACAGCAGTAAATTGAAAAACACCCTCTGTATCCTGAATCCTTAATATTAGACCCGGTAATCCGGAAAACAACCATGGTCCATCATTGCGTGGAATATCTACAGTAAACCATGCATTATAATTCCTGCCCCAAAAAGTAGTAGTGGCTTTTTGACATTTATAACCAAGAACAGTCATTGTATCCGATTGTATATCCCAATTTTGAATCGGAATGTTTTCCACGGCTTTAATCCATCCTTCATCTTTATCATTGTATATAAAAGTAGCCGAATTTGATATTCTATCCATGTATATATCTTCCATTTCCCAATTGATAGTCCAAACTCCTATATTATTTTTATCGTTAAGATTAGATACGAAAGATTCGTAGGCATAAGTTGTAACCTTTTGTTTTGATTTTGATAGAATGTTTTCTTTAGTAGCTTGAAGTGCATCGTATTTGGCCTCCTTATTCCAGGTGGAATACAAACTTATATTTTCGCTACAGTATAAAGCCATTGTATCAATTATTTCGATAGATTCTTGATTTTTTATTGCCTTTTGACTTACTTTATATACTACTTGGAATATAGTATTTTCATGTTGATTATTGTCAGGGTTAATAGAGCTGGCATTTGCAACTAAGATACTGCTGCAGAGGCCTAATAAGAAGAATAAGTGCTTTGCTTTCAATTGATTCATAATTGGTTGGTGTTTCTAATTAATTTCTAATTAATCTAGATAAAAAATGGAGCACAACTTAAGTATAAACTTAACTTGTGCCCCGTCAAAACTACTCCAAAACAACTTGTTCTGGTACATTCATTTCAGTACAATATGCGTTACTTAAATCTCCTCCACAGAGTGGTTCCAATGTTGATCTATCACAATTAGGTACATAAATGGCCACACCTGTATTTCGATCACATACAAGTCTACCCACTGTCTCCCCACCTATAACATCTTTCATGGCGTTGTTGTCTAATTGTGTTGCACCTATATTAGTGTCTAAAAAAGCTTCATGACAAATGTCCACTTCGGCATTACTGAGCAGGACAAAATCCACATCCTGATCAAAAGAGCCGCTTATGACTGTCGGCTTGTTGGTGCAGCTGTACAGCCTAAGCAGTGCAAGCGATAATGTTAACAGGGTTATTTTTCTCAGATACATATTGATTGTACGGTTAATAAAGTTAATTTTTTGAACAGAAGTGGATAGAAGAACATAATAATAAAAAAATCGGAATTTGAATATTTAAATGGTCTTCAAAGAGTTGATGTCTAAAAAAGAGGGTAAAACCACATTTTGTGATTCACCCTCTTAAAAACATTATCAAGGACAGCATACATCCCAGATACTCCAGCAACATTTTTGATTTCAATGAAAGCCGTACCGGTGAAATTCAGGATGTGCACATAAACATACTGATTGTCGTATTCAGCGGTTACGGTCGCACCAATAAGAGATTTAGGCCTCAATGGATCAATCTTAATATCAATTTTCGCAGTACTTGTACTATCCTGGGCCAAAGCAGGGGCTGTTAACAGCAATAAGAGGATGAAAGCAAGAAACGATTTCATAATCAACTTTTTAACAATTTTATTAATTTAATCACGAAAAGTCAATAGCCCAAGAAAAAGTTTCGGCAAAATGAGGGTTAAACTAAACTAAATCAGCTAGATACATTTGAAAAGTTTCGCCCTCGCGGGTGAAAAACAGTTCATTTTCCAGCAATCATCCTATTGATTTTGGGGAACAAGACGAGCCAGACTATCATGAAGTTATACATCTCTGCATGAGAAGCAGTTGAATTGGTCAAATGAAGCACCAAGATGGTGAAAAATATTATCTGATACTGAACCGGACTTTAAGTAAAACAGAGAAGGGTCTGAGGGTGTAAGAATAGATATAGGCCGTGATATCGGAATAA
>JBAZIG010000102.1:0-5084 GCA_041651955.1 Minisyncoccota bacterium | reverse complement strand
TCCAAAGGCAGATGCAAGATAACTTTTCCCTGTTCCGGTAAAACCCGTTATCAATATGTTTTTTGCCTGCTTAATGTATGAGCATTCAGAGAGCCTGATAATTTGCGATTTATCCAGACCTCTGTCGTCATCGTACCGTATGTTTTCAATAGATGCCTGGTACCTGAACTTAGCCTCTTTTAATGCCCTTTCTATTCGATTATTCTCTCTGTTATCCCATTCTGCGTTAATGAGCAGGGTTAAAAGTTCTTCGTTGGTTACTGAATCACACTGGCTGGAGCCCAACATGTTTTTATAGAGATTGTGCATTCCCTCCAACCTCATTGAGCTCATCTTACTTAGTATGTTCTGACTATCCATGATTCCCGGTTTATTTGTAATATTGAGCTCCCCTGATGTTCTCGTGAAGAGGTAGTTTTACCACGTTCGTTGTCGACCCGCTGCCGTGATCATCCAGGTTATTGGAAAGGATACTCTTTAATGTGGTATAATCATATACCCTGTATGTTAAAGCTCGTTTACACGCATTAATAAGTCTATAATATCCGTATTTCTTACTTAAATTGACAACTCCTTCATGCATTCTCCTGGCCATATGAGGATACGTACTTTGAGACATCATCTTCCTCATATAATCTTCTACCACCGGATCTATGCTTCTCCCCCAGGTGCAGGCAAATGACGGCTCCCATTGATCGACATATCTATGATTGGGATGCCTGTGCTCGTCTTTTGTAGTGTATCCATTTTCAATCGCACTTCTGATATGAGAGGCTATCTGCTGGTTGTTGTAATAGAAGGATATGGTGCTTGATGACACTACGGCTTTGACCTTCTTTCCTGTATATTTATAGGGTACACTGTAGCTGTGCCGGTCCTTGTAAAAATATACATGATACTCTGTGTTTACTTTGAATTTATAGGATTTTGTAATCTCATACCTCTGCGGTGGCAAAGGCTTTAAAGCACTTTTTTCATACTTCCAAAACAGATCCTTACGGCTATAATCTCTGTTCTGTAAGTTCTTCGCAACAGCAATGGCCATAAGTTCTTGTATTGTTTTATTGAGCTCTGTTAGTCCGATAGGCAGCTGGTCTCTAAGAGGCGCAAAGACAGATGTGTATACCACATTAATAATGCTCTCTACCAATGCTTTGTCCTGTGGCTTTCTTGATCTGGCAGGACTGACCGTAGCTCCGTAATGGTTAGCCATAGAGAGAAACGTGTTATTAATGACCGGTTGATATTTATCCGCTGAACTGACACCTGATTTTAGATTGTCCGGGATAAAAACTTTGGGGACTCCTCCAAAGTGGTGAAGCGAGTTACTTACTGCCATCGTAAAATCTTCTACTTTTTGGCTGCGAACGGCCTCTACATAAAAGTATCTACTGCCTCCCAGTATGGTTACCAGAACCTCTGCTTTCAAAGCCCTCCCGGCATCTGGACAGTAATAAGAAAGTTTATCGCCGGTAAAATCAATATACATCTCCTGACCATAATCGTGATGCTGATGCATCGAGACATTTTCGCTGTTCAACCATTGTTGGTAGTGATGACACATCTGTGAGTAACTATATCCTTTCGTACGCGTTCTTCGGTATTCCTCCCAAAGAACAAACCGGGTAACTCCTGTTCTCTTTAATTCTTTGCGGAAATAAGGAAATTGGCTTTCCAGATACTTATACTCTTCGTTACTCTCAAAATAGGGAACCCCTGCCTTGAATAACGACTCGAGCTCTTCTTCCGGCATGGATTGAAGCGCCTCTTGCGCTAAATTTAGCCCCTTGTTTTTTGACAGGTAATGACCTACTGTTTTTCGGTCAATCTGTAAACAGCGTGATATCTCTCTTTGAGAGACACCCTGTTCGTTTAATTGCAAAATTTGCTTTACTTTGCTCATTGTTATTAGTTTTCCAGCCATGTCAGGTCCTTTTTGTGTTGCAACTACAAAAATAACCTGCTCGCTTAAAAACTGTAACTGGAGGAGGGCTTGCTCTCCTCCTTTATTCAATAATTTTGGCCCGGTATCCGCCAGAATGCTGGCCCACTATCGGCCAGAATACTGGCCCAGTATGCTCCAGAATATTCACCAACGGACAGCGGTATGCGCAGTACGGGATTTCGAAGCCACTTCACTATCAAGATGCATAAAGGCTGAAACGAGCCACAGACAATGAATTACGCTGCAACCCCCATATTGAGTATGACCGCATGTTACCACACGTTTTTTACTCATCAGTTTCTTCATTTTCGCTTTCCCAAATTGTTGAATAATCCAATTCGGTATCCTTAATTCCCAACGATTTTTTAATTTTAATCAAGATACTCTGTTCTCTCTCTTTTACAAAAGTTGAAAATTGCCGATAATCAAGTTTATCCTTGTCAATTAATGATTTTGCCAAAACACTATCATCAACATCTGCAAAATAATCCTTTGGGTGTTTATTTGATTTATTCTGATTCTTTGTTTTTGCTAAAATCCAAAAGTTACCATAAGAATTGATTAAACCCTTATCGTATTCTTTTTCGTTAAGGATTGATTGGGGAAAGATATGGTCAATTTCAGGAGCATTTCTTGAATATTTTACTTTTGCACCAGTTTTCCCTTGAAGTAAATGAAGTGTCAAGTATCTGTTTCTTTGAAGCAATTTATTATTAAAGGAATCATAGCCCTCCCAATAGTTTACCCACCAAATTGAGCTGTCAAGTGGAAATGAATAATCACCCGAATCAGACAATGGCTTTAATTCCTCTCTAATAAAATTACCAATTCTACTATCTGCATATCTACTAAAGGGTCTTGTAAATCCGAAAATGTAAAGAGCCTTTTTAAGTTTTGCAATTTCACTGTTTGGAACAAGATTATTAGGAGTATTAGAAAGATAATAAACAATAGGAATTAGATTCAGATATCCACCTATTATATTGCTGTTTAAAATATTGCAGTCTTGTTGCATAAAATCAACTAATGAACGAATCGCATTGCAAGTTCTTTCATAATTAGTTTTTATCTTTTCTACGTTTGAATACTTTCGCAATAGGTCAACATCGAATTTTGAGCCTAAATTTGAAACACTGAATAAAGACCTTATAACAAAATCAATATCAATTCCTAAATTGTTGCCATCATTTATATCTTTAATGAAATCAGGTAACTCCTCTGCCGATGCTTTCCATTTTAGTTTTAGCATACTGAAAATTAAGTCAGAACGACTCAATGTTATACCTTGACGATTTATTCTCACAAACACTTCAAGTATATCTGATTCAGTTTTTCTGTCCTTGCTTTCTTTAGGTTTATTTTCATCTATCGTTGAAACTTTTAATATGTTTCCATCATTCGTAATTGAATGAATCAATTTATTCATGTTTAATTCTAATCGAATAACATCCTTATCGGCAAGCCCATATTCAGATTTCAATTCATTTTTCATTGCTAATCTGCCCTCAGGACTAGAATTTAATATTTCCTTGACAGATATAAATACCGAATATTTTTCTTGTTCTCCGTTTTCTTCTCCATTTTCTTTGTTCTTTAAATTTTCTTTTGTCTTATTGTTTAATTCGACTGAATCTGTGGATTTTAGAAAACGAAACACATAAAAAACTTCACGAAAATCATCAATGGTCTTACCACTTAAAACGTCAAAGTATAATTCTTTTCCGTCAATGCTACCATTTAATGCGATAAATAATGATTGCAATCGTTGTTGTCCATCCAGAACAAGTTTAATTCTTTTATTTGTAGTGTTATCTTTGAAGATATACTTCACTTCGGATTGATAATCATTTTCAAATTCTCGATATTTTATATCCAAATAAGTTTCCCAAAGCAGAACAATCCCAAGTGGATAGCCTCTCATTATGGAATCAAACAATTTGGTAATTCTTTCTTCTTCCCAAACAAAATCACGTTGGATGGCAGGAAGCACAATTTCTGTATTATCAATCTGTGTTATAAAACTACTTATCATGGTACTATGTTTTTTCTAAATATGTGTTAACGTTTTCGGGCTTTGCGTTCGGGCGGGTTTCGGAGCACAAAACTGTCAACCAGCACTAAACTTGAGAAGAAGCAGAAAGCTCCAATTTTGCACGTCACCCCGACTGACGCAAAACCCGTGTTATGCGGTCGCTCTTCTTTTTTTTCATTTTATTGCAGCTCTTAATACTATCTTAAATAAACTTGCCCACGAAATCCAACCCATTCTTTGTTGCAATTGTTTTAACTCATCATCATTATTTGTAATGTCCCCTAATACTTCTTTTAATGGTTTTAAACTTCTATGATTTCTGTAATAACTAAACCACCATGCACTTTTCCATTTATCAGCAAAATCATGACCAGACTGTTCAGCTTCAGTCTTAGGTTTTCGTAATGATAATTTTTCTAACGGCGCAATATCAAGAAATATGAAATAAAATTGCTGATTGTTTTTTCGAGAATAGTCTAACCCAATTCTTAATTTATTTGCAATTTGATTATATGACTGAATATCTGTAGGAAAACTTATAAGCGAGTACAGCTTTGCTTCTATAAAGATTAACTTATCATCTGTTTCTATGCTAGCATCTACTTCCGTTTTCTCATTTTTATTTTTTGGGGTTTTCAATGTCGGTGCGATATATTCTTTCCCAATCTCAACTGTTATGTTATTCTCTTGTTTAAAATCGAAAAGTACATTGCCACTAAAAGAATCTTCCAAAATTTCATTTAAAGCATCAACAAGATTCTCAGTCTTGTATTTACGTAATGTGTCAAAACACGACCAAGTTAAAGCATCTTCGCTATTTGAAGAATAAGAATTCTTTAATTTGTGTCTAACTCTTTTCCCATTGATAACAGTCGAACTATTTACAAATTCCTTCAGTGCTTGTTCGCGACCTTTTACGATGACGTGATTTCGTTGGTATTTATCGTATTTCATGTTTTTCAAATTTTACACACTATAACTGCTGCGTCGTTTTTTTAGAGTGCCGCATAACGTCAGCGTGTATGAGCCGTTGCGTGGTCATGGCGCTTTGTAGTCTAGGTAGCACAAGGTAACCAAGAGTGCATACATGCGCAAACCCGCTGCCAG
>JBAZIG010000101.1:1492-5099 GCA_041651955.1 Minisyncoccota bacterium | reverse complement strand
TGCTGGAGCACTGCAGAGAACCCAACAACATCTGACACGAAAACAACAGATGGTACGGGAAAGGGAACTTATACGAGTAATCTTACAGAACTTTCCCCAAATACACAGTATTATGCCAGGGCTTATGCCACCAACTCCAAAGGTACGGCTTATGGTGAGCAAAGAGCATTTAAAACACAGGAGCTCGATATCTGTACAAAAGTGACAGACGTTGTTTTCAGGCGATACCTTATAGAAAATTATGATTATAACGGAGATGGGAAAGTAACTACAGATGAGGCTAAAATGATCACAAAAATTGAAATTGCAGGTGAAGGCATTACATCATTTGAAGGAATAGAGTACATTCCTAACCTAAGGGAATTTGTATGTAATTTCAACAAAGTGAAAACTTTGAACCTTTCAAAGAACATAGAACTGACTACTCTTGAATGTAATTTTTGTGAACTGACCGCTCTTGACCTTTCCGAAAATACACACTTAAAAAACCTCGAGTGTTATAGCAATAACTTAACATCACTTGATTTAAGTAATAATGTAGACCTTACCGATGTGTCATGTCATGGCAATAAAATCAAGATTTTAGACTTTACAAAGAACACCAAATTAACTTCTATCTTATGTAGCGGAAGTAATGTGGAAAGTGTAACTATCAAAGGATTAAGTAAGCTGGAAAGGTTTACCTGTACTGAAGGTTCCCTGGCAACCCTGGACCTTACTGGGTGTACAGCGTTAACTTCACTTACTCTTTACGATAATAAGTTAACTTCATTGGATATAACACCATGTATTAAATTGAATCACCTTGTTTGTCAAAATAATAGAATTGTCAGTTTGGACCTCACCAACGGAGACTTTCCGAACTGCCCGTCATATTTGGTCCCATTGAAGTGTAATAATATGGCAACACTAAAAACTGTTTATGTAAAGACGGGATGGAGACTCAAATATATTACTTATGACAGAAGCACGTCATATATTCCATCAACAACAGAAGTTATTTATAAATAATACTACAAACTATGAAAAATTTTATCCCTATAGCTTTTGCTATCATTTTACAATTTTTTGTTATTTCGTGTACTAAAGAAGACCAAGTTCAGGATACAGTACAATTATCTTCAAAGACCCTAACGTTTTCTACAGATGGTGGTTATCAATCAATACTTGTTACTACTAGCGGTGCGTGGAAAATGTCAGGAGATTCTGATTGGTGTAAACCTTCACTTATGGCTGGCGACGGAAGTTCGCTGGTGTTTTTCGCCATAAGTCCTAATTCTGGCTATTCCGAAAGATCCACTAAGTACACCTTTTCCTGTGGATCTGCATCTGCAATTTTAACTGTGACTCAAAAGCAAAAAGATGCCCTTTCTGTATCAAACAATTTGTATAAAATTGACAATATGGGGGGCCAAATTGATATTGTAATTTTATCAAATGTTCCTTGTTCATATGAAATTGACTCATCATGTAAAGATTGGATTTCTTATGTACAGACAAAATCTTTGAGTGAAACTGTTTTTTCTTTTGTCATTAATAGAAACGAAAGTACTGACGATAGAAGTGGAAAAATCAATTTTAGTGGCAATAATCTACGTCAAACCGTATCAATTATTCAACAGCATGATATCATCAATGTAAATAATCCTCGTCTTGTAATTAATGGAAAAGCATCACAATTTGAAGTGGCTGTAAATACAAATATAAATGAGTACGAAGTAATAATACCGACTGGATCTTGGATAAATTATGTGGAGACCAAAGCATTGCGTACCGAACGGATAATACTTTCTGCTAGTGCTAACCTAGGTAGAAATGAAAGAATAGAAACAATTGAAATCAAAGATAAAAACTCATCATTATCACAGACGGTTGAAATCATCCAATGCTCTCAGATACATGGTATTTACGACGTCCAAGATTATCAAAACTTCACAAGTGAAGTTAACAAGATTACAAGCGAGCGTGATTCCGTAATTCTACTGAGATATGGTCAATTTAACACTAATACTTCTCAATGGAATTTTTGGCTTGAAAACGACCTTGACTTTGCGAATGCTGAAGTAACGCCGATTGGCGCATCAACAAACCCTACTGATTTTGTATTTGATGCTAAAGGCCATAGTATCACAAATTTCTGTATTAACAATTCTTTAAATGATATGGGTATGTTTTCAGTGATTGGCTCTACCTCAATGGTTGCCAATCTCACCCTTAATGGTTCTATCACAAATCTAAAAGAAAGCGCTAATACTGGTGGAATATGCGGACAAAATTTTGGTGCAGTTAAAAATTGTACGAACAATGCATCTGTAACTGCCAGCCTTACAGATTGCGTCGCAAATATAGCTGGCGTCGCTGGCCTGAATAGAGGAACTATCACTAGTTCGTCAAATAGCGGATCTATCTATGTAAGTTCAACAAATGTTCCGTATGGCAATTATGATTGTTATATAGGTGGCATTGTAGGACTTAATTACGGAACAATTATCAATACATTAAATAGTGGTTCAGTAAAAATTGAAGGAAATGTTGCTGGATACGTTGGTGGTATTGTCGGGAAACACAACATTGGTAGAATCTATAATTCGAAGAATACCGGGAAACTCTTAGCTTTACTCACAAATAATACAGGTAAGAAAGTATGGGCTGGCGGAATTGCTGCTAGATCTGACAATAATAGTATAATTGAATTCTGTTCAAACACAGCTGATATCAATTTAGCTGAAAACGATAATAATCCAGCTGCTGCTGGTGGAATCGTTGGATGGAATATTCTAGGTTATATTTTTGGATGTTATAATACTGGTGACATATCAACATCCTACCCATCCCATTATTTAAATTATAAATGTATGTCAGGCGGAATTGTCGGAGATGGAGGCAATGTTGTCGGATGTTACAATTTAGGTGATGTCTATGCTAATCTAGGATCTGCCGGTGGAATATGTGGCGAATGCCTTACAGATGTTATTGCATATGGCTCATATAATGCCGGTACAATTCTCCCTGGCTGTTCTATTGGTGGATTGATTTTTGGGAGAAAGTACAATATCGCTAGGTATTATGGTTGCTACGCCATTAATGACGAGCAAGCAGGTGTGGAAGGGATAGTTTCAAAAGCAGACGCTAAAACAATAATTAGTGAATTAAACGAATTCATTGGTAATTGGAACAACGCATACCCTACTGCTATATGTACCTCCCGATTTTTTGATAATTCTACTGATTGGTATCCAGTTATAAAGGAGACAGTTTCTATCCCATAATTGACGCCAACAGAAGGTGGGGATTAAATCATAAGCGAAGTGAATACCTATTGTGGAACTGGAGCGTAAAGAGCTTGTTGTCTGGAATGGAGCGGAAGCGGAATGGAGGATAACAATCTCTGAGCGGAAGTGAGGATAAAGATCAGTGATTCGATTGGAGCGGAGTTGGCGGAGCGGAAAGAGAATGACTGATGCCTCGGCTTGGCTTACATCTCGGCTTACATCTCGGCTTTAAGTAAGATCCTTTTTGGAAGCAATTTTTGTCCACTACGTCATGTTTTGACGTAATGAGCAGTTATTTTGACCCCAGCTGGAAATTCTATAAATACAGATTTGTG
>JBAZIG010000101.1:0-1482 GCA_041651955.1 Minisyncoccota bacterium | reverse complement strand
GGAAGTGAGGATAAAGATCAGTGATTCGATTGGAGCGGAGTTGGCGGAGCGGAAAGAGAATGACTGATACCTTGTCTTAAACCACGGCTTTACTTTAGGGATAATTCATTTTGAGAGAGTTGTTTACTTTTTGTTTCCCTTAATTAGTATTCTACAAGTCTCCGATTTTCACTTATACTTTTTTTAACAATTTTTATTGACTACGTCATGTTTTGACGTTCTGGGTATCTATTTTGGGCCATAATGGAAATTAAATAAATACAGAGAGGCAACGTACTAAAATTTGTGAAATGAAAATTGAGTTTCCATCATTGTCTATATGCTCAATAAAGTAATATACAGAATCGTTTTGAGTAGATTTTGGATAAGACGTTTCTTGATTAAGTGTCAATTTAACAAACAAAACGTCTATATAACAGACATTCAATTAAATATGATTCCATTTTTATTATATTGGGTCAAACCTGTCATTTATCCGAAAAAATAGATTTTCAAGACATTAACCACAACAAATAAAATATTATGAAAAAGCTATTTGTCATTTTTACCGGTCTATCCCTATTACTGACTTCTTGCGAACCGCAGGATGCTATGGATTTAACGCATTTTACCCAGGAACAGATTAATGTACTACAAGTATTGAATGGTACATTTATTTTAGACGGGAATGCGGGTGAGCAGTTAATAATTTTGGAAAAATACAATCCACCAAGAGAAATTTTAATAGCTGAAATAGCTACTGTAAAAATACATGGTAAAATCAGATTGAGTTCCGAAGAAAGTGAATTACCGTACGAAGCATATTTTGATTTATATTTTTATATTTCACAGGATGGTAATAACGTTACATTGTTTACAATTGGAGATTCACCAGAGAATACTGTTTTATATATTGAAGTTCTTACGGACACATCATTCAGATTACGAGAGTATGGAGATGAAGATTGGTTAACCTTTAGCAAAATCTAGAATCTAACAGCGAATGATAAAGGGTGCTGAATATAGCACCCTTTTTGTTTTTACTCTGGTGCAGAAAATTTATATTGGGTTTCGCAGATAAACAGCAAGTGATTCAGTCATTATAACCTTGATTTCGGTCGGTTTGGGTTTGATTTCGGTTGTGAGTGGTGTTTCAGTTTGCTGTAACTTGTTGGTTTAGATTGAAAATACTTGAAAATAATCATCGAATCTTTTAACTTTACAGATTGCTGTACAAAGATGCAGTGATCCCACTACCCTGTTTAATCTATGAGTTCGATTGTATTACGCTATTTATGTGCTACATACCACAATGTCTCTAATGATTAGGCTACAGCTACGATCAACAATAAACAAACGATTATGATACCAGATTTTCAGTCATTGATGCTTCCGTTGCTTGAAAAGTTAGCGGACAAGAAGGAGCATGTATTTAGGGATTTGATAGAAGAATTGGCGGAAGATTTTAAGGTGAGTGAAGATGAACGCAAGGAGTTGTTGCCT
>JBAZIG010000100.1:0-5104 GCA_041651955.1 Minisyncoccota bacterium | reverse complement strand
TGATCTGAGAATTTATGTATCTTTAGACGATTGGATTACATTCACGAAATATCCGGGACTTGACCCTGAGGTCGGCCTCTATGGCTCGGCGACCAATGGCCTTGCAGTAGATACAGGTTCATATCCTATCTCAAAGAAATTGGTATTCGGTTTGAACGTGTCATTTTAATATTGAAACATTATGAAAAAATCAATAATTTTCGCATCCCTATTATTACTTACATTTTATTTGTCCTCTTGCACAAAGGAATTGAACAATCCACGTAAGGGCGCTACCGATTTTGATTCATTCTATGAAAACGCAACGATTGAAGATGCAGAGAAACTGATTGCCGCATCATATAATATCTACTTTTCCGGTCCGGAGGAGGTTCAGATTCAGAACTTTTTTGAAATCATCTCTGATGATATCACTTGTGGTGGCGGTAAGTATGCAGATAATGCAAACCGTTACAGGAACGCTGACGAACTAACTTGTCAGCCCAGCGACTGGATTTTCCATGGACCTCGTAGAGGATATAGCCTTTATCAGTCAATTTACAAGTGCATCTATCAGTGCAATCTTATTATTGAGAAAATACCCGAAGCCAATGATGCTGAGATCAAAAGAATAAAAGCGGAAGCAATGTTCCTCAGAGCAGTGTCTTTATTCGAGGGAATGAGAGTATGGCATGATCTACCTTTCCCTGATCATATTTATACTTCTGAAGATATGTTAGCTCCCAACGGAGATCCTGCAGAGATGATAGAATGGGTGCTCTCCAATCTTTCTGAAGCAGCCAAAATTCTTCCTGCAGTTCCAGCAAAAGGACAACAGTCGGTTATCGGTGGCCGTGCAACATCTGGTGCGGCACTTGCATTCTATGGAAAGGCAGCACTTTGGTATGGCACTCAGTACAATAATATCGAGTATGTAAAGAAAGCCATTGATCCGCTTAATTCAATTATCAAATCCAATCTTTATGATCTTGTTTCCAATCCTCAGGATTTGTTCCGTGTGAAGACTGATTTCTGTGAGGAATACATCTTTGAACGCAACTGTGCTGAGACTGGTTCAGATAAGACTAGGCAGAATGATAACCGTCAGACCTGGAGAAGTTTCCAAGCTGATAATGTATACGTTCCCAAGGCATTCAAAGGTTACGGTTGGGCATTTTGCAATCCTAGTGTTGAGTTTATTGAATTTTTAAAGCAACACGACGGTGAAGACAATATACGTTTCCAGGCAAAACTTATGTCGTATGATCAGCTTATGGATATGGAGTATGCTGACCAGAATAAGGGTATAAAACCGGGTGCATACTATACTAACCACGTCGGCTATTGGAATGCAACAGCACTTATGTGGGATGAGGATCTTTACACCGAGACCGGTAACAACTTCTATTCACGGGCAAATAATCCTATTATCCGTTTTGCCGAGGTCCTGCTTATGTATGCAGAAGCGCAGTTTGTTGCTAACGGAGACTCCGATGGGTCTGGCCTTGCTGCATTGAACCGTGTACGTCAAAGGTCTCAACATCCTACACTTTCTACACTTACCCTGCAGAACATTATTGACGAACGTCGTGCTGAACTTTTCTCGGAAAACGAGAGATGGTTCGATATCATCCGCTGGAAAATTGCAGATAAGGTCCTTGAAAATGCCGGAAAAAAACGTTATTCCTTCCTTGGCTACAAAGAAGGCACAAAGGAATATAATATTGATGTCAATGGCATCAGTAAGGGTGAAGGAAATGGATGGGATGACAAGTATTGGCAGCTTCCTTTTGGAGACAACGAGCTTCAGGCTAATCCAAATTTACAACAGCACAATGGTTGGTAATCTTACAATGAAAGATCCTTTATGAAAAAGATTTTTATGGTAATAGCTTTGCTCTTTGTGTCGTCGCTAATCGCGATGGCACAAGAGCAACGCTTTTGTAATCCTCTTCCTATGCCCATCGGGAATGGAGGAAATGCAGGCGGAGATGTTACA
This sequence comes from Minisyncoccota bacterium, assembly GCA_041651955.1. Taxonomy (GTDB): domain Bacteria; phylum Patescibacteriota; class Minisyncoccia; order Minisyncoccales; family Minisyncoccaceae; genus UBA2558. The sequence continues at coordinate 3,126 of JBAZIG010000100.1, read as the reverse complement.
GTCATGGAACATGGCGGTAAGTATTATATGTGCTGCTCAGGTGGTGGAATGTGGGTGTCTGATGATCTCCTGAACTGGGATTTCCATCAGGTTGCAAATATTCCCGGTGCTCCTGACCTGGTGAAGTATAATGGGAAATTCTACCTTACTGGAAATAGTGATCACGTGTTTGTCGCTGATGATCCTTTAGGACCGTACACAGATCTTGGGGTGTTCAAGAATACCGGTCCCATCGAGAATGGATGGAACGGTGGATTCGATACGCATATATATATTGATGATGATAACACACCGTATCTGTATTGGCCTGGTAGAGGTATCAGCGGTATTTACGGAGTAAGGCTAGACCCCAACGATCTTACTTCGTTTGCAGAAAAACCCACGCATCTTTTCGGATTCAATCCTATGCACGCATGGGAACGTTATGGCGAGATGAACGAGTATCCGGGAGTGGCCTGGATTGAAGGACCTTGGGTAATCAAGAGGAACGGTATCTATTATCTGGAGTACTCCGCTTCCGGAACTCAGTGGAAATCTTATGCTGAAGGCTATTACACAGCTACTTCTCCTCTAGGACCCTATAGTTATGCTTCAAACAACCCACTTCTTAGAAAGACAGATGGACTTGTTACCGGTACTGCCCATGGCTCCATCGTAAAGTCGGCTGGCAAAGACGAATGGTATCAATTCTATACCATTGTCCTGTCCAATCCTCCCGGAGGTCGCCGTATAGGTATGGATAAGATCGAGTTTGATGCAGATGGCCTTATGTATTGTACTGTAACAGAATTTCCCCAGCCAGCTCCAGGTACTGAAGCAAAGAAGGACGTTCCGGCATCCATACCTGTGACGGTGAACAAAATGAATGCGATGAATGCATTATCAACATTCTCTTCTCAGACAGCCGGATATCCCGCCGCATACGCAGTAGATAATTATAGCGGTACTGTTTGGATGCCTGAATCCACCGATTCACAACCATCAATTACTGTTGAGCTTTCGCCGGCAACCCGTTTCGATGTTGTCCAGCACTTTACTGTAGATGGAATGAGGGTTCTGTTTACCGGAGGAAGGAGGATGCGTGGCGTTCGGACTACACCTCCGGTGTATAAGTACAAACTTGAAGTATCACAGGACGGAAAGAATTATATGACTGTTCTTGACAAGACTAATAATAATATTGCAAAAAATACTATCTTTAACAACTTTACTCCTACAAATTGCCGCTTTGTCAAATTTACGATTACTGATTGGCCTAAAGAAACACCTCTTGGAATCATCGATTTTACTGTGTTTGGCTACCCTGAGGGACAGGATGCAGCAGCTGTTGCTACGCCTGTTTTCTCTGATTTGCCACTTGACAAGGCTTCAAAACGATAATTTTCAATCTTTATGGATCGAGACATGCTGTATAAAATGTTCTCCGGGTTGACTTCCGAAGCTGAAAATGAGAACGTGAAAAATTGGGCTGAAGCATCTGACGATAATTTGTCTCAGATGATGGCTGAAAGGAAACTTTACGATGTTATTACTTTGTCTGAAATGAAGTCAAAGAGTAGCGTACGTAAAGTAAGGTTTTCCTCTTTTGTCAAGTATTCTTCCTATGCAGCATGTCTCGCTATCTTACTTGTATCATCCTTTTTCTTTGGAAAAAACGCTGTAAAGCCAGACATTTCTATTAATACTGTCACCGTTCCAATAGGTCAGAGAGTCAATCTCGTCCTTGCTGATGGCACTAATCTATGGCTGAACTCGGGAGCCACATTCAAATACCCCTCCTCTTTTGCAAAGGATAGTCGTGAGGTGTATCTTTTGGGAGAGGCATATTTTGACGTGGCTCATGATGAAAATAGAGTGTTTAGAGTTAAGACAGATATTCTTGATGTTAAGGTTACCGGAACGGAGTTCAATCTGATTTCAGATACGAAAAATGATGAGTTTGAAGTTTCTTTGTTTAAGGGAAGCGTGGAAATATGCCAAAAAGGAGAAGATTCTGCACTTGCCAAATTAATTCCCAATCAGACTTCAACTTTCCAAAACGGAATACATAATATCGGATCCATTGTCAATACGGACAAATATACTTGGAAAGAAGGTTTGTATTCATTCCACAACAAGATGTTTGACAAGATCCTGGTTGATTTGGAGAGATATTACTGTGTGGATTTTGTTTACAATGAGACTGTCCCTTCCCATAGTCTTACCGGTAAGTTCAGAATATCGGATGGATTGAATTATGCCCTTGGTATTTTGCAACAGAGTGTGGGCTTTTCCTATTCAATTGATGATGATAAAAGAAAAGTATATATCAATTGAATCGGAATGTAGTCATACCATTAGCAATTTTTTTTTGCTTAATCTGCAAACCACTCTATTCTCAGGAAATTATATTGTCTTTGAATATTGAGAATGTTACTCTTGAAACCATCCTCAATGAAATTGAAAATCAGACAGGTCGCTTATTCATTTATAATGACAAAGTAGATGTCAGTCATAAAATGAGTATTCATGTTGAGAATCAAAGTATCAACAAGGTTCTTGATTCCTTGTTTGAAGGTATCAATATTTCTTACAAATTTTTAGGCAACCATATTATTCTTTCCTCAGTGGAAAAAGTCATATCTACCCAGACAAGTCAGGATATAATGGTAAACGGAGAAGTAGTTGACAAAAAAGGAGAAAGTGTAATTGGCGCATTTGTTATGTTGGAAGGGAGCTCTTCTATAGGAACTATAACAGATTCCGAAGGCAATTTTTCTTTTTCTGTGCCTGAGAATTCTTTTATAACTGTTTCTTGTCTTGGATATTCAAATACCACTATTTCCGTTGTGAAAAATACATTTTATAAGGTTACTCTTGAAGAACAGCCAGAATGGATTGAGGAAATGGTGGTGATTGGTTATGGTATCCAGAGGAAATCCGACCTCACGGGTGCTGTCGTTTCTATTAAAGGGAATGCTTTTACTAATAGCTCCACTGTATCTGTTGCTCAGGCTTTACAGGGTAAGGCTGCGGGTGTTCAGATTGTGAATGCGTCAGGAGCTCCCGGCTCTGAACCAAGCATTCAGATCCGTGGTTATTCTTCCAATTCCTCAACAACTCCCCTTATCATCGTTGACGGCTTGA
>JBAZIG010000099.1:4340-5164 GCA_041651955.1 Minisyncoccota bacterium | reverse complement strand
GTATTTTGCAAAGAAAGTGAAAGTGAAATCCGTTAAAGTAACAAAGGATATAACCATAAAAGAAGGAAAGGGGATGCTTGTTATGGGGTTTGCTATTAGTTTAAGTGGCTTAACCACAGTTGCATCTGCCTATTTGCTACGTATTTATATAAGCCGAACCGGTAATGTTGCAGATGTAGGATTATATACAGCCGGCTTCACTATTATTGGGACTTATGTTGGAATGATTTTTACAGCTATGGGAACAGATTACTATCCTAGGTTAGCAGCTGTAGCACATGACAATGAACTTAGCAAGCAGAGTATGAACCAACAAGCCGAAATAGCATTGCTTATTCTGGCTCCTATATTAATTGCTTTTCTGGTATTTATAAACTGGGCAGTTATATTGTTATATTCTACGCAGTTTGTAGCAGTTACAGGTATGGTTTATTGGGCAGCATTAGGTATGTTTTTTAAAGCAGGGAGTTGGGCAGTAGCATTTGTGTTTTTAGCAAAAGGTGCCAGTAGATTGTTTTTCTGGAACGAGTTTATAGGAAATGGCTATACGCTGTTATTTAATATTTTAGGCTATCATTTTTATGGATTGACAGGATTGGGATTCTCTTTTTTGATAACATACATTATTTACTTGATTCAGGTATACGTGATTGCTAAGATGAAATATGATTTCTCATTTGAAAAATCTTTTTTAGTATTGTTTTTTATTCAATTTGCATTAGCATTAATAAGCTTTGTTGCCGTGAAGTTTTTAGATCAACCCTATCCTTATATAGTGGGTGTTATATTAATAATTATTTCAAGTTGGTACTCGCTGAATGAAT
>JBAZIG010000099.1:0-4330 GCA_041651955.1 Minisyncoccota bacterium | reverse complement strand
TGAATGAATTAGAGAAACGAATTGCAATGAAGCAAATAGTCAGAGATTTTTTGAGAAAAAAAGGAAAAAATTGCAGTAATTAAAATGGAAGAATCAAAAGAACCTTTGGTATCAATAATAGTTGTTACATACAACAGCTCGAAGTATGTTTTGGAAACACTGGAAAGTGTAAGAAAACAAACTTACCAGAATATTGAATTAATAATAACGGATGATTACTCATTAGATAATACAGTTGCAATCTGTAATGAATGGGTCAAAGAAAATAATAAGAGGTTTGTTAGAACAAAGATTATCACTACACAAAATAACACTGGAATCCCTTCTAACTGTAATAGAGGGGTAAAAAACTCGGCAGGTAAATGGATTAAATTAATTGCTGCTGATGACCATTTATTGGAAAAGTGTATTCAAGATAATCTATTATTTATAAAAGAAAACCCTCAAGCTAAGTTTGTCGTTTCAAATTTATTGGAAATGAATGATAAGGGTGTTTTAATTGAAAATGAGAGTATAGAAAATAGAGGTTTAAAATTTTACTTTTCAGCTAATACTGCAACCAGTCAACTCAAGGCTTATACTCGTTGGCCAGTATTCTTAAACTCTCCAACTTTCTTTATTAATAAAGAACTGTTTGAAAGAATTGATTATTTTGATGAATGTTATAGGATTTATGACGATATGACCTTAATATATCGGGTTAATTCTAACAATTATAAGATTTATTATTTGAATAAGACAACTGTAGTATATAGAATTCATAAAAGCTCTATATCAAGGGATTCAAGAATAGATAATGATAGAGTAAAAGAGTCATTAGAAATATTTGAAAAATATAGAAGAAAAAATCTTACTAAGTTTAATCTTATTGATTTATCTATTTATTATGAACACTGGTTAAATAATAAATGGAAAGGTATTAAGGGTCATAAAGGACTTAGAATTCTAATTAAATTTAGTTTATTTCATTGGTATGCGAAATACTGTAATTTAAAATTCACAAAATGAAAACACAAAACACAAAAGTACGGGTACTATGGATAACACATGACGTGTTTGAACCTTTTTATTCTTTCGTGAAAGGAAAACCCACAAGAGGTGGTTCTTGGATAACTCCCCTTTTTTATGGCTTATATAAGGAAACTAACATGGAAATGGGTTCTATTGTTCCTATTTTAAAAGGAAATTATCAAAAAAAAATAATCAATAATATTCAATATTACTCTATTCCTATTGACTCGGGTGATAATACGAAACAATTTAATACAAAGCTAGTACAAAACTATCTACAAGCTATAGATGACTTTAAACCAGATATAATACATATACACGGTGTTGAGAAGAATTTTGGTTTATTGAGAAAACATATTGATGCAAACATACCTATTGTATGTTCAATACAGGGTTTAATAAATCCTTACTATCTTTTTTTAAAATACAGTGTAGCAACACTACATTTCAAAAAATATATGTCACTCAAGAACTGGTTAGGAGTTGGAGGGATAAAAGTGGTGTTGAAAAACTGGAAAAACTATTGCATTATTGAAAAAGAAATATTAGAGATTAATACATACTTTATTGGTCGAACATTGTGGGATAGATCTCAGTTAGCTGCTTTTAATTCATCAGCAATATACTTTCAAGGAGAAGAATTGTTGCGAGAACCATTTTACAATAAAAAATGGAGTATTAAGGATTGCACACGCTATCGGGTATTTATTTCATCTTCTGCTTATCCAATAAAGGGATTTCATGTTTTGTTGAAAGCTGCAGCAATACTTAAAGATAAATATCCAAACATTCAAATTGTCTCACCGCTTTCAGATTTAAATCTTAAATCGGTGAAATTTAAAGATTATCTAATAGCTGAAGATTATAGCAATTATTTGAAAAAGGAGATAAGAAGATTAAACTTAGAAGACAATCTGGTATTATTAAAACGACTTAATGATGAAGAAATGTCAAATGAGTTCACTAAAGCTCATTTGTTTGTTCTTTCTTCGTTTGTTGAAAATAGTCCAAATTCATTAGGTGAAGCTATGATGATAGGTACGCCATCCATTGTTACTCCTGTAGGAGGTGTTATGTCTATTGTAAAAGATGAAAAGAGCGCATTGTTTTTTCCATCGGGTGATTATTCAATGTTAGCTTATCAAATATCACGTGTTTTTGAAGATGATGCATTAGCAATTAATTTAAGTGAAAATGCGAAGTTAATTGCATCAATAAGGCATGATGTGAATAAAACAACCGAGCAATATAAACAGATATATAGCAACGTGATAAAACTACATAAAGATAAAAAAAATGACTGATTATTGTATATATGATTGAGTGATTTAGGGATTGTGGCGAAATAACTTGACGCTCTAAACTTGCTCTTTTGTCCTTTAACTTCCTTGAAAATTCATTAAATTGCCCGCTATTCGCAGAATTTCAAGTTGTTAACGAATAAAATAGCTTCGTTTCAAACAGTCAACTTATTTCATTACAAACCCTTAGTTAAATAGGAGATTCATGGAAAAGAGAATCATTAATTTGCAGATTTTGATTACAATGAGAGCTAAAACATGAAAATAGCACATATACTTTACGAACTAAAATTTTCAGGAGCAGAGATAATGTATGTTGATGCAGCACCTGTTTTTCAGAAGAAAGGATGCGAACTTATGGTAGTAGCTGGTTCACCTCAATTAGGTGAATTTGCTCCTTACTTTGAGCGTGCTGGGTACATGGTTTTTCATAAACCTTTTCCACGTTTAAAAAATTATGGAGGTCGCATAAAATATTATCGAAGGTTTATAAAGTTTATTAAGGAAGAGAAGATTGATGTTGTTCATATTCATTCACATGACTCTATGTGGGGAATGGCTTTGTGTGCTTGGTTAGCGGGAGTAAAATCCGTTAAAACATTCCATGCTATTTTTCCTACTAGTTGGTATAGTTATTTTTATCATTGTTTATTACGATGGTCAGCAAAAGTAATATTTAAATGTAAGTTTCAATCTATAAGTGATTCCGTTTACAAACATGAATTGAAACTCTATGGCAATAAGACCATGAAATTAAACAATTGGTATGGAAGCAATCGCTTTTATCCTGCAATAGATAATGAAAAAAATGAAATAAGATATGAATTAAATATCCCCTCTGATGCTGTGGTATTGATAACTGTAGGTGGATGCAATGATAACAAAAGACATCACGATGTGATTAAAGCTATTCCACTAATTTTAGAAAAAATACCTAATTTAATTTATTTACATTTAGGGACTGGAGATACTGAAAACGAAGAGAAGAAATTAGCTCAGGATTTAGGAGTTTATCAATATATTAGATTTTATGGTAATCAGAAAGATGTGAGAAAATATTTAGTAGCTTCTGATATATATATAATGATAAGTCGTTTTGAGGGAATTTCTATTACAACTATTGAAGCAATGGCTTGTAATATACCTACGATATTATATGACGTGCCGGGTTTAAGAGATTTCAATTTGAAAGGACAGAACAGCATACTAATACCTGAGAATTACGAGATATTAGTTGAAAAAGTAATAGATTTATACTTAAATCCTAGTATTGGAATAGAAATTGCAAAAAACGCCATGATTATGGTTAATGAAGAGTATGATTTGGAAAAGAACGCATCGAAAGTATATGAATTGTATTTATAATATTCAATTAATAAAAGAGAGATTTTGAAACCTACATTAAAGCATTTTGTTACAATCGCATTGCCAATTACCATTGTTTTAATTGGCATATATAGTGTGATAGCATTGTACACTCCAAATTTTCCTGTTTTAAAATATTTAGACAACACAGCTTTATGGTGGCTTATTTCTTTTGTTATTCTATTTCTTTTCTTTTTTTCAAAAAGATACTTCTTTGACAATGAAAACAAAAAGAATTTAATTGTCTTAAAAATTTATTTATTTTGGATGGTTATATGTATTATCCGAGGTATGCTTGTTGCTGAAAACTATTGGGATTGGAAGGGCTTAGTTAGTAATTCAATGGCTTTATTATTGCCTATTGTCGCTTATTCTGCTACTAATAAAGTTGTAGTACAGTCAGTTCTGGCTTTCTATATTAGATATGGGTTGCCCATTTTTCTGATTCTTATGATTCTCATCCGTACTGATTCTTATGGATTCTATCTAATGCCTGTAAGTTTTTTACTGTTATTCCTTCCGGCACTAAGTATAAGACATAGAGTCATCTTATTAGGTTTTACTGCTATTGTTTTTTTTGCAGATTTAGGAGCTCGCAGCAATATAATAAAATTCGGTATGCCTTTACTTCTTCTATTAATCTATTATTTGAG